>NZ_JBFAHX010000063.1:0-33966 GCF_040654435.1 Streptomyces sp. NPDC050703
GCGACCGGGCGGCCGGAACGGACGCGCTGGATCAACAGCCGCCTGCCATGAACAGTCAGCCGGGCATTACGGTGGGACACGAAGACCTCCGTGTGTGGTGTGGAGCCTAGACACCTCCACCACACCGGAGGTCTTCGCCTTTGATCAAGACCCCCGTGTCAACAATGCTCGTGATCAATACATCTAGGGCGTGCCGCGAAAGTCGCGCCTGTCCGGCGACGCCACTTTCGAAACACCTACAGCCCACGGGTCCCTGAGAGCCTGTGTCAGGCCGCGCTCCCCCGCAGCCGGCGTACCGCTTCGAGCGCGCGGTCGGCGTGGGCGCTCATGCGGATCTCGCTGCGGACCACCTCGGCGACGGTGCGGTCCCCGGCGATGACGAACGTGACGCGCTTCGTCGGCGCGAGGGAGAAGCCCCGGGTCACGCCGAACCGGTCGCGCACCACGCCCTCGGGGTCCGAGAGCAGCGGGAAGCCGAGGCCGTGCCGCTCGGCGAACTCCATCTGGCGCTCCACACCGTCGGAGCTGATGCCCACGGGCCGCGCGCCCGCCGCGGCGAACTCCGCGGCGAGGTCGCGGAAGTGGCAGGCCTCGGCGGTGCACCCGGGGGTGAGGGCGGCCGGGTAGAAGAACAGGACGACGGGTCCTTCGGCGAGGAGTTCCCCGAGGCCGCGCTCGACGCCGGTCTCGTCCGGCAGCGTGAAGTCCTCGACGGTGTCCCCGACCGCCACGCGCGCCGTCATGCCGGGTCTGCCTGGGACGTACGGCCGATGAGCGACACGGTGCCTCCTGGAGTGACGGGAGCGCAAACCCTACGGGATCGGAGGAGCGGGCCGGTGAGCGTCCGTCACCGAGGCCGCGCGCACCCCCTCCGACCAGCCTTGATCTCCGTACAGGCACTCGTGCGATGCTGGGCAGCGCCGCAAGGCACCGAGCAGGCGCAAGTGGGAGTACGGGGATCGCGATGGCATCGGCACGACGGACAGCGAAGGGCGTCTGGGACCGCTTCTCGGCGTCCGACCCGGGGCTTCTGCGCCTCATGGCGGGGCTGCGCACGGTGGGGGCGATCCTGCTCGCCCTGGCGGTGCTCGCCCTGATCGGCACCCCGGTGACGCAGCTCGTCGCCGGCGCGATCACGGCGATGGTCGCCACCTTCGCGATCCAGGAGAAGGAGGTGCGCGGCCAGGCCGTCACGCTGGCGTGCGGCCTGCCCGTGGCGCTCGCGGCCATCGCTCTCGGGGCGCTGCTCAACTCCCGCGTCGTCGCGGGTGACCTCTTCTTCGTCCTGCTGATCTTCGTGGCGGTGTACTCGCGGCGGTTCGGCGACCGGGGGACCGCGCTCGGCCTGATCGGCTTCCAGATCTACTTCGTCTCGCTCTTCGTGAGCGCGCCCGTCTCCGCGATCCCCGGCCTCTGGCTGACGCTGACCGTGGCCTTCGCGTGCAGCGCGTTCGTCCGGTTCGCGGTGGTGCCGGAGACTCCGGAGCGCACGCTGCGGCGGCTGCGCGAGGCGTTCCGGGCCCGCCTCGCCCAACTGGTCGCCCACCAGATCGACCTCCTCGAAGCCGACGCCGACGACGTCGACAAGGTCCTCGACGACCTGCGGCGGAGCACGGCACGGCTGCACGAGGCCGCCCTGATGATCCAGGGCCGCCTGGAGGAGGGCACGCGCGACGCCTCCGCGGCGGCGCTGCTCCAGCGCAGGGTCGCCGACGCCGAGATCGCCGCCGAGCGCCTGGGGGTCCTGCTCCTCAACGCCCGCAGCGCCGAGCGCGTCGACACCCTGACCCTGCACCTGCCGCAGTCCGCCGCGCCCCTGCCGCCGCGCGCGAGGCTCGCGGACGACGCGGGCTCGGCGCTGCGCAGGGATCTGCGGGCCCTGCACCTGCTGGTGGTGCGCCTGGTGCCCGACGACCGCGGCACGGCACTGCCGTACGTACGCAACCGCCTGCTCGGCTACCGCGAGGAGCAGGGTCTGCCCAAGGGCTCACCGGCGATCCAGGACTGCTTCCGCGCGGTCGGTGAGGCGGCGCGCGCCATCCTCGGTCTGCGGCTCGCGGTGGACGGGGCGCGCGACGAGGAGTACGACAGCCCGGAGGCGGCGCGCTCCCGCGAGGAGTTCGAGGCGGAGGAGATCTCGATCTCCGGGGAGGCGGCCGACGCGGCCGATGAGGAACCCGCGGGGCTGCGGCGCCCCACCACACGGGCGGCGGTGCAGGTGGCGGTGGGCTCCGCGCTCGCGATCGTCGGCGGCGAGCTCCTCTCCACGCAGCGCTGGTACTGGGCCGTCCTCACCTGCTGGGTCGTGTTCCTCAACACCGCGTCGACCGGTGAGATCCTGGTCAAGGGCTACCGCAGGCTGCTCGGCACCGTCCTCGGCGTGGTGGCGGGGGTGGTGCTCGCGGGGGCCGTCGGCAACCACACGTGGCTCGCGTTCGCCCTCGTGCTGCTCTGCGTCTTCGGCATGTTCTTCACGGCCCCGCTGTCGTACGCGCTGATGTCCTTCTTCGTCACGGCGATGCTGGGCCTGCTGTACACGCTGCTCAACACCTACAGCCTCGACGTGCTCGTGCTGCGCGTGGAGGAGACCGCGCTCGGCGCGGCCTGCGGTATCATCGCGGCCGTCCTCATCCTGCCCGTGCGGACCTCGCACCGCACCGACGAGGAGCTGGGCACCGTCCTGGCCAGGCTCCGTGACGTCGTGTCGGCCGCGGTCGCCCAGCTCAGCGGCGGGCCCCCGGTCGACCTCGTGGACCTGGCCCGCGACCTGGACACGGCCCTCGACGGTCTGCGCAGCTCCACCAAGCCGCTGACCCACCCGATCGCCCCGCTGCGGGCCAGGCGGCAGGCCGCCCGCTACGTCATGGCGCTCCTGGAGACCTGCGCCTACCACGCGCGTTCGCTCGCGGCCACCGCGGAGCTGGTGCCCTCCAGCAAGAGCGTCGCCGCCGACGCCCGGCTCGCGCTCGCCGGGCAGCGCATCACCCACAACATCGACCTCATCGCCGCGCACGTACGCGACGAGGAGACCACCGGCACCATCGAGTCCGGCGCCAGCATCGCCTCCCTGCTGGACAGCGGCCGCCAGGAGGTGCTGCGCACCGGTTCGGTCGCCTTCCGCGTGCTGCGGCATCTGCAACGCCTCGACGAGGGCGTCGTCGGCCTCGCGCGACCGCTCGGGGTGCCGCTGGAGAAGCGGTCCGAGCACCGCCCGTGACCAGGCGGAACGCCCCCGGCGGAGGGGCCCGTCAGGCTCCGTGCAGGGCGGCGTGCAGGGTGTCCATCACCTGGATGCGGGCCGCCCGCGACGCCTCCGTGGCGCGGAGCTTGTCGAACAGCGGGAAGCCGTGGATCGTGCCCTGGTAGCGGATCGACACCACGGGTACGTCCGCCTCCCGCAGCCGCGCCGCGTACGCCTCCCCCTCGTCGCGGAGCACATCGGCCTCGGCGGTGAGCACCAGCGCGGGAGGCAGCCCGCGCAGCCCGGCCAGCGGCGCCCGCAGCGGGGAGACGACGCCGTGCGCGCGGCTCGCGCGGTCGGGCGCGTACCGCTGCCAGTAGTCGCGCATGGCGGCGCGCCCGAGGAAGTAGCCGTCCTCGAAGTGGCGGTACGACGGGGTGTCCATCGCGGCGTCCGTCACCGGGCAGACGAGCACCTGGTGACGGAGGTGCGGGCCGCCGCGCTCCCGCGCCACGAGGGTGAGGGCGGCGGCCTGCTGGGCGCCCGCGCTGACGCCGACGACCGCCATCCGGCTCCCGTCGAGGCCGCATTCGCCGCCGTGCAGGGCGAGCCACCGGGCGACGGTGTGGGCGCGCTCCACGGCGTGGGGGTGCCGGGCGTCGCGGGGCCCTTCGTTCTCGGGCACGACCACGGCGGCGTCCGCGCCGAGGACGAGGTCCGAGAGGAGCCGCCGGTGGGCGTAGGCGTCGGTGAGCATCCAGCCGACGGCGTGCAGATAGAGCACGACGGGCAGGGGTTCCTCCGCCGCCCCGGTCGCTCCGGCCGCCGCCCGCGCGGCTTCCGGTGCTGCCGTCGTCCCCGTCGGGCGCAGGATGCGGACCCTGACGCGGTCGCCGTCGGGCCCCGGCAGGGCGAGCCACTCCTCCTCGACGTCCGGTTCGTCCGGGCCGCCGCCGTCCCAGAGCGACGCCACGCGGGTACGGGACGCCGCGACGTCGGACTCGGCCGCGGGGCAGGCGTGCGCCGCGGCGAAGGCCCGCGTCCGCCGTTCGAGGACAGGTCGCTCCCGGCCGGCGGGGACGTCTGCTTCCACGGGGACTCCTGCACGAGGGGCGGATCACGGCGCCGTCCGCGGCTCCACCGGGCACGGAGTACTCACCCTAGGCGTCTCGCGGCCGTGCGGGGGCACGCAGCGCCACCCCGATGCGTGCCGCTGCGTGCACACTTCGCCCGCCGTGCCGGGACCGGACGGCAGTCGCACGACCGCAGCGGTGGCGCCGCACGGCCACCCAATGCGCGCAGTGAATTCTCCCGATGATTGACAGCAATGCGAAAACATGGCTCAGCCGCTTTCCGTGCCCTCGATCGACAATTGACAACTACCCTTTCGTATGGCTTCTTCGGCCCCCCAAAACCCGAAATTGACAGGGGTTCGACAATTGCCTACGGTCCGCTCGTCTCCCTTACCGCCGAGCGGACCAGAAGGTATTCATGACGCCATCCCCGACGCTGTCGAAATCCCGGCAGCATGCGATCCTCGCCGTTCTCATGTCGTGCTCGCTGCTCATCTGGCTGGACAACACCGTCCTCAGCACGGCCCTGGAGACCCTCGCCGACCCGGTCCGCGGGCTGGACGCGGGCCCCGCCGGGCTCCAGTGGGCCACCGGCTCGTACACCCTGGCCTTCGCCACCCTCATGTTCACCGCGGGCGCGCTGGGCGACCGCTTCGGCCACCGCACCGTGCTCGCGACCGGCCTCGTCGTGTTCGCCGGGGCGTCGATTTGGGCCGCGTACGCGGGCGACGCGGGCCAGTTGATCGCCGCACGGGCCGCGATGGGGGTGGGCAGCGCGCTGATCATGCCCGCCAACCTGGCCATTCTGATGTGGACCTTCACCGGCCCCGAACGGGCGACGGCCATCGCTATTTCCTCGACGTCCGCCGGCGTCGGAATGGCCGTGGGCCCCGTCCTCGCCGGATTCCTCCTCGACCATTTCTGGTGGGGCTCGGTCTTCCTCGTCAATGTTCCCGTCGTGGTGGTGGCATTGCTCGGGATCGCCGTGCTGGTACCGAATTTCCGCAGCCCCGTCCGGAGGCCCCTCGACCCGGCCGGAATGCTGCTGTCGGCCAGCGGTCTCGCGGCCGTGGCCTACGGGCTGATCCGCGCCGGGCAGGTGGCCGCCTGGGGCCGTACGGATGTCTGGGCGCCGATCGCCGTCGGACTGCTCCTGCTCGCCGCGTTCGTACGCGTCGAACTGCGGAGCAGGGCGCCCGGCTTCGATCCCCGGCTGCTCGCGCGGCGCGCCTTCGGCGGCGGCAACGCGGCGCTGGGGCTCCTCCTCTTCGCCGTCGCCGCCATCACCTTCTCCCACGCGTTCTACCTCCAGGGCGCCCGCGGCTTCTCGCCGATGGAGGCGGGGGCGGCCGGTCTCCCGACCGCGCTCGGCGCCGTCCTCGGAGCACCGCTCGGCGCGCGTCTGGTCCGGCGCTGGTCGCTCGGCGCCGTCACCGTACCGGCGTTCACCGTGGCGGCGCTGACCATGGGCGCCTACGGCCTGTTCGGCCTGCGCACCCCGCTCGGATGGATCGAGGTCCTGCTGCTGGTCCAGGGGCTCTCCGTCGGCATGGTGCTCGGCCCCGTGACGGCGGCCCTGATCGGCTCCCTGCCGCTGGACCGGGCCGGTGCCGGGTCCGCCGTCACCAACACCGTGCGCCAGACCGGCAGCGTGATCGGCATCGCGGTGGGCGGCACGCTGACGTCGATCGCGTACCGCAGCGCGATCGAACCCTCGCTGCGCGGTGTCCCCGGCCCCGTGCGGGACCAGGCGCGGGTCTCCGCCGAACAGGCCCGCCACGCCGCCGCCGCGAGCCACCGGCCCGGCCTCGCGCGGGCCGCCGATGACGCGTTCGTCCACGCCATGCACGTCGGCGCGGTCTGGGTCATGCTCGTCGCCCTCGTCGGGGCGGCGGTGCTCGCGGCCTCCCTGCGGTCCGGCGGGACGGCCGGTTCCCCGCGGCCCGCCGGCCCCGCGCGGCGGACCGGCACAGAGAAGTCGCCGGCCGATGTCGATCCGGCCACGCCCCGTTCGACGTCATGATGTGTGGCACGTCGCCACACGATGACGCCGACAGGACCTGATGGGAAAGCACATGGAGCAACTGCTGAGAGTCATGAACTTCACCGTCTCCAGCGACGGCATCGGTGCCGGTGAGGACCAGAGCCTGGAGAAGCCGTTCGGCCACGCCGTCGACCCGGCGAGGCTGTTCTCCTGGGCCGGTGCCACGGCGAGCTGGCCCCTGCGCACGGACGGCGGAGGGAGCCGGGGCCTCGACGACTACTTCACGCGGGACTTCGCACGCAACATCGGGGCCGAGATCATGGGCCGCAACAAGTTCGGGCCGCAGCGCGGGCCCTGGCAGGACCACGAGTGGCGCGGCTGGTGGGGGGAGGAGCCCCCGTTCCACACACCGGTGTTCGTCATGACGCACCACGAGCGTCCGTCGTTCACGCTCTCCGACACCACGTTCCACTTCGTCGACGGCGACCCCGCCACGGTCCTCGCACGGGCCCGGGAAGCGGCGCGGGGCAAGGACGTCCGGCTCGGCGGCGGGGTCACCACCGTCCGCCAGTTCCTCGACGCCGGCCTCGTCGACACCCTGCACGTGGCGGTCTCGCCGGTGGAGCTCGGGTCCGGACTACGGCTGTGGGAGTCCCCCGAGGAGTTGCTCGACCGGTTCCACCTGGAGGTCGTGCCCAGCCCGAGCGGCATGACGCATCACCTGTTCTGGCGGAGGTGACGACGAGGCGGTTCGGCGCGTCCGGCCGTCGCGCCAGTCGCTCGGGGACATCCCGTACGCCGCCCGGAAGCTCCGGCTGAAGTGCGCGGCGCTCGCGAAGCCCCAGCGTCTGGCGACCGCCGCGACCGTGACGTCGTCGTGGCCCGGTCGTGCCAGCTCCCGGCGGGCCTCCTCCAGGCGGCGGTGCCGTATCCACCGGCCCACCGTGCTGCCCCGCCCCTCGAAGAGCTTGTGCAGGTAGCGCAGGGAGATGTGCTGGGCCTTCGCGACGCTCGCCGGCGTGAGGTTCCGGTCCCAGAGGTTGGCGTCGACGTAGGCACGCAGCCCGCGGAACAGGGCGTCGCGGTCCTGCCCTCCGTCCCGCCGCCGCACGGCCTGCGCCGCTCCCCCTCCCCGCGCCGTGCGTACGCGCGGGAAGCCGGCCTCGTGGGACGGGGACGTACGGGGCGGGGAGATCGTCGGACTCATGCGATCAGCTTCGGCTGCCCGCCGCCGCGACGGGAGCGTGTGCGGCCCCTTCTGCGCGCTGAGGCAAGGACCGTGCACGCCGGGACGCAGGAGCGGCCCTGCTCGAACTCGCGAACGGGCCCCGCGCCGCGCGCGCAGGCGCGGGCGGTGCTGTCGCGGGGGGGGCGAAGCCGTCCCGTCCCGCTCAGCGCTTCAGCACGCCGTCCAGCCACGCGACGGCCTCCGGGGTCACCTCGTCGGCCAGGTCCGCGTACTCCTCGTGCTTCTTCAGGAACTTCGCCACGTACGGGCAGATCGGCACGGCACGCATGCCCCTGCCGCGTACGTCGTCCAGCGCCTCGCGCACGAGGACCGAGGCGAGGCCCTGCCCCGCGTGGGCGTCGTCGATCTCGGTGTGGAAGAACACGCGCCGGTCGTCGCGGTCGCGGAACGCGGTGAAGCCCGCGCTCTCGCCGTCGACCAGGATCTCGTAGCGGTGCCTGGCCTCCACCAGCCGGACGGCGGGGGTGGCTGCGGGCTGCGTCGTCATCGTCACTCTGCCTCTCAGTGGCGCGCGGCCCACGCTGATGTCCGCGTGGCCGCACCCGGTGAACTTGCACCCTATAGCAGGCACTTCATGGGCTTTGCGCAGGTCAGAGGTGTCTCGTCCGCCGTGGGCCGGCCTGTGAAAGACTCGGGCGGACGGACCGCGGTCATGGGGAGGCACGCGTTGGGATCGACCGAACTTCCGATCACCCTCGACCGCGAAGGCGCCCTGCCGCTCCAGCAGCAGGTGTGCGACCAGATCGTGGCGCTGGTGCGCTCGGGCCGGCTGCGCCCCGGGGACACCGTGCCCGCCTCCCGGGAACTCGCCGAGCGGCTCGGTGTCTCCCGTACCGTCATCCTCCGCGCCTACGAACTGCTGCGCGCCAACGGCATCCTCACCGCGCGCCGGGGGTCCGGCACCCAGGTCGCCGGGGACCCGGCGCCCGCCGCGGCTCCGGTACCGCCTGCCGCGTCCGCCGCGCCGCTCACCCCGCAGCCGCCCAGGCCCACCGATGCCGGGCACACGCTGTGGCAGCCGTGGGAGCCGCCGCCGATGCGCCGCAAGGGCGGCTCGTTCGACTTCCGGCACGGCACACCGGCCCTGTCGAGCTTTCCGGTGGCCCGCTGGCGGCAGTCCCTCGCCGATGCCTACGGCAGGGCCGACGAGACCACCCTCGGCTACGGTCTCGCCGAGGGCTCCCTCGCCCTGCGCACCGAGATCGCCGCGCTCGTGCGGCAGAGCCGTGCCCTGCACACCTCCCCCGACCGCATCGTCGTCACCAACGGCGCCACCCAGGCCATGGACATCCTCGTCCGCGCGCTGCTCGCCCCCGGCGACATCGTGGTGATCGAGGACCCCAGCCACACCGTGCTGCGGCAGATCTTCGGCTCGTCCGCGGCCGTCGTGGTCCCGGTGGCCGTGGACGAGGAGGGGCTGCGCGTGGCGGACATCGACGCCCGGGTGCGGGCGCACGGCCACGACCCGGCCCGGGTGCGCCTCGTCTACGTGACGCCGTCCCACCAGTTCCCGACCGGCCACGTGATGTCCGAGGCGCGGCGGCGGGCACTGGTGCGGTGGGCCCACGAGAGGGGAGCGACCGTCCTGGAGGACGACTACCACAACGAGTACCACTTCTCCGGCGACCGGCTGCCGGCCCTCGCCTCCGACCAGGACAGGGACGTCGTCGTCTACGTCGGCAGCTTCAGCAAGACCCTCTTCCCCGCCCTGCGCATCGGCTACGCGATCCTCCCCCGGCGCCTGGTCCAGCCCTTCCTCGGCATCAAGTGGATCACCGACAGGCTCACGCCGACCGTCGACCAGGAAGGGCTCGCCGACTTCATCTCCTGCGGCGCCTACGCCCGGCACATCGGCAAGACGACCCGGCTGTACCGGCAGCGCAGGCACCGGCTCCTCGAAGCGCTCTACGAGCACTTCGGGGCCGGGGTGCGGCTCTCCGGTGAGGCCGCCGGCCTGCACGTCCTGGTCACGCTGCCGGGTCTGCGCGGCCAGGACGAGGCGGGGATCGCCCGCCGTGCGGCGGCGCTCGGGGTGCGGATCTACCCCGCGTCCGGGTACTACGTACAGGACCCGCCGTCGGAACCGGCCTTCCTGATGGGGTACGCGGCGCTGTCCACGGCGCACATCACCGAGGGAGTGGCGCGTCTGGCAGCCGCGGTCCAGGAACCGGCGGCGCGTCCCGCGTGAACCCCGGCCTGCGGAACCGGTCCCGCTGGGCGAAGGGCACCGTGCAGTCGAAGACCGCCTTGGCCGTACGGCCGTCGGCGGACACCGTCGGTGAGTAGAGGGGTGACTGCGTCGGGTCGAGGGGGAAGCCCTCGCGGTCCGGGAGCACCACCACGTCCTGGTCGGCCTGGAGCCGGGTGGCCATCGCCCACCACAGGTCCTGGTCGGACTCCGGGTCCACGTCGTCGTCGACCGCCACCACCAGCTTGATCATGCGGAACTCCTCCAGGATCGCCCGGCAGTGGTCCCGGACCCCGGCGTCGTCCGCGGCGGCCCGTTTGCGCCGCCACTGCACGACCGCCATCAACTGCCCGCCCCCGGCGGTGTGGCAGTGCACCGAGGAGACCGGCGCGCCGCGCCGCGAGAGCCGTTCGAGCACCGCGGCCTCCATGCCGAAGCCGAGCAGGACCGACTGCTCGTGGCCGGGGCCCGACACCGCCTGGAGGATCGCTCCCGGCCTGGCCGTGATCCCGGTGACCCTGATGACCGGGAGCGCGGGGTGGGCGCGGCCCTGGTAGCCGAGGAACTCCGGGGTGGCCGCGGCCCCTGCGGGGTTCTCCGGCAGGGTGTCCGCGAGGAGTTCGCCCTCAAGGACGTACTCGGCGTGCGCGATGCAGTCGGTGTCCACCGTCCGGCAGGGCATCAGCTCCACCGGCGCCCCGCCGAGCGCCCCGGCCACCGCGAGTTCGTCGAGACCTGCGGGGACCAGCGACGTCGGGCAGCACGAGGCGAGGAGCACGGCGGGGGCGACCCCCAGGTGGATGGCGACGGGCAGGCTCTCGCCGCGGCGCAGCGCGGCCTGGTGGGCGCGCTCCAGGTCGCGGCCCGGCACCATCCAGATGGTCAGCAGGTCGGGACCCTGGACGCACATCCGGTGGATGGACAGGTTCCGCACACCGGTGTCCGGGTCGGTGGCGAGCACCGCGCCGAGCGTCAGGTACGGTCCCGCGTCCTCGTCGGTGAGCACCGGGACCGGCAGCGTGGTGAGGTCCGGTGCGCACGGTGTCCTGCGGATCGCTGCCGCCCCTTCGACGTGCACCGGGGGCAGCGGCGACGCCACGGCGTCGCGCAGGTGGTGGGGCAGCTCCGCGGGGGTGAGCCCCAGCAGACCGGCGGCTCTCCGGCGCGTCCCGTACAGCCCCATCAGTACGGCGCTGGGGGCGCCGGATTCGGGGGTGACCTGCTCGAAGAGGACCGCAGGGCCCGGCCCGGTGGGCGGCGGGGCCGGGGCCCCGGCCCACCGGGCGTAGCGGGCCGACACCCCGTAGCGGGCCGGGACCTCCTCCCTGACCCGCACCAGCTCGCCGGGGGTCGAGTCGAGCCCGGCGAGCGCGGTGCGCAGATCGGCGAGGCGCGCGCTCACGAGCGGGCCCCCGGAGCGGCTTCCCGCCGCCGCTCGGCGAGGCGGTCGAGCTGGAGCCTGGTCAGCTCGTCGATGAGGGTGCGGTAGGTGGCCTCGGCGATCCCTGGTGGCATGCCGTACTCCTCGGCGAGCCCGCGCACCTTGGCGACGACCTGCTCGACGCGGCCGGGCGAGCGGACGGCCTCCTCGTCCCGCTTGTACTCGGTGAGGGTGCGCACCACGGTGGTGCGCTCGGCCAGCAGGGCCACGATCCTGCGGTCCAGGTCGTCGATGGTGAGCCGCAGTTCACCGATCCGGCCGTCTCCCGGCGCCGTGCCGCCGTCCGGCCCCGGGTCGCCGCCCGGCTCCGTGCCGGTGCCGGGTCTCATGACGCGGGGACCTGGTCGATCACGAAGACGACGGTGGGCTCGCCCTCGGCACCCTGCGAGCGGTGCCGTTCGTCGCCGGGGATGAGGAAGCCCATGCCGGGCCGGCAGGGCACCGAGCGGTCGTCGAAGTGGATGGTGAACTCGCCTTGCAGCACATAGCCCTGGTGGCCGCGCGTGCACCACTCCTGCTCATTGAAGCCCGCGGGCAGTTCCATCAGCCTGGCGCGCATGCCCTGCGTGTAGGCGATCTTCACCCGGCCGTCGGCGCCCGGCTTGTGCCACTTCTCCCACGGGATGGCGTCGAAGTCGATGCCGACCAGGGTGGGCGTCACACCCTCGGCCGCCGCGGCGCCCTGTGCCGTCTCGCTCGCCTCGGTCGCCTCGGTCGCCGAGGTCGCCTCTGTCGTCATTGCGGTTCCCTTCTCGGAATTGCGGAGTTGCGGACCACGGAATGCGGGCCACGGAATTGCGGGATCACTGCGTGCGGTTCGCGAGGGGTCGCGTGCCCCGCCGCGACACCCGTTCGTTGCGGTCGGTCGGCGGCAGCACCGGCCCGCCGGTGAGCGCCTCCTGGCTCTTCAGGAGCTGCACCATGTCGAGCATCCGGTGGACCATGCGCTCCAGGGCGTCCAGGCCCTCGGCGTCGTTGAGGCCCGGCTCGGGCGAGGTGTTGCGCAGCAGGGCGGGAAAGCCGCTGCCCACGAGGATCATGCGGTTGAGCAGGAGGTTGTCGACGAGCTGGTTGTGCACGGAGGAGTCGCTGTAGCGGCGGCCCGTGACGATGATCCCGCCGACCTTGTTCGCCAGCGGCCGGTCGAACCGCAGGAAGCCGACGCCCGCCCGCTCGATGAAGATCTGCATCAGGTGGGCCAGGCCGAAGCCGTGCACGGGCACCGCGTAGAGGATGCCGTCGGCCCGCTTCATCTGCTCGACGATGTCCGGCATCCCGTCGCGCAGCTCGCACGGCGTGAGCCGGTTGTTGCAGTCACCGCACGGGCTGCACGGTGAGATGCGGTGGTCCCGCAGGTGGATGGCGTCGAACTCGGCGCCCCGTTCCCGCGCGATCAGGCCCGCGTGGTCGAGGGCCAGGTCGGTGTTGCCCCCGGCCCGTTCGGAGCCGGATATCCCAAGGATGAAAGGTCGCTTTCCCTGCACTGCTCTCCCCGTTTCGGTCCTGCCGGTCCTGCCGTCCTGTCAGTCCTGTCGGTCCTGTTCGGTCCTGTTCGGCCCTGCCGGTCCTGCCGGGCCCCGTCAGTCCTGGAGCTTGCCTGCGAAGTAGTCGATGTACGCCTGCATGTCGAAGTGGCCGTGCCCGGAGAGGGTGAAGAGGATGCTCCGCTCCGCGCCCTCCTCCTTGGCCTTCAGCGCCTCGTCGATGGCGGCCCGCACGGCGTGCGTCGACTCGGGGGCCGGCACGATGCCCTCGTTGCGCGCGAAGGTCACGCCCGCCTCGAAGCAGGCGGTCTGCGGGACCGCGCGGGCCTCCAGCAGGTCGGCCTCCTTGAGGGCGCTGATGATCGGCGCCATGCCGTGGTAGCGCAGGCCGCCCGCGTGGATGCCCGGCGGGACGAAGTCGTGGCCGAGGGTGTGCATCTTGGTGAGCGGCGTGAGCCCTGCGGTGTCACCGAAGTCGTACTCGTAGCCGCCCTTGGTCATCGTGGGGCAGGACGAGGGCTCCACGGCGATGGCGCGCACCGAGCGGCCGCCGCCCAGCTGCTCGCGCAGGAAGGGCAGGGCGAGCCCGCCGAAGTTGGAGCCGCCGCCCGCGGCCCCGATGACGATGTCGGGGTAGTCGTCGGCCAGCTCCATCTGCAGGAGCGCCTCCTGGCCGATGATCGTCTGGTGCATCAGTACGTGGTTGAGCACGGAGCCCAGCGCGTACTTGGCGGTGCCGCCGCTCCCCGCGGCGACCTCCACCGCCTCGGAGATGGCCAGACCCAGGCTGCCGGTGGAGTCGGGGTCGGCCGCGAGCGCGGCCCGCCCGGCCGCCGTGAGCTCGCTCGGGCTCGCGGTCACACTGGCCCCGAAGGTCTCCATCAGGCCGCGCCGGTAGGGCTTCTGCTGGTAGCTGACCTTGACCATGTAGACCTCGCAGGCGAGGTCGAAGTAGGAGCAGGCGAGCGCGAGGGAGCTGCCCCACTGTCCCGCGCCGGTCTCCGTGATGAGCCGCTCCACACCGGCTCGCTTGTTGTAGTACGCCTGCGGGACGGCGGTGTTGGGCTTGTGGCTGCCCGCCGGGCTGACGCCCTCGTACTTGAAGTAGATGCGTGCCGGCGTGTCCAGGGCCTGTTCCAGGCGGCGGGCCCGGATCAGCGGCGCGGGCCGCCACTGCCGGTAGATGTCGATGACCGCGCCGGGGATGTCGATCTCCCGGTCGGTGCTGAACTCCTGGGCTATCAGCTCGGCGGGGAAGAGCGGTTCGAGGTCGGCCTCGCTGATCGGCTCCTTGGTGCCGGGGTGCAGCATCGGCGGGAGCCCGCCCGGCAGGTCCGGGATGACGTTGTACCAGGTGGTGGGGATGCGGTCTTCGGCGAGCAGGAACTTCGTGTTCGGCATGATCACTTTCCGGTAGGTGCTTCGGCTGGTGCGGAGGAGGAAGGCTGGTCCCGTGGGTCGGGGGCGGCGATCAGGCTCTTGACGCGCAGCAGCGCGAACGCGGCCATGCCCACGACGGGTGCGAGGAAGAGGACGGTGAAGACGGGGTCGTGGCCGTGGGACTGCCAGATGACTCCCAGGCCGACGGGGACGACCAGGCGTGCCACGCCGAGGACGAACCCGTTGAGCGCCATGAAGCTGCCGACGCGGCGCTCGTGGACGTGTCCTGCGATGTAGGTGGGCACGACGACGGAGACGATGATCTCGCCGAGGGTCCACACCACCGTGGACAGCAGGATCATCGGCAGCGAGAAGGCGAAGGCCAGCGGCGCGAGCCCGGCGGCCCACAGCGCCCCGGCCGTGACGAGCAGCGTCTTGGCGCCGTACCGCTGGATTCGCTTCTCGATCAGCAGGCCGAAGCCGACCACGATGACGCTGTTGATCGTGTAGACGACGCCGACCAGGCCCGCCGTCCGGTCGAGCACCGTGGTCACGGCCAGGGGCAGCGCGTACTCCAGGCCGATCAGGGGCGCGACGTAGAAGAAGGAGGCCAGGACGAGCAGGAGCACATGGTGGTGTCCCCGCCTCCCGCCGGGCTCCCGCTCGGCGGGCCGCTCCGCCGCCCCGGCTCCGCCGGAGCCGGCGTCGTCCGCGTCCCGCGCGGCGCGCCTGCTGTCGCGCGGCACCCACAGCACGATGAGCGCCGCGCACAGCAGTCCGGCCAGGATGTTGCCCGCGAACATCACGTGGTACGAGTACGCCGCCGCGAGTCCGCCGAGCAGCGGACCGACGCCCATGCCCAGGTTGTTGCCGATGTAGCTGATGGTGTACGCGAAGGGCCGCTGCTCGGGCGGGGCCAGGTCGGCGATCAGCGTGTTGGACGCGGGCCCGAACATGCCCATGCCCACGAGGGCGACGAAGAGCAGGACCGCGTACGTCCACGGCGGCCCGTCCAGGGTGGCGAGGCCCAGATAGCCGGCCGCGTTCAGGAGCAGCGCGGTGATCAGCGCCGGGCGGCGTCCGCGCAGGTCGCAGAAGGGTCCGCTGAGCAGGCTGCCCGCCAGCAGCCCTGTGCTGCCGACCGAGATGAGCAGGCCCGCCTCGCCGGTGCTGAGGTCCTTGCCCCGCACCAGGTAGACGGCGAGCAGCGGGAAGACGAACATGCCCGCGCGGTTGACGAAGGCCGCGAGGAACAGCACCCGCAACGCGAGCGGCAGTTCCTTGAACCGGGTCACCCACGTCGGCGACGGCTTCTCCAGGTCCGGCATCAGCCCTGCTCGGCTTCCCGTACGGTTTCGACGCGGAACGCGTCGCGTACGGTCTTGAAGCGGCCCCGCACGTCGTCGAAGTCGGTGCCCTCGCAGACGTACCAGCCCAGGACGTCGTTGGACCGGGTGGGCGGGGCGAGCACGTCGCCGACGCGCTTCCAGACGTCGGCGTCCAGCACGGAGTCGAGGGCCATCAGCTCCTCGGGCGTGCTGATGGCGGTGATGCGCCCGTACGCGGCGGAGCTGAGGTACTCCGTGCCGACCTCGGGGCCGGTCCTCGCGGCGGGCCGGTGGTCCGCGTCGAGTTCGAGGCGGCACCACTCGCCGGCGAGGTTGATGCCGCGCCCCGCCTCGATCGCCGGCACGATCGATCCGCCGCCGGCCCGCGCCCCGGCCTCGCCGAAGACCACGGTGCCGTCGTCGAGCAGGAAGAACTCCGCGTGCGAGACGCCCGTGCGCATCCCGAAGCCGCGCAGGACCTCGGCGTTGAGGGCCAGGATGCGCCGCTCGTCCTCGGAGAGGTCGTGCTTGCGGGAGATCGTCCCGCCCGGCTCGTCGAGGTACTCCAGTACGGAGTAGGTGTACTGGGAGAGCTGTTCGAAGACGACGTCGCCGTTCTGCAGCAGTGAGTCCACGTGGAACTCGGTGCCCCTGATGAACTCCTCGACCCGGTACTCGTGGCGGTCGTCGCCCATCTCGTTCCAGACGCGGTCCAGTTCGGCGCGGCTGTCGACCCGGTAGGTGTTGCCGCAGGCCCAGCCCGCGTACGGCTTGATCACGACGGGGTACCCGACCTGCTCGGCGAAGTCCGCGACCGCGCCGACGGTGTCCGGGCGGACCGAGCGCGCCACCTTGACGCCGAGTTCCTCGGCCCGGCGGTGCATCACGTTCTTGTCCCGGAAGTTGAGGGCCTCGTCCGGGGTCAGGCCGGGGATTCCGTGGTCGCGGCGGGCGCGGCTCGCGGGCAGGACGTCGCCCTCGAAGAGCGGGAAGATCCGCTCGATCCGGTGCCGGGCGACGATGTCGTCCACCGCCGCGCGCACGGAGGCGGTGTCCTCCAGGTCGGCGTGGTACCGGGGCAGTTCGCCGGCCTCGGGTGCCTCCCAGCCCTCGGGCAGCAGCACCACCGTCTGGACGCCGAGGTCGGCGGCGGCCGCCACCACGCTGCGGAACTGTGCCTCGTACCGGCCGGCCTCCGGCCGGTAGACCACCAGGATCGAGCGGTTCATCAGGGTCTCCTCCACGGGATGGATGGCGCTCAGCGGGCCGGAAGGGCCGCCGGAGCGGTGAACAGCACGGCGGACGGTGCGGACCGGTCGAGCACGACCGGCTGCTGCCGTCGCCCGCCGGGACCGCCCGGTGCCTCCAGTGCGTCCAGTGCGTCCGCGATCCGCCCGAGGGCCGCGTCGACCGCCTCGCGCGCCCCGTCGTGCGCCGCCTCCACCGTGACGAGGAGCCTGCGCCGCCCGCGGTCCGTCTTCACCACATCGCTCTGCCGCCAGTTCCAGCGGCGCGAGTGCGCCCTGCCCTGCCCGTCGGCGTAGACGATCTCGCCGGGCTCCGGATGCTCCGGGGCGTCCGGGGCGCCGAGGGGCAGATAGACCTCGTCGCCGTCGGCGGGGCGTACGGAAAGCTCGCCCTCGATGTCACCCACGTCGCAGGAGGCCACGGGGAGCCGCGTGGCGAGCGACACCGCGTTGCAGAGGTCGACCAGGGCGTTGATCCGCGGCAGCCGGTCGCCCTTGGCGACCCGGCGCAGCAGGGACTCGGCCGCGCACGGGAACCGGTTGGGGTTGACGTCGAAGGCCCGGTACGCCTCACGCCAGGCCGCGACGGTGGGCAGCGCGGAGACGTCGGCCTTGCCGAGCGACAGCCGGTGCAGCGCGTCCTCGGCCTCGGTGAGCGAGGAGGACACCGCGGGGTCGGCCGCCGCCACGTCGATGTCCGGGACGGCGATCAGCCCGAGGACGTAGCCGGGCACGCGGTCGAACAGCCGGTCGTCGACCGTGACCGTCAGAGTGCCCGTGGTGGAAGTGGACCGATCCATGTGAATGTCCTTCGTGGCAGGTCGGGGATGGTGTGGACAAGGCACGACAGTAGGGAGCGGGCGGACCGGCGGGTGTGGCCAATTCCCACCGATCCTGAAAGGCCACTTGCACCGAACGCCCCCGGGAGGCGACCACTCCCGCCCGGCCATACCCGGAAGTGGCCGCTTCCGGGTATGGCCGGGCTGGTCGGCTCAGTTTCTGTCCGGCACGGGTTCGGGCGCCCCGTGCGTCCGGTCGGGGGCCTCGTGCCGGACGGTCCGGGCCCCGCGCGCGGCGACGAGGGTCGCCAGGAGGGCGAGCACGGCGCACGCGGCGCCCGCGGGGCCCAGGGTGTCGAGCGCGTCCGTGCCCCCGTGTGTGATCACCTGGCCGCCCAGGAAGCCGCCCAGGGAGATGCCCGCGAACGTGGCCGAGGAGTTCAGCGAGAGCAGCAGCGGTCCGGAGCCCGGGTCGATCGTGAACAGCCGGTGCTGCTGCGGCGGTTGCGTGGCCATCGCGGCGAGCCCCCACGCCGCCATGGCGAGCACGGCGCCGGTCAGGGTGTCGCGGCTGTACGGGAGTGTCCCGAGGACGACGGCGAGCCCGGCGACGGAGACGGCGAGGACGGGGACCGCGCCCCAGCGGTCGGTGGCCCGGCCGCCCAGCATGGTGCCCGCGACCGCCGTGCACCCGAAGACCAGCAGGAGCAGCGCCAGCGTCGTGCCGTCGCCTTCGGTGGCCGGGGCGAGGACCCCGCCGACGTAGGTGAGCGCGAGATAGCCGCCCGTCATGAACAGCAGGGTGGTCACCACGGTCAGCAGCACCCGGACGTCCCTGGCCGGCGCCAGCCGCGCGGCGAGGTTCGGCGCGGCGGGCAGCCGCACCTGCGGCAGGAGCCCCGCCACCGCCGCGGCGCACGCCACGCCGAGCCCGGCAAGCGCCCAGAAGGTGGCACGCCAGTCCAGATCGGCGGCGAGCCAGGTGCCGAACGGCACTCCGGCCACGGTGGCCGCCGAGAGCCCGCCGAGCACCACGGCGAGGGCCCGTCCGCGCCGCTCGGGCGGTGCGAGGAACCCTGCGGTGGCCGAGGCCGCGGGGATGTAGAGGGCAGCGCTCGCCGCGGTCGCGATCCGGGCGGCGAGCAGCAGCCCCAGCGTGGGGGCGAGCGCGGAGGCCGCGTTGCCGAGCGTGAAGCCGGCCAGCGAGATCAGCAGCACCGTGCGCCGTTCGAGGCGGCCGGTGAGCGCGCCGAGCACCGGGGCGAGCACCGCGTAGGTGAGGGCGAAGGCCGTGCTCACCCAGCCCGCGTCGGCCAGGCCCGTCCGCAGGTCGCGGGCGACCTCGGGCAGCACTCCTGCCACCACGAAGGTGTCGGTGCCGATCGCGAAGGCGCCGACGGCGAGCACCGGCAGCACCGGCGTCCGGGAGCCCCGCGTCTTCGCGGCGGCCGTGTCCGTACCCGCCATCACAGCGCTCCCGCCGGGGTACGGGCGCGGAAGGGCTCCGCGCTGCCCGCGACGGTCTCGCCGCCGAGCAGGACCAGTTCGATCGCGCCGGGGCGGCCGAGCACCGTGATGTCCTCGGCGGGGTCGCCGTCGGTGACCACCAGGTCGGCCAGGCGTCCTGGCCGCACGGTCCCCGCCTCGTCGCCCCGTCCGGCGAGCCGGGCGCCGTTGGCCGTGGCCCAGGTGAGCACGGTCGGCGCGGGGATGCCGGCCATGGTCACGTACAGCTCAAGCTCCTTGGCGTAGGTGCCGTGCGGGGTCCAGGCGAAGCCGAAGTCGTCGCCCGCCACGATCGGCACCCCCATCTCCGCCATGATCGGCAGGATGCGCAGGGTGTTCTCGATCTCGGCGGTGAACTCCAGCGTCTCCAGGTACTCCGGCGTCTTGCCGTGCTCGGTGCCGGTGGTCAGCAGCATGTGCGGCTGGTAGAGGCTGGGGACCACGAAGATGCCGCGCTCGGCTATCGCCTCCAGGGCCGCGTCGTCGGCGTACGTGGCGTGGTCGATGACGTCCACCCCGGCGGCGATGGCGTTGCGGATGCCGGCGAGGCCCCGCGAGTGGGCGCGGACCCGCGCCCCGTGCTCGTGTGCGGTCCGGGCGGCGACGACCAGTTCCTCGGCGGTGAAGAGCAGTTCGTGGGAGCGCCCGTTGGGAAAGGTGTCGTCACCGGAGGAGAAGACCTTGACGATCTCCGCCCCCTGGGCGATCTCCCCCGCGACGTACTCGGCCATCTCCTCCGGGGTGTCGGCGAGCCGCATGAGGTCCGAGGGGATGCGCTTCTTGACGTCGGCGTTGCGGCGCTCGGGCGGCCCGGACACCATCAGGTCCCTGCTGCACGGCGTGATGCGGGGGCCCTTCAGCCGTCCGGAGTCGACGGCCTTGCGCAGCGCCATGTCGATGCCGGCGACGGAGCCCGCTCCGACGAAGGCGGTGTAGCCGAGCGAGAGCAGCCGGGTGGTGTTCTCCGCGGCGGCCAGGGTGACCTCGGGGACGGAGTACTTGAACAGCATCTCCCGTCCGTCGAGGATGTCCAGGTAGGCGATGTGGGTGTGCCCGAGCGTCATCCCGGGCATGACGGTGCGCCCGTCCAGGTCGAGGACGTCGATGTCGGGGTGGTCCGCCGGGGCCTGTCCCGCGGGGAGTACGGCTTCGATGCGCCCGCCGTCGATCAGGACGCTGTGGCGCGGCAGCGAGGCCGTGCCGAGGCCTTCCTGGACGGTGGCGTCGTGCAGCAGGGTCTTGCGTGGCACGGGGATGGTCTCCAGTGTTCGCTGGTCGGTCGGGTTCAGGTGCGGGGTTCGAAGGCGTCTCCGGCGTGGCCGAAGAGCGTCCAGATGATCTCGGCGCCGGGGCGGGTGCTGACCCAGCGCAGCCCGTGGCCCCGTACGCCGGGCGCGTTGGTGAGCGCGAGGTCGGCCTCGCCGTCGCGCAGCAGCTCCGCGGCGTGCTGCGTGGACGCGGCGTCCACCCAGCGCACCTCACGTCCGCGCAGGGCGGCGGGGACGACCTCGGAGTAGATCCAGCGCACCTCCCACATGGCGGCGACCGCCACGGGCCCGGTGCCGCCGGGCGGACCGGCGTCGGGCCGTTCCGCTATGCCGTACTCGGGGGTGGCCTGCGGGAAGAACGCCCGCAGGCGGAGGTCCCTGTGCCAGTGGAAGCGGGTCAGCCCCTGGTAGGCGCTCGGCACCAGCGCGAAGTCGAAGCTCTTGGCGAGGAGTCCGGACAGCACCTCGTCGAAGGTGGGCATGAGCTCGACGCGCAGCCCGTACCGCTCGGCGAGGAAGTCGGCGGCCAGGTGGCTCGACGTGCCGGCGGGTCCCAGTGTCCCCAGGCTGCCCCCGGGCCGTTCGGCCCAGAGGCCGGTCAGCTCGTCCCAGCGGGCGCCGAGTTCCTCGGCGGGCCGCCAGGCGGGAAGGGTGCCCCGCGGCACCGCGGTGTCAGTTCTCATAGCCACGGTTCGCCGCCATCCGCTGGGCCACCCGGGTCTCGTGGTCGGGTTCGGTGCGCCGGTCGACGATGCGGGCCGCCTTCCAGCTCACGAAGGCACCGGTGCTCACGATCGGGTCGAGGCCGTCGCTGAGCTCCACGTCGACCGGCACCCCGAGCGCCTCGGTGGCCCGCTCGCGCACGCCTTCCGCGGTCGCGGCGGGGTTCCCGGTCCGCCCGGTGAGCAGTTCGAGGCGGACCGTGAGCCGGTCCTGCCCCGCGGTGTCCCGCTCGATCACGACCTGGTAGCCGGCGGCTCCGGTGACGCCGGTCAGCACGGCCGTCTCGATCTGTCCCGCGGTGAACAGCCGCGAGCCGAGTTCGAGGCGGTCCAGGGTGCGGCCGACGATGCGCACGAGGTCGCCGGGCATCTCGCAGTCGCAGTCGGACTCCTCGACCGTCACGGCGTCGCCCGTGCGGTAGCGGACGAGCGGTTTCACGCCGTCCACCAGCATCGTCACCGTCAGTTCACCGGTGCCGCGCGGGCCGTGCGAGACGCCGGTGGCCGCGTCCACGACCTCGACGATGTAGTTGGTCTGGGACAGGTGCATCCGCTTGTTGCGGCAGGCGGTGGCGATGACGAACGCCTCCTGCGAGCCGTACAGGATGTTGTAGACGTCGGCGCCCCAGACGCTCTCCAGGTTGTGCGCCAGGGCGGGCGTGCACATCTCGCCGGTCACGAACAGCAGCTTCACGGCGAAGTCGCGGCGCAGGTCGTAGCCGTAGTGCTCGGCCGCCTTGGCGAGGGTGAGCGCGACGCCCGGCGTGCAGCAGATCACCTCCAGCTCCAGGTCCCGCATCAGCTGCAGGGCCTTGGGGAAGCCGATGACCGGGGAGTAGGGCCAGATCTTGGCGTTCATCGAGCCGACGTTGCGGGCCACGTCGCCGAGGGTGTCGCCGAAGGAGTGCACCTCGGTCGGGCCCATCAGGCCGATGCGCGGGGCGTGCCCGTCGAAGTGGCGCCGGAAGACGGAGGCCCAGGACTCGGTGACGTGGGCGTTGCTGGCGATGACCTCGCGTTCGTCGCGCGGGCACGGGGTGGCGGGGCCGGTGGTGCCGGTGGTCTCGTAGAAGAAGACGGCGTCGGTCAGGGGGCGGCTGAGGACGTCGAGCATCTCCGTCCGCAGGTCGGCCTTGGTCGTGAAGGGCAGTGCCGTCAGGTCGTCGGGGGTCACCGCCGCCAGATCGATGTCCTTGAGATGGCGTGCGTAGAACGGCGAACCGGTCGACACCTGGTCGAGTACGGTGCGCAGCCGGCGGGTGCGCCAGGCGTCGAGCGCCTCGTCGGTGAGGGTCCGGTCGTAGAAGGCCCGGTGCACGTCGAGGTACTGCGCGGCGAACTCGGCTGCGGGCCCATGCGTGGGCAGCCACATGATGGTGGTCCTCTCGGATGGTGGGTCGCGCGAGGGCCCCGGCGCCGGGCGGCGCGGGCGGGGCGGCGCGTGCGTGTGGTCGGCAGGGGCCGGGCGGGGCGGCCGGGGCCCCGGCCCGGGGTGTCAGTGCAGGCCGCCGTCGACGTCGAGCACGCTCGCCGTGACGTATCCGGAGGCGGGTCCTGCCAGGTAGCGGACGGCGGCGGCGACCTCGGCCGCCCGGCCGAACCTGCCGAGCGGCACGCTGTCCAGGTAGCCGGTGGTGCGGTCCGCGGGGATGCGGGCGGCCATGGGGGTGTCGATGACTCCTGGGGCGACGGCGTTGACGCGGATGCCGTACGGGGCGAGTGAGCGGCCGAGGCCGCGGGTCAGGGCGATCACCGCACCCTTCGAGGCTCCGTACGCCGTGTCCGGGCTGCCCACGCGGCCGCTGATGGAGGCGATGTTGACGACGCTGCCCGGCCGCTCGGCGGCGACCAGCCGGCGCGTCATGGACTGCGTGCAGAAGAAGGCCGACCCGGCGTTGACGTCGAGGACGCGCCGGTAGCTGTCCGCGTCGTAGTCGAAGAAGTCCCTCGCCTCGTAGATCCCGGCGTTGTTGACCAGGACCGAGGGGAGTCCGTACTCCTGCTCGATGTGCCGGAAGAGGTCCTCGGCCGCACCGGGGTCGCCCACGTCGGCGGTCAGCCGGGCGTGCGCCGCCGGGTCTGCGCCCGTCGTGATGTCCACGGCGAGCACCCGGTGGCCGGCCTCGGCGAGCGCCGCCGTGACGGCTCGGCCGATGCCGCCCGCGCCGCCGGTGACCACGGCCAGGGCCTGCTGCTCGGTCACGTGTCCCTCCCCCATGATGTGTCGTGTCGTGTCGGGTCCGGCGTCCGCCGCCTAGCCGATCCGCGCGGGTGCCCGTCGCGCGGCGGCCAGGAAGTTGTCGAAGAGCCGCAGCCCGTGGTCGGTCATCACGCTCTCGGGGTGGAACTGCACTCCTTCGACCGCGTGCGTGCGGTGGCGTATGCCCATGACGTAGCCGTCGTCGAGCGACGTCGCGGTCACGTCGAGTTCGGGCGGTACCGAAGCGTCGACGATCAGGGAGTGGTACCGGGTGACGGTCAGCGGCGCCCCGACGCCGTCGAACACGCCCCGGCCGTCGTGGCGGACCTGGCTGGCCTTGCCGTGCATCAGGTTCTGCGCGACGGCGACGCGGGCCCCGTAGGCCAGGCCGATCGCCTGGTGTCCGAGGCAGACCCCGAGCAGGGGCACCCGGCCCGCGAAGGTGTGCACGAGTTCGACGTGGCCGGAGGCTGCCGGGTGGCCGGGCCCGGGGCCGAGCACGACCGCGTCGGGCCGCAGTCCGGCCAGCTCCTCCGGAGTGCGGGTGTGCGAACGAACCACCTCGGTCTCGGCGCCGAGGGTGCGCAGGTACTGGTCGATGATGTGGCTGAAGCTGTCGTACGCGTCGACGAGCAGCACCTTCGGCCGGCTCTCGGCGGTCATCGGTTCCTCCGGGTGTACGGCGCTCACGGCAGCAGCTCCTCGCCGGTCAGGGCCCAGTAGGTGGCGCTCATCTTGGCCAGCGTCTCCCGCCACTCGGCGGCAGGCACGGAGTCGGCCACCACACCGGCGGACGCCTGGGTGGTGTAGTGGTCCCCGTCGTGGACGGCGGTGCGGATGCACAGCGTGAGCATCGCGAAGCCGCGTACGTCGACCAGGCCGAGGGCGCCCGCGTAGATGCCCCGCGGATCGTCCTCGATGTCGTTGATGATCTCCATGGCGCGGACCTTGGGCGCCCCGGTCATGGTGCCCGCCGGGAAGGTGGCGCAGATCGCCGCCCAGATGTCCGTACCGTCGGTGACCTGCCCGGACACGGTCGAGACCAGGTGGTGGACGTAGGCGAAGGGCTCGACCTCCATCATGGCGTCCACCGACAGCGTGCCCGGCACGCAGATCCGCCCGATGTCGTTGCGGCACAGGTCGACGAGCATGACGTGCTCGGCCTGCTCCTTGGCGCTCGCGCGCAGTTCGGTGACGCGGCGGGCGTCCTGTGCCGGGTCCGCGGCCCGTGGCGCCGTGCCCGCGATGGGACGCATGGAGATCCGGCCGCCCTCGATCCGGATGAACAGCTCCGGGCTCGCCCCGATCACCGTACGGCCGGCCCACGGGACCAGGTACATGTACGGGGACGGATTGCGGTGCCGCAGCCGCTGGTAGACCTCCAGCGGCGTCAGCTCCGACTCCACGTCGATGCGGTGGCCGATCTGGATCTGGTAGCTGTCGCCCACCCCGATGTGCCGCAGGCAGCGCTCGACGCGCTCGGTGAACGTCCGCTCGTCCACGTTGTCCCGTACCGACCGGGGCGCGGGCGCCTCGGGCACCGCGGGGGCGGAGTGCTCCGGGGTGCCCTCGGCCAGCACGTGCGGCAGCGCTCCGCCGTCCGGCGGCAGCAGTTCACCGGCCGCGGAGAGCCGCCGCACGCTCCCGGAGCCCAGGTCGTACCAGACCGTGTGCCGGAAGAGCGCGAGCGTGCAGCGCGGCAGGTCGCCCTCCCGCTGGCTCTGCGGAAGGCGCTCCATGTCCCAGGCCGACTCGTAGGCCAGCGTGGTCAGGAACCCGAAGGCGAACGTGGTGTCGGGCACCTCGGTGTCGACGGTGAAGGCGCCCTGGACGGCGCGCAGCAGCCGCCATGCCTCCCGGGAGTTCCGCGCCGCCCACTCCCGGCGGTCGCCGCGGACCGCCGTCGCCTCCCCGGCGACGCCCGTGACCACCTGGGCCAGCGCGGCGCCGAGGGCGCCCGGCGCCGCGAGCTCCACGCGGTCGGCGTAGAGCCGGAGTTCGGCGAGGCGTCCCCAGCCGACGACGGCGGAGTGCCGGTCCTGGGCGGGGCCGTCCAGGCTCTCGAAGAGGTACACGTCGTCCCGCTCGCGGTCGCGCAGGAGCGCTTCGTAGACCAGGGCCGGTGAACTGTGCGGGAGTTCGGTCGCGGTCACCCGGACCGCGATGGTCTCCGGGTGGCCGGGTCGTGGGTGCTCGAAGGCCGGCCGGGCCTTCGGCACGTACGCGGGCACACTGGGTGCGGACAGCAATGACACGGTGAAAGAGCCCCTCTGGTCCACCTGGACCGCTCGAACCGCAGGTGGACGTGGTCACCGTGGCGCGCTCCACGCTGAGAGCGCCGCCGGCCCATCCGGTCGGTCACCGGAGATCCCCCACCCCCGTGGTCGGGTGTCGGCCACCCGCCGTCACACAGAGTCGCCGGATCTCACCGCTCCTTTACGGCCATGCCGGGGCGCGACTCGCGCTCCCGGGCCGCCGGCCTCTTGACAGGTGCCGGTGGTGCGGCAATGCGGTCGAAACTCTGTGCTCATAGACCTCATCAAACGCGGCACCGTGCAGTCCAGACCAATTCGGACCGGGCCAAGGAGACCACTTGCCCCGGCTCCTCGTTCCCGGTGGACCGGGCACACGCGACAGGTTCAGGTCAACGGCCCGGCCCGGGGCACCGAACGGTCAACCGGCGCGTTTCGGCCCAATGTCACGGGATTTCCCGCGCGGCTCTGTGGCAGTATCCCGCCCCAGGGGAAGCGCCGTGGTTCTTGGGGGGACTCGCTGTGCCACATCTGCAGATCTCGATCGATCGCGATTCGAGCCGCCAGCTGGCAGGACAGATCAGGGACTCGGTGAAGGGGGCCATCGAACGGCGGCGTCTCGCGCCGGGCACCAGGCTGCCGTCGACCCGGCAGCTCGCCGCCGACCTCGGCGTCTCCCGCAGCGTGGCGGTGGAGGCGTACGAGCAGCTGTGCGCCGAGGGGTATCTGCGCGCGCGGCGCGGGGCGGGCACCGTGGTCGCGGACGTGGACAAGGGCGCCGGTGGACCGGTGACGTCCCCGCTGATCGCGGGCGCGGACGGCAGGCCCGGCCTGCTCGACCTGCGCACCGGGGCGACCGACGTGAGCCTGTTCCCGCGCCGGGAATGGCTGGCCGCGGTGTCGGACGCCATCGGCAACGCCAGTCTGCGGGACCTGGGCTACGCGCCGCCCTCCGGGCTTCCGCAGACCCGGCAGGTCCTCGCCGGCTACCTCGGCCGGGTCTGCGCGGTGGAGGCCGCGCCGGAGTGCGTCATGCTGACGGCGGGCTTCGCCCAGGGCCTCTCCCTGCTCTGCCAGATGCTGCTGCGGCGCGGCATACGCGAGCTGGCCGTCGAGGAGCCGGGGCATCCGGGGCAGCGCGCCTTCATCGCCTCGCTGGGGATGACCCCGGTCTCCGCGCCGGTCGACGAACACGGCCTCCGGGTCGACGTGTTGGCCCGCACCGGCGCACGGGCGGTCCTGGTGACGCCCGCGTGCCAGTTCCCGACCGGCGCGCGGATGAGCCCCGAGCGCCGCGAGGAGCTGGTGGCCTGGGCGCGTGAGGTGGACGGGCTGGTGGTCGAGGACGACTTCGACGGCGCGCTCGCCTTCGGCCAGCGGCCACCGGCACTCCAGTCCCTGGCCCCCGAGCGGGTCGTGTACGCGGGCAGCGCCAGCAAGACCCTGGCGCCCGGCCTGCGGCTCGGCTGGCTGGTGGCGCCGCCCACGGTGGTGCCCCGCGTCGAGGCCGTCCGCGCCACCGTCGACCTCGGCCTGTCCACCATCGACCAGCTGGCGCTCGCCCGGTTCATCGAGAACGGCCGGCTGGACCGGCACGTGCGCGCCCTCCGCACCCATCTGCGGCGGCGCCAGGAGGCCTTCGGGGCGGCCCTCCACGACCACCTGCCGTCGGCCCGGGTGGCGAACTCCGCGGCGGGTCTGCAGACGTATGTGCGGCTGCCCCCGGGCCTCGACGAGGCCCGTATGGTCGGCGCCGCCTTCCTGCGGAACGTGCTCGTGTGGGGCAGCGCGCACTACCGCCACGACGCCGACGCGGCGGACGCGCCGGCGCTGGTGGTCAACCACGCCGGGACGACGATGAGCCGCCTCACCGAGGCGGCGCGGTACCTCGGCGCCGCGTACCAGGACTGCACGGACGGACGCCCGGCCCGGCGGGAGCACCCGGCACTCCCGGCGCGCCCGGGCCGGGCGCGCCCTCGGGCGCAGTTCCTCGCGCACTGCGACTAGGGGGTGTTTGACCGGGTGCCGCGGCGAGGCGGCGCCCGGTCAGCCGCCCGTGCCCAGGTGGAGGTCGACGGCCTGCCGGTTGTTCACGATCCGCTGGTCCGCGAGCCGGCCGTCGGCGATCGCGTTCCCCAAGGCGTAGCCCTCGGTGATGTAGTCGTCGACGGCTCTGCGGTTCGCGTCCTTCTTCAGGAGCCGCACGAGGTGCCCCATGAAGACCTCGCCGACGACCGTCAGTTCGTACCCCTGGCGCGTGTGCCGCACGAGCCCTTCGGCGCAGAAGTCCTGGAGGGTCCGCACCTGGGTGTCGTCGAGGGCGCCGTTCGCGACCATCCAGTCGTAGCGGTCCTGCGGCAGCCCCTCGTGCCGGAGCGGGAAGACCCACAACGCGGCGTCCGTCTGGGGGACGGTGGCGCACTTGGACAGCCAGAGCGGGTGCTCCTTGCGCTCCGCGGCGGCCATCCACTGGCCGATGGGGCTCACCTGTTCGAGGCGGACGCCGGGCATGCTCGATATCGCGCTGGCACCGGCCCCGATGAGGAAGTCGGAGTGGTGGCTCTGCCCGAGGCATTCGTTGCCGCTGATCTTCGCGAGATCGTCCGCCGGTACCGATACCGGGTCGATATAGGTGTTGGTCCCGCGCCGGACCCATCCGGCGCGCAGCAGCGTGCCGTACGTGTTGAGGCGCATGAGCGCACGGTCCTGCGGTGGGGCCTGCGGGGGCAGCGCTCCGGACAGCAGTCCGCCGACCAATGAGGGGGACGCTCCCGACGTCAGCAGATAGGAACTGATCGCGTTGATGTCGGGGTGCTCGATGAGCGCTTGGAGGTCGTCCATCGCGAGCCCCAGGGACTGGCCCGGCAGACACGTGATGAGGTCGGCGTTCACGATCGGAATGCGGCCGCCGATCATGTCGAGCACCTTGGGCAGATGCGCGAGGGACGTCGGCTGGCGCATGTGCGCCCGGAGTTCCGGGTCGAGGGTCTGGACTCCGAACGACGCCTTCGTGACGCCGTGTCCGACCAGTTCCTCGATGAACGCGGGCTTGGTGGTGCTCAGCGTCATCTCGACGGAGAACTCGGTGGCGTCGGTGCAGCCGGGAAGCCCCCGGATGCCTTCCAGTACGCGGCCGACGTGGGAGCCGAGGAGGTCCGGACTGCCGCCGCCGATGTGCACCGACCGGATGTGATGGCCGCTGACCTGGGTACGCCCGATCAGGTCGGTCAACTGCCAGATGACGAGATCGGCGTAACGCTCCGCCATTTTGTAGCTGATGCTGTTCGCACCGGTGAAAGCGCAGAATGTGCAGTTCTGCGCGCAGATCGGCACGTGGACGTACAACTGCAGGGAGGCATCGGGAAGTGCCGGTGCCGCCGACACCGCCTCCAGCGCCCTGTCCATGGTCATGGAATCGTCGTCAGGCAGCATCCAGTAATCGATGGTGTTGCTCGCGAGCGAATCGAATCGACTGCCGAGCAGCCCGGAATTCACCACGCCGGACGTCATGTGCGCCTCCCCCGTAGACCGCGCTTCGACGACGCCGACGCTAGGCGGGGGCGCACCGGCGGCTCCAGTCCACTGGGCGCGTGATCGAGCGGGCCAATTCGCGGGGCGGCCCACGGGGCCCTGCCCGGACCGGGGGCCCGGGCGGAGAGGTGTCCGCCCGGGCGGCCACGGGAGCGGTCACTCCCTCCCCCGCGTGCCCGGGGCGCCGTCGCCGTGGTGGCGGCCGGGGAGGAACTCCTGCACCTTCGCCTTGATCCCCTGCTTGATCATGCTGCCCCGGTCGCTGTCCCCCTTGAGGACGGAGGACACCACGGCCTCGGCCTGCTCCCGGTCGGCGTGCGGCGGGATGGGCGGGACGGCCGGGTCGGTGCGGAAGTCGATCACGAAGGGCCGGTCGGCCGTGAGCGCCTGCCGCCAGGCCGCCTCCACCTCGTCCGGCTTCTCCACCCGGACCCCGCCGAGGCCGATGGACCGCGCGAAGTCGGCGTAGGGGACGTCCGGGATCGCCTGGGAGGGCAGGAACTGCGGGGCGCCGGACATGGCGCGCATCTCCCAGGTGACCTGGTTGAGGTCCTGGTTGTTCAGTACGGCGACGATCAGCCGCGGGTCCCGCCACTCCTGCCAGTACTTCGCCGCGGTGATGAGTTCGGCCATGCCGTTCATCTGCATCGCCCCGTCCCCGACGATCGCGAGGGCCGGGCGGCCGGGGTGGGCGAACTTGGCCCCGATGACGTACGGCACGCCGGGGCCCATCGTCGCGAGCGTGCCGGACAGCGAGCCGCGCATCGCCCCGCGCATGCGCAGGTGGCGGGCGTACCAGTTGGCGGCGGAGCCGGAGTCGGCGGCCAGGATCACGTCGTCCGGCAGCAGCGCGTCGAGGCTGTGCACGACGTGCTCGGGGTTGACCGGGTCCGCCTCCACCGCGGCGCGGCGCTCCATCACGTCCCACCAGCGGGCGGTGTCCTTCTCGATCTTCTTGCGCCAGGCGCCGTGCTTCTTCCGCCTCAGCCGCGGCAGCAGCGCGGCGAGGGTCTCCTTGGCGTCTCCCACGAGGTTGACCTCGAAGGGGTAGCGCATGCCGATGTTGTGCGGGTCGATGTCGATCTGGACGGCGCGCGCCTGGTCGAACTCCGGCAGGAACTGGGCGTAGGGGAAGCTGGAGCCGACCACGAGGAGCGTGTCGCAGCCCATCATCATCTCGTACGAGGGCCGGGTGCCCAGCAGTCCGATCGAGCCGGTGACGTACGGCAGGTCGTCGGGCAGGGCGTCCTTGCCGAGCAGGGCCTTGGCGACTCCCGCGCCGAGGACCTCCGCGATTTCCTTGACCTCGGCTCGGGCGCCGCGCGCGCCCTGGCCGATGAGGACCGCGACCTTCTCGCCCGCGTTCAGGACCTCCGCCGCCCTGGTGAGGTCGGCGTCGGCCGGTACGGGGGCGGAGGCGGCCACGCCGAGGCTGGAGGGCACCATCTTGAAGGCGTGGGCGGGCGGGGTGTAGTCGAGTTCCTGGACGTCGGCGGGGATGATGACGGCCGTCACGGTCCGCCTGCCGTAGGCGGTGCGCATGGCGCGGTCGATGACGTTGGGAAGCTGTTCGGGGACGGTGACCATTTCGCAGAAGTCGGACGCGACGTCCTTGTACAGGCTCAGCAGGTCCACCTCCTGCTGGTAGGAGCCGCCCATGGCGCTGCGGTTGGTCTGGCCGACGATCGCGACCACGGGGACGTGGTCGAGTTTGGCGTCGTAGAGGCCGTTGAGGAGATGGATCGCCCCGGGTCCCGAGGTCGCCGCGCACACCCCGACCTTGCCGGAGAACTTGGCGTAGCCCACCGCTTCGAACGCCGCCATCTCCTCGTGCCGGGCCTGGACGAACTTCGGCTCGTTCTCCGCGCGGCCCCACGCGGCGAGGAGTCCGTTGATGCCGTCGCCCGCGTAGGAGAACACATGATCGACCTCCCATTCGCGCAGGCGTCGCAGGACGTAGTCGGAGACCTTCATGGACACGGGACTTCCTTTCATCGGCCGGCGTGCTGTGCGTCGCGCCTCGGCGCCGTGCCCTCCGGCGGGGGTCGGCGACGTCCCGGCGGAGACGCACAGGTCGCGAGGAGCGCACGGGTTCCGCGTGACCGCCGAACCCGGCGGGCAAACACCGCCGCCGGGTAGAAAGGCGGTCAAACCTTCGCCTGCGCGGGAGAGGTAGCCGCATGGCGAAGGCACGAAACGCAGGACACGCCGCCCACGCCGTTCGGCGGGCCGCCGATAGGGGCGGCCCGGCGCGCGGGGCCTCGATCGCTCGCCGGCCGCTCGGGTGGGCCGCGGCCGGGCCGGGGGCTCACCGACCGCTTCGCGCGGTCCACACCGTGCCGCGGGCCTCGTACTCAAGCATGTCCTCCAGGCCGACGGCGGCGTCCGCGCCGAGTTCCCGGCGCACCAGCCACAGGGCGAGGTCGAGGCCGGAGGTCACCCCGCCGGCGGTCACCAGGTCGCCGTCATCGACCACGCGGGCGTTCTTGAGCACGCCGCCCTGCCGCTCCAGGTCGGCCAGCGCCCGGTGGTGGGTGGTGCAGGGGCGGCCCTTGGTCAGCCCGGCGGCGGAGAGCAGCAGCACGCCCGTGCACAAGGCGCTGACGGTCAGGCCCGGCCGGGCCGCGGCGGCCAGGGCCCGGGGCAGAGAGCCCCGCCGGAGTTCGGCCCACACCCCGGGGTCGTCGCGGCGCGCGTACCCGCCGCCGGGCACCACGAGGAGGTCCGCCTCCTCCGGCGCCCACCCGTGGTCGACGCGCAGTCCGGTGCCGAAGGCGGCCCGCACGGTGCGGGGTCCGCCGAGCGTGACGTAGCGGACCCGCACCGGGCGGTCGGCGAAGTGGTCCGAGGCGGAGAACACCTCGTACGGAGCGGTGAAGTCGAGCTCCTCCACGCCGTCGAACATGACGACGTGGACGCGCAGGGGGCGGTCGCGCCGGGGGCTCCCGGAGGCCGAGGCCTCCGCCGGTGCGGCGGCAGCGGCCGTCGTCAGCGTCGCGGCGCCGAGCGCGGTGGTGGCGTGCAGAAGGGTACGGCGGTTCATCTCGGTCGGTGCTCCGCTTCTTCGCTGGTTCTTCTCTGGTCGGTCAGGGAGGGGGCAGGGGACGCCGTCCTGGTCAGTTGCCCCAGCGCGCGGCGTCGGCCATGGTCTCCATGCGGGTCCTGTGGGGCGGGACGGACCTCTCCCGCAGCAGTTCGGAGGGGAGGGAGAAGGGTGGGGCCTTCTCCGGGCGGCGGCGTACCTGGGCGACGATCTCGTCGGTCAGCGTGGTGGCCATGGACAGCCGCGGATAGGCGGCGTGGATCGCGGCGCCGGTCGCGTCGTCGACGCACTCCGTGTCCCAGCCGAAGTCCATGCCGGTCCCCTGGTGCACGAGGGCGCACAGGGTGCCGCGGCGCTCGGCGATGCCCGCCACCGTGTGGAAGGCGATGGCCTCCCACACCTTGTCGACATCGGCGGCGGGCAGGCCCTGCTCGGTGAGGAACTCCGCGGCCGTGTCGGCGCCGTCCACCTCGAACCGCTGATGGCGGTCGCCCGCCGGTGTCAGGCCGATGTCGTGCAGCACGCAGGCCAGGAACAGCAGCTCGGGATCGTAGTCGCGTCCCGCCTCCGCGCCCTCGTGGTCGGCGCGGAGGCGGGCGAACAGCGCGCTGCGGACACTGTGGTTGGCGGTGGGGGTGGACTCCGTGTCGCGCACCAGGGCGAGGGCCCGGCGCGTGAGGTCGGTGTCGGGCAGCGGCGGGAGACCGGCGGCGTTCGTGGTGTTCTCTGGGGTCATGGAAAAGATGATCGGCTGCGACAACTGCCGGTGACAGTGGCAGAGTTGCCTCCATGCGAGAGGAAACTGCCACCTTGGACGCCACCGTGCGCCGGGCCGCACCGCACCGTGTGGCGGTCCTGGCCATCGAGGACGTGCTGCCCCTGGACCTGGGCATTCCGGCCCAGGTCTTCACCGGCGTGCCCGGTGACCCCTACGAACTCACCCTGTGCGGACACACCTCCGCGCCGGTCCCGACCGCGGCGGGGTTCGCCGTGACGGTGGCGGCCGGTCTGGAGGCGTTGCGCGAGGCGGACACGGTGGTGGTCCCGGGGTACACACCCCACCTGCGCGAGCTGCCGCCGGACGTACTCGCCGCGCTGGCCGACGCCTACGCCGGGGGCCGGCGGCTGGTGTCCATCTGCACGGGCGCCTTCGCGCTGGCGGCGGCCGGAATCCTCGACGGCCGCAAGGCCACCACCCACTGGAAGCACGCCGACGACCTGGCCGCGCGCCACCCGAAGGTGACGGTGGACCCGCGCGTGCTCTACCTGGACGAGGGGCAGGTGCTGACCTCCGCGGGCGTCGCCGCCGGCATCGACCTGTGCCTGCACCTCGTACGACGCGACCTCGGCGCCCGTACGGCGAACCAGGTGGCGCGCTTCCTGGTCTCCGCTCCCCACCGCGAGGGCGGGCAGGCGCAGTACATCAAGAGGCCGCTGGCCCCCGAGACGCCCGGCGTCACCCTCGCCCCCACCCGCGCATGGGCCCTGGCCCGCCTGCACGAACCGCTGACGGTGCCCCTGCTCGCCGCACACGCGCACATGGCGCCGCGGACCTTCGCCCGGCGGTTCGTCTCCGAGACCGGCACGACGCCGCTGCGGTGGCTGCTCACCGCCCGGCTCGACCGCGCCCGGGAGCTGCTGGAGAGCACGGAACTCGCCGTCGACCACATAGCCGACCGCTGCGGCCTGGGCAGCCCGTCGAACCTCCGCCTGCACTTCCGGCGCGCCCTCGGCACGACACCCACCGCCTACCGCACGGCGTTCGCCCCCGCGGCACGGCCGGACGCCGCCCGGGCGCACACGGGCCCCGCCGAGGGCGGTGCGCTGCGCGCAGGCCCGGTGCGCCGCGACTCAGGGGGCCGGTGACGCCGGGCGGCTGCCCGGTCGGTCAGGACACCGGGCCGACGGGGGTTTCGAGGCCGCGGGTGGTGACCGGCTGGGCGCTGCCGTCGGCCAGCCGGTAGGACAGGCCCACCACGGCGGCCTGTCCCGCCGCTACGCGGTCGGCCAGCACCCGGGAGCGCTCCAGCAGCAGGTCCACGGTGTGCCGGGTGTGCTCGGCGATGATGTCGCCGTCCTCGGTGAGGCCGCCGGAGCGGGCGGCCAGCAC
>NZ_JBFAHX010000064.1:0-33912 GCF_040654435.1 Streptomyces sp. NPDC050703
TTGGAGACATGGGAGAAGCATGCGTCATGCGTGCTGACCTGCGCTTTCGTTTGAACGGATTGGCCCTACTGGGTAGCTTCGCATGGATCACTTTCGTCAAGAACCTGTGGAAGGACGGCAGCGGGCTCGCCTTCGACGACGCGGGCGACCCGACCGGGTACTTCTGGGTGCACCTGACGCTTGCCGTTGTCTCCTTTGTCTTGGGGACGGTGGTAGGGGCCATCGGGTTCCGTGGAGTCCGCGCACTGCGGAGAACGTCATAGCCATGGTCGTCATCGCGGTCCTGGTGGGCCTCCTCGTCCTCGCCGCCTTCGCGGCCCTGCACTGGTTCGCGTGGCGCCGCCTGGTGCGGGACACCACCGCGGGCCCCGGGCCCGCCCGGCGGGCCGGCACGGTGCTGTTCGCCGTCGCCCCGGTGCTGGTGTTCGCCGCCCTCGTCGCCGAACGGGCGGGGGCGCCCTTCCCGCTGCAGCAGATCCTCGCCTGGCCCGGCTTCCTGTGGCTGGCCCTCTCGCTCTACCTGCTGCTCGCGCTGCTCGTGGGAGAGCTGGTACGTCCGCTGCTGCGCCGCTGGGTGGAGGCCCGCGGGCGCGGAACGGGCGGGACGGTTCCCGCGGAGCAGCCCGTCGCCGCGCAGACGCCCGTCCCCGTGGGGGCCGCTTCCCCGGAACCGCCCTCGGAGGAGCGAACCACCGCGTCCACCACCGGACCGGCCCCCTCCCGCCGCCTGTTCGTCTCCCGGATCGTCGGGGGCGCCGTGGCGACGGCCGCCGTCGGCACCGTCGGGTACGGGGCGTACGGCGTGCTCAGCGGGCCCAAGGTGAAGCGGCTCACCGTTCCGCTGGCCAAGCTGCCGCGTGCCGCGCACGGGTTCAGGATCGCCGTGGTCAGCGACGTCCACCTCGGCCCGATCCTCGGCCGCGGCTTCACGCAGCGCGTGGTCGACACGATCAACTCCACGCAGCCCGACCTGATCGCCGTGGTCGGCGACCTGGTGGACGGCAGCGTCGAGGACCTCGCCCCGGCCGCGGCGCCGCTCGCCGGGCTGCGGGCACGGCACGGCGCGTACTTCGTCACCGGCAACCACGAGTACTTCTCCGGGGCCGACCAGTGGGTCGACCACGTACGGGAACTCGGCCTGCGTCCGCTGCGCAACGCCCGCACCGAACTGCCCGGCTTCGACCTCGCGGGCGTCGACGACGTGGCCGGTGAGGACGAGGGCGCGGGCCCCGACTTCGCCGCGGCGCTCGGCGACCGGGACCGCGCGCGGGCCTCGGTGCTGCTCGCACACCAGCCGGTCGTGATCCACGACGCCGTCGAGCACGGCGTGGACCTCCAGCTGTCCGGCCACACCCACGGCGGCCAGCTCTGGCCGGGCAACCTCGTGGCCGACCTGGCCAACCCGACGCTCGCGGGCCTGGAGCGGTACGGCGACACCCAGCTCTACGTCAGCCGCGGCGCGGGCGCGTGGGGCCCGCCGGTGCGGGTCGGGGCGCCCTCGGACATCACGGTGGTCGAACTGGCCTCACGGCATGCCTGAGGTTCACAAGGCGCGGGCCAGCTCCGGCCGTTTGAGGTAGTCCGTGAAGCCGATGACGTTGCCCCACGGGTCGGCGATCTCCACGGTCCACCCGGTGGCCACGGAGAACGGCTCGGCGATCAGGACGATGCCCGCGGCCGTGAGCGCCCGCCCCTTCGCGCGGGCGTCAGGGACCTCCAGCCAGAGCCGGGGCGAGGGCCACACGGGCGTACGCGGCAGGATGCCGTCCTCCACGCGGAGCAGTACGCCCGGCGTCTCCTTGCCCACCTTCAGGATCGCGAGCCCGAGTTCGTCGAGCCGCAGGGCGACGGGGAAGCCGGCCCGCTCGTAGAACCCGACGGCCTCGCCGAGGTCGCCGACGGGGAACAGGACGTTGTCGAAGCCGAGCAGCGGGGCGGACGGCTCCGCGGACGGCTCCGCGGACCGGTCAGCGGACAGACCGACGGACTGGTTGTCTGACATCCCGTCAGGGTAGGGCGGCGGGCGCGGCACGCCCGCAGGCGCGCGAGCGCCGTGCCGCCGGACGGCGCCATCTTCGGCCGTCCGGCGGCACGGGCGCCGTGCGGCGCGGCCGTCACCGGTTGATGGACTGGATCTCCTGCACGCCGATGTCCTGCGTCCCCTCGAAGGTGCCGTCCGGCAGGTCACCGCCCGCGCCCCCGGTGCCCTCCCAGGTGATCTCCCAGGTGATGGACGCCTTCATCCGGTGCGGTTCGCCGCCGGTGGCCCGCAGGTACGTGATGCCGCACGGCGGGTCCTCCTTCGAGGCCCCCCTCGTGTACGGGGCGCCGATGCTGCCGTCCTCATTGACCGCGCACTCGCCGTCGGCGGGAAACGTCTCGGCGTCCGCGGTGCCGGGGTCCAGGTGGAGACTGACGGGCCTGGCGGTGGTCTCGGCGTACAGATTCGTCCCGGGCAGCTCGGCACGGACCTTGACGGGCTCGAACTCGCCCTTGTCCAGCCAGACCCAGGTCGGCAGCTTCACGGTCGACTTGGCCTCGGGCTTCATCTCGACCTCGGTGTCCGGGACCTTGATCTTGTTGTACGCGTAACCGGCCAGGATCTCGGGGGTGGGGGCGTTCTCGATGTCCGGGATGCTGTCGGCGTCCTGCCAGAAGAGGTTCGTCTCGCACTGGCGCGCCTCGAAGGTGTCCGCGACATCGGGGTTCATGACACCGCGCCAGAACTTGCCGTCCTTGCCGACGTTGAAGTCCTTGTACCCCTTGGCACCGTCGGACTGGGCCTTGCCCTTCTCGTAGTGGTCCACCATCAGCTTCTCGCCCCAGCTGAGCGACGGCGTCACGTGGACCAGGTCGCCGCCCTTCTTCAGGCTGTCCACACTGGCCTTCAGCTGCTCGGGAGTGGCCACGGGCTCGTACCAGCACGACGGCGGCTTCCAGTTCGGGTCCACTGCCACGACGGGCTTGCCCGGCGAGCCGCCCTTGTTGCCGCTGACCTGCTTGACCGTGACGCTCGTGCCCACGCCGGCGGTGAGGGTGGTGCCGGAGGCACCGCCCGACGGGCCGGCGGGCGGGTGGTCCTCGTCCTCGCCGAAGGCGTGTGCCGCGCCGGGGCAGGCCGCGAGGGCCAGGAGCGCCGTAACCAGCACCGGAAGTGACCTGTTCAGCGACCGCTTCACCTGTCGCACCCCCCGCGCTCCGTCTCGAGCGACACGGTGCTCCACACGCCCCGCGCGTTCTTCCGCAGGGTGGTGCGGTACTGGAGGACGGGGTTCACGTCGTCAGGGGTGCCCGTCTTCTCCTTGGTCTTGCGGTCCTTGGTGTAGCCCCTGCTCTCGTCCACGCAGTAGAAGAGCACGCCACCGCCGGAGTCGGAGATGCTCACCTGCGGGTTGAACACCCGGGCCTCACCGATCAGCGTGTGGTTGTTGTCCGCGTACCCCTTGATGTACGTACGGGACGACGTCAGCGCCTGCTGCGAGGTGTAGAAGCTCACGGCCCCGGCCCGCGGGTCGCCCGCGATGACGGCCGCGTACTCCGCCTTCAGGCGCTCCCTGCCGTCGTCGAGGATCGCCTGCTTCTTCGGGTCCCCACTGCTCCACCCGACGAAGTCGGCCTTGAACGTGCTCGGCAGCTTCACCTCGGGGCGCTTCGGGCCGGACGGCTTCGAACCGGGGGAGGCCGAGGCGGAAGCCTTGTTGCCGTTGGTGTCCGCGCCCTCGATCTGGTCGGAGGAGTCGCTGTCACCGCCCCCCGAGCCGCAGGCGGTCAAGAGGAGGGCCGCGGACGCGGTCAGAGCGGCCGTCATGAAGCGGAGAGGGCGGTTCACTCGGGACTCCAGGAGTGTGGGGACAAGGGGCCGTCCGTGGGGGGACGCGAGCGGACCTAAGCTATAACCGCGGGCGCCACGCACGCACAGGGGCCCCGCTCCCGGAGGAGCGGGGCCCATGCGACGTACGGGGCGAAACAGGATCAGAAGCGGCGGGTGATCAGCGCGCGCTTCACTTCCTGGATCGCCTTCGTGACCTCGATGCCCCGCGGGCACGCGTCCGTGCAGTTGAACGTCGTACGGCAACGCCACACGCCGTCCTTGTCGTTCAGGATCTCCAGGCGCTGCTCGCCCGCCTCGTCACGCGAGTCGAAGATGAAGCGGTGGGCGTTGACGATCGCGGCCGGACCGAAGTACTGGCCGTCGTTCCAGAAGACCGGGCACGACGACGTGCACGCGGCGCACAGGATGCACTTCGTGGTGTCGTCGAAGCGCTCGCGGTCCTCGGCGGACTGCAGACGCTCGCGCGTCGGCTCGTTGCCCGTCGTGACCAGGAACGGCATGACGTCGCGGTAGGCCTGGAAGAACGGGTCCATGTCGACGACCAGGTCCTTCAGGACCGTCAGACCCTTGATGGGCTCGACCGTGATCGGCTTGGCCGGGTTGATGTCCTTGATCAGGGTCTTGCAGGCCAGACGGTTCTTGCCGTTGATCCGCATGGCGTCGGAACCGCAGATGCCGTGCGCGCAGGAGCGGCGGAACGTGAGCGTGCCGTCCTGCTCCCACTTGATCTTGTGGAGGCCGTCGAGGACGCGCTCCTTGGGGTCGATCTCCATCTGGAAGTCTTCCCAGACCGCGTCCGCCGAGACCTCGGGGTTGAAGCGGCGGATGCGGAAGGTGACCGTGATGTACGGGGAGTCGGCGAAGCCCGCCTCGGGCTGGGCGTCTTCCTTCGCAAGGGTCGGGGTAGCCATCAGTACTTACGCTCCATCGGCTGGTAGCGGGTCTGGACGACCGGCTTGTAGTCGAGACGGATCGTCTCCGTGCCGTCGTCGCCGACCTCGCGGTACGCCATGGTGTGGCGCATGAAGTTGACGTCGTCGCGGTTGGGGAAGTCCTCGCGGTAGTGACCGCCGCGCGACTCCTTGCGGGCGAGCGCGGACTGCGCCATGACCTCGGCCAGGTCGAGCAGGTTGCCCAGCTCGATGGCCTCCAGGAGGTCGGTGTTGAACCGCTTGCCCTTGTCCTGGATCGAGACGTTCTTGTAGCGGGCGCGGAGCTCGGCGATCTTCTCCACGGCCGTCTTGATCGTCTGCTCCGTGCGGAACACCATGACGTTGGCGTCCATGGTCTCCTGCAGCTCCCTGCGGAGCTCGGCGACCCGCTCGTTGCCCTTGGCGTCGCGCAGCTGCTCGACGAGGGAGACGACCAGCTCCTCCGGCTTCTCCGGCAGCTCGACGAAGTCGTGCGACGCGGAGTACTCGGCGGCGGCGATGCCCGCGCGCTTGCCGAAGACGTTGATGTCGAGGAGCGAGTTGGTGCCGAGGCGGTTGGCGCCGTGCACCGACACGCAGGCCACCTCGCCCGCCGCGTACAGGCCGGGGACGACGGTGGTGTTGTCCGCCAGGACCTCACCCTCGACGTTGGTCGGGATGCCGCCCATGGCGTAGTGCGCGGTCGGCTGGATCGGGATCGGGTCCGTGTAGGGCTCGATGCCGAGGTAGGTGCGCGCGAACTCCGTGATGTCCGGGAGCTTGGCGTCGAGCTGCTCCGGCGGGAGGTGCGTGAGGTCGAGGTAGACGTGGTCGCCCTCGGGTCCGCAGCCGCGGCCCTCGCGGATCTCCGTGTAGATGGAGCGCGAGACGACGTCACGGGACGCGAGGTCCTTCATGACCGGCGCGTACTTCTCCATGAAGCGCTCGCCGTCCTTGTTGCGGAGGATGCCGCCCTCACCGCGGGCGCCCTCCGTGAGCAGGATGCCCATGCGCCAGATGCCGGTCGGGTGGAACTGGAAGAACTCCATGTCCTCCAGCGGCAGCCCGCGCCGGTAGCAGGCCGCCTGGCCGTCACCGGTGAGCGTGTGCGCGTTCGAGGTCACCTTGAAGAACTTGCCGGTGCCGCCGGACGCGTAGACCACGGCCTTCGCCTGGAAGATGTGGATCTCGCCGGTCGCCAGCTCGTAGGCGACGACGCCCGCGCTCTTCTTGACGCCGTCGACCTCGACGATGATCTGGTCGAGGACGTAGAACTCGTTGAAGAACTCCACGCCCTCCTTGACGCAGTTCTGGTACAGCGTCTGGAGGATCATGTGGCCGGTGCGGTCGGCCGCGTAGCAGGACCGGCGCACGGCGGCCTCGCCGTGGTTGCGGGTGTGACCGCCGAAGCGGCGCTGGTCGATGGTCCCGTCCGGCGTGCGGTTGAACGGGAGGCCCATCTTCTCCAGGTCGAGGACGGCGTCGATGGCCTCCTTCGCCAGGATCTCGGCGGCGTCCTGGTCGACCAGGTAGTCACCGCCCTTGACCGTGTCGAAGGTGTGCCACTCCCAGTTGTCCTCCTCCACGTTCGCGAGCGCGGCGGCCATGCCGCCCTGCGCGGCGCCCGTGTGGGAGCGGGTGGGGTACAGCTTGGTGAGCACGGCGGTGCGGCTGCGCTTCGTCGCCTCGATGGCGGCGCGCATGCCGGCGCCGCCCGCGCCGACGATGACGGTGTCGTACTTGTGAATCTTCACTGGGGTCGCCTCGGCTTTAGCGGATGTTCGGGTCGAAGGTGAAGATCACCAGCGAGCCCAGAAGGATGGTGAACACCGTGGCGGTGTACAGCAGGCCCTTGAGCCACAGACGCGTGTTCGGGCGCTCGGCGTAGTCGTTGATGACCGTGCGCAGGCCGTTCGCGCCGTGCAGCATCGCGAGCCACAGCATCAGCAGGTCCCAGACCTGCCAGAACGGCGAGGCCCAGCGGCCCGCGACGAACGCGAAGCCGATCTTCGAGACGCCGCCGTCGAGCACCAGCTGGATCAGCAGGTGGCCGATGACGAGGACGACCAGGACGACACCGGAGAGGCGCATGAAGAGCCACGCGGCCATCTCGAAGTTGCCGCGGGTCGAGCGCGGGGTCTTGGACGTGCGCTTGCGGGGCGGCTCGATGACCGGGGCCGGGTTGTCGACGTCGTAGAGCGAGGCGCCCTCGACGGGACCGACTCCGGACGTACCGGACTTGTCGAGCGTGGTGTCAGAAGACATGTCGGCCTCAGCTCCCGAAGACTTCGCGGACGGCGTGGCCCAGGACGGGGTAGAGCGCCCCGACCATCAGGACGATCCAGATGCCGACGACGGTCCAGAGCATCTGCTTCTGGTAGCGGGGACCCTTCGACCAGAAGTCGACGGCGATGACACGCAGGCCGTTGAGGGCGTGGAAGAGGATGGCGGCGACCAGGCCGTACTCGAGGAGTGCGACGATCGGCGTCTTGTAGGTGCTGACGACATCGTCGTACGCCTCCGGGGAGACGCGGACGAGAGCGGTGTCGAGCACATGCACGAACAGGAAGAAGAAGATGAGGACGCCGGTGACTCGATGAGCCACCCAGGACCACATTCCTTCCCGGCCGCGGTACAGCGTTCCAGCCGGCACGGAAGAACCCTCCGGGAGCGGGGATTGGGGCCGGCCGGCTTCTTGTCGGACGAGCCCGGCCGGGTACGGTCCACCGGCCGCTCGTCATCGTATCGACGAGTTGTCGGTGGCCTTGCCCCGGGTCCGCAGGTGTGATCAAACAGGCAATCAAACAGGCACGTACGGGCTATCGGGACGCGATTGCGGGCGAGTTTCGCGTGCGGCGTGTCCAGGGCCCCCGGAGCCCGTGTTTCCCGTGTCGTCGCTGGTCGCGGGGGCCGTCCCGAGCACGAGGCGGGTGAGCCTGCCGCGGGTGAGGCGGCGCAGCTGATCGGCGGCCACGGCGCGCTCCTCGTCCGGATCGTTGCCGAGGCGTGACCGGATGGCGGACAGCAGATGGTCCAGGGCCTCGCCGGGGGCGACGTCGTCGAGGCAGATGACGAACGTGTGTCCGAAGCGGCTCTCGTACGCGGCGTGGGCGGCGCGCAGGGCCGTGTCCGCCGCGCCGTACGTGCCGTGCGGCGCGCCCAGCCCGGGGACGCCCGGGTCGAGGGGCTCGCGGGTCAGGGCCTCGGTGAGGTCGGAGTGCGACAGGTCGTACAGCGCTTCGTCGGAGGCGGCGAGCAGGGCGCCGAGGTCGGGGTAGGGCCGGTGGGCGGCGACACGCCGGGCCCAGCGGCGGCTGCCCCCGCAGGTCAGGAGGGCGGCCTCCGCGGCCTCCGGCTCGGCGGAGTTCAGCTGCACCGGCGTGACGACAGGGGCGACGTGGGCCACGTCACCGGGGAGTCGAGGGGGGCGGTACGGGGACAGCGGACGCTCCTGGGCGGGGACGGGCGGGAACCGGGCACGGCAGGGGGTTGTGCGCGGGGGTGCGGACGGTGCGCGCGGGTGGTGCGGGTGGCGCATACGCGCGAGTGGTAGTCACGCTAGCGAGCCGGGACCGCAGGTGTCGGACCCCTGAGTGAATTTCACCCGAATGGGAGAGTTTCGTCTCGGAAATTGGACGTGAGGCATGGGGCGACCGGGGCCGGTGGGGCGACTGGGCACGGGCCTGGACGGGCTCGGCCGCCGGGCGGCCCCCGGTGGCCGCAGTCGGCCTCCCGGCGAACGGGTGAGCCGCGCGGACGCGTCGTAGCGTGGTGGGCATGGCTGTGACGAGTGGTGCGTACGGTGCCGCGGTTCCGCGGCACGACGGTGAACGGCGAGACGGTGGGCGGCGAGGCCGCGCACGGCGGGCCCGCGTGGAGCGGACCCCCGTGGAGCGGACCCTCGTACGGCGGAGCGCGCCGGGGGCGTGCGCGCCCGGGGCCCACGCCTCCAAGGCTCACGCCCCCGATGCCCGCGCCCCCGGCCAGGGGAGCGCGCGGTGAGGCCCGGCCCCCGGCGCGGCCCCCTCGTGGCCGCGGGCGTGACCGCGGCCGGAGCCGCCGCCGCCCTGACCGTCGGCCTGTGGCCGGCCGGCACCTCCGCCCCGGAGAACCGGCCGTCGGCGGGGAAGACCGCGGCGGCGCCGAGCCCGAAGGAGAGCCCCCGGCCCGCCAAGAGCTACGCGCTCTCCGAGGCCCCGGCCACCATCCCCGCCGTACGGGAGCACGAGGCGGCCCGCGGTCCCGGCTGGCGCCCCGACGGCAAGGGCCGCGTGGTCACCGGAGACGACGGCCTCAAGGACGAGGCCCGCCTGCTCGCCGGTGAGCTGAAGCTCCGGTACGCCGGGGACGAGAAGCCCCGCGAGGGCGACGTGGAACTGGCCCTCGACAAGGACGCGGACAGCGGCCCCGAGTCGTACACCCTGTCGGTCAAGGAGCGGAAGGTACGGATCACCGCCCCCGACGAGGCCGGCGTGTTCTACGGCACCCGCACCCTCAAGCAGGAGGTGAGGGGCGAGCGGACCGCCCCCGAGGGCGTCGTGCGCGACCGGCCCGCCAAGCCGCAGCGGGGCTTCATGATCGACATAGCCCGCAAGCACTTCGACGCCTCGTGGATAGAGGACCGCATACGCGAGCTGGGCGACCTCAAGTACAACCAGCTCGGCCTGCACTTCTCCGACGACCAGGCCTTCCGCATCGCCTCGGACTCGCACCCGGAGATCGTCTCCGCCGACCACCTCACGAAGGACCAGGTCCGCCGCATCCTGAAGCTGGCCGAGAGCCGGCACATCACCGTCGTACCGGAGATCGACTCACCCGGACACCTCGGCGCGGTCATCAGGGCCCACCCCTCCCTCCAGCTCAGGAGCGCCCAGGGCAGTGCCCCCAAGGGCGCCGTCGACATATCGAAGCCGGAGGCCGGACGGATCGTCGACGACCTGCTCAAGGAGTACGGGAAGCTGTTCCCCGGCGCCTACTGGCACCTCGGCGCCGACGAGTACCTCGCCCTGACGGTCAAGAATCCGGAGGGCTCGTTCCCGCAGCTCGCCGCCGCCGCGCGCGAGAAGTACGGGCCGGACGCCCGCGTGCAGGACCTGACCACGGGCTGGCTCAACGACCGGGCGGACGCCGTGCGCCCGCTCGGCAAGAAGCTCAAGGCATGGAACGACGGCTTCTTCCCGGGCGGCGAGACGCAGCCGGCCGACGACCTGGAGGTCGCGTACTGGACCGGCAAGGAGATCGGCGCCCGCGACCCCGTCGAGTACCTGCGCTCCGGCCGCCGGCTCACCAACTACAACGACGAGTACCTCTACTACGTCCTCGGCCAGCCCAACGACTTCCGTTACCCGACCGGGCAGCGGATATACGAGAGCTGGACCCCGCGGGTGATCCGCGGCACGAGCCCGGTGGGCGAGGAGTACGACGACCAGATCCTCGGCGCTTCCTTCGCCGTCTGGTGCGACCTCGCCGGGTCCCAGACCCAGGAACAGGTCGCCCAGGGCATCAGGATGCCGCTCGCGGCGACCGTCCAGAAGCTGTGGGACCCCCGGAGGCCCGCGCTGTCCTGGAATGACTTCGTGAAACTCGCTGATACGGTCCGTTAGCCGCCGACGCCCCTGGGGAGAGGGCTGCGGGCGGCGGTCCCGCAGCTCTTCATCACGAACCCGTGGGGGGTCCCTCAGCGATGCTGTGCACAACGTGCCGGTCGAACACGGCCACGACGTCGGAGGGGCTCTGCGGCGTCTGCGTCCAGGCCGCCGCCGCGGCAGGGCCGACGCCCGGCCCGCCCGGCCGGACCGGCCCGCCCGCGCCCCCGGACGCGAGGCGCCCCGCGTGGCTGCGCTCACCCGTCGGGCTCGGCCGGGCGGTCGCGGTACTGCTCGGTGTCACCGCGGCCATCGACCTGTTCGCCCTGTGGACGGGCATCGTCCTCCGCGGCGTCCTGGACGACGTGATCAGCGGCGACCACGGGACGGACCTCGACCAGCGGGCCGACCGGGCCGACGCGCTGTACTCCGCCGGCGGTGTCGCACAGGTGTCGGCGTTGGTCGTGACCTGCGTGGTCTTCCTCTTCTGGTTCCACCGGGTCCGCGTGAACGCGGAGGTCTTCGAACCGCACATCCACCGGAAATCGCGCGGCTGGGCGGTCGGCGGCTGGTTCGTGCCGATCGTCAACCTCTGGTACCCGCGGCGCGTCGCCGTGGACATCTGGGACGCGAGCGGCGACCGCTCCGCGGCCCTGGACCGCACGCTGCCCCTCGACGCCTCGGCGTCGCGGCCCCCGCACCCCCTCGTCAACGCCTGGTGGACCCTCTGGGTGTCGAACATCCTCGTCTCGCGGTGGGCGACACGGGCGTACCAGGACGCCGAGGACGCCGAGGAGATCAAGTCGACGGTCACGCAGCTGATGTTCTCCGACGCCCTGGACATCGCCGCCGCCGTCGCCGCCATCGTCTTCGTCCTCCGGCTGACCCGCATGCAGGACATGAAGGCCCGCTTCGGCGCCCCGCACCCGCAGCCCCCGGCCGGGCCCTTCGCCGCCCCGTAGTTTCCCGCTACCGGTAGCCAGATCGCGTACGTCTGTGGTGTATTCGGCCGAGAAGGGCACGGAGCACTGCGGGGGGACGCGGATGGGTTACTGGGGCTACTACGTCGTGGGCAGGAGCGAGCGGCCGCTCGGCGAGTGCGCGGCGGTGGCGGGCGTACGGGAGGAACTGGCCCTCCTGGAGCAGCGGTCCGACGGCTGGCAGGTGTGGGAGGTGCCGGGCGGCGACGGCGGGCGCGACGTGGGCAACATGAACGCGCTCGCCCTGGAGACCGGCGCGCCCGCCCTCTTCGGCTACGTGATGGACAGCGACTGCGTCGTCATCGAGGCCGCGGCCCCCGAGAGCGGGGCGTGGACCACGTGCCTGGCGCGCGGCGCCATGGCCGGCTACCTCGGCGACAGCGGCCTGACCGTGGACGACTACTTCCTCGAACCGCGCGACGCCGCCCGGCGTGCGGTGGCCTGGGCCGCCGAGTCCGGCAGGACGGTACGCGCGACCCCGCTCCTCGACGTCCTGAACGCCGAGGCGGAGCCCTCGGCGGAGGAACTCTTCTTCCGCTTCCTCGACCGCCTCGGCATCGTCCCGCAGTGACACCGCGCCCCCCGGCTCCGGGGGACACGGTGCCCGCGCCCGGGGGTTACGGCGTCAGCGCCTGGCCCAGCTGGGCCTTGGCGGGGGTGCCCAGCAGCGTACGGCCGTAGTAGACGCCGCTCGAACCGGGGACGCCCGAGCCGGTGCTGTCCAGCTGGAGGATCGTGCCGTCGCCCGCGTCCTCGCCCTCGGCGCCGACCGCGAGGTCCGCGCGGCCGTCGCCCGTGAGGTCCGCCAGGGTGACCGAGGAGCCGAGGCGGTCGCCGGTCTCCGTGGAGCCGGGGACGCCGGGCTCGTCCTGCGAGAACGCCTTCGCGCCGGTACCGGTGAGACCGGAGGCGGAGCCCTTCAGGAGCAGCGAGGTGCCCGCGTCCTTCCGGTTCTTCTCGGAGCGGGTGATGTCCTCGTTCGGGGCGCCCGCCAGGACGTCGGCGTAACCGTCGCCGTTGTAGTCGCCCGCCGCGACCGACCAGCCCATCGCGTCGCCCGCCTCCGCGGCGCCCGGCACACCGGACGTCGCCTGGTGGACCGTCTTCGCGCCCGACGAGCTGAGGCCCGTCGAGGTGCCGGCCACCACCGTCACCTGCCCGCCCGCGTGCGCGCCGGACTCGGCGGTGTACGGCTGGCCGATGACCACGTCGTCGTAGCCGTTGCCGTTGACGTCGCCCACGGCGACCGAGCGGCCGCCCGGCACGGAGAGCACGCCGACCCGGCTCAGACCGGAGCGGCCGCCCCTGAACCAGGCGAGCTTGCCCTTGCCCGCCTGGTCGCGGTAGGTCAGCGCCACGTCCGCGTAGCCGTCGCGGTTGAAGTCGCCGGACGCGGCGTCCGGGAAGGCGATGGCCGTGTCGCCCGGGGTGAGGCTGCCGCCCGACTCGTGCTCGGAGTCGAGCCGCGCGGCCCACGAGCCGCCCGTGCCCGTCGCCACCGAGAAGACGTCGTCCTTGCCGTCGGCGTTGAAGTCGCCGGACGCGACCGCCGAGCCGAACCCGGCCCCCACGTAGTGGAAGTCCGCCGAGAGCTGCATGTCCGTGCCGGACCTGAACTTCGGCCCGTACAGCATGGTGACCGCGCCGCGGTCCTTGTGCGAGGAGTCGTCCTCGCCGGGGGCGCCGATGACGAGGTCCGCGTGGCCGTCGCCGTTCAGGTCGCCCCAGGCGGTCGCCGCACCCCACTCGTCGCCGGACTCGGAGACGCCGGGGACACCGGTGCTGGTCTGCGTGAGGGATATCTTCGAGCCGCCCACCGGACCGTTGTCGCCGCCGGGGAGGACCGTGACCCGGCCGCGGCTGCCCGACGCCTTCGGGGTGCCGGCGATCAGGTCGGTGACACCGTCCCCGTTGTAGTCGCCGTCCGTGGCCCCGGGGGCTTCGGGGGTGTCGCCCTCGGCCGCGAAGGCGACGGGGCTCAGCACGGTCGCGCACGGCACGGCGCCCGCGCCCCCGAGCACGACGGCACCGATGGTCAGCAGCGCCCTGCGCCGCAGACTCCGCGACCTGTGGACATGCGTGCTACGCGCCTTTTCACGCGGTTTGCGCGGGCTCAAGTGCCCCACCCCTTAGTGAATTGCAGGTAAACCAAGCGAGTTCCTACGACTGATCGACGGGGCAAAGGGTTGTACGGGAGGACGTAATTTGTCACGTGACGTATACCGCACGTCACAGGTGTGACAACGCGCCGGGTCCCCGCGCTGACTCATGTGACAGTGGACAGTGGTGCTGCGGCACGACGGCGGGATTCGGGGAATCGGGCGGGGGATCAGGTGGCACAGCGTGGGAACGGCCGGCCGGCCGCGGTACGCGGACGGTGGCCGCGGGCGGTCGCGCTCGCCCTCGCCGTCGGCGCGGCGGCGACCACGCTCACGGCGTGCGGCTCGGGCGGCGAGAAGACGTACGCGAGCGGCACGATCGACGGGACCACGCCCGGCACCACGGCGCGTGCGGCGTCCGCGGACGAGGTGCGCGGCAAGAAACTCGCCGTCGAGGGCATGGAGTTGCTCCGCACGGCCGACACCGTGCGGATGGGCGTCGAGATGACGACCGCGAAGGGCCGCCAGAAGGTCACGCTCCACATGGACCGCGACAGCAACTGCACGGGCACCTTCGACGCGGGCCCCATGCAGCGCGGCGAGCTGATCATCGTCGCCGGCGGAGCGACCTACGTACGGTTCTCCGACGCCTCGCTGGACGCGATCCGGGAGATGGCGGAGTCGCGGGGACCCGACGCGGCGGCCACCATCCGGGAGCGGACGGCGCTCGCGCGCGGCAAGTACCTGAAGATCCCGGCGGGCACGGGCAACGGCCCGGCCGCCGTACCGGGCATGAAGTGCGACCTCGACGAACTGACCGGCAAGCTGGGCGGCGGCCCCGACGAGGACGACGTCATCACGGCCCTGCCCGAGACCCGGCGCTACGGCCGCGGTGTCACGCCGCTCGTGGAGAGCGAGGACGGCGGGGACGGCGAGGGGACGACGGTCTACGTGGCCTCGTCCGGCCGGCCCTACATACTCGGCGTCGAGGGGATCGAGGACGGCGGCCAGAGGATGACGATGCGGATGTCCGCGTACGACGAGCCGGTCGTCGCGCGGGCCCCGGCACCGGCGCTGACCATCGACATCTCCCGCATCCGGGGCGGCGGCGGGCTCTTCGAAGTCTGAGCCCCGGTCCGGCACATGGCGCCCCCGGCGTGCGCCCCCCTGTGACATTTCCACCCCTACTGACGCTGGTGAGCGTGAAGGCGCGGGCGCGGCCGGGCGTGCCGCGTGGGCCGGATGGGAGAGCGTTGGGCCAGGGTGGGGAGCCCCGTCGCGTGCGGGTGCACGACGAGGAGCTCGGCAGGGCCGTCGAGGCGGCCCAGGCCGGTGACGAGGCGGCCTTCGCGGTCGCGTACCGCATCGTCCAGCCGGGACTCCTCGGCTACGTGCGGGGTCTGGTCGGCACGCACGGCGAGGCCGCGGAGGACGTCACGGCCGAAGCGTGGCTGGAGATCGCCAGGGACCTCGGGCGGTTCCGCGGCGACGGGGCGGGCTTCCGCGGCTGGACCGCGACGATCGCGCGCCACCGCGCCTACGATCACCTGCGCCGTCAGAAGACACGGCCGCGCCCCTCCGGCCTCGAACAGGACGTGCTCGAACTCCCGGGCCCGCACAGCACGTCGGCGGCGGCCCTGGAGGCGGTCTCGACGGAACAGGTCCTCGCCCTGGTGGCGACCCTGCCGCGGGAGCAGGCGGAGGCGGTACTGCTGAGGGTGGTGGTCGGCCTCGACGGGCCCGCGGCCGCCCGCGTCCTCGGCAAGCGCCCCGGAGCGGTCCGCACGGCGGCCCACCGGGGACTGAGGAAGCTGGGTGAACGCCTGCGTCCGGCCGGCGTGACGGACGAGGGCCCCGGGGCGCTGGGGGGATCACGATGACCGCGGACGACCCGATGAACCCCGGCGACGCCCGGGAACCCGCTCCGGGCACCCCCGGCGGGGCCGAGGGACATGGCACCGCCGCAGGACACGGCCCGGCCGAGTGGCGGGGCCCCGCGGGCGAGCCGGAGGGCGAGGCGGGGCTGCGGGCCGCCGTCGAGGCGTTCCGCGTGGCGCGGGACGCGGGGGCGCACCGGGCGCGCACGCGCCGCCGCGACGACTGGCGCCCCCGCGAGCGAGGCCGCGCCGGACTCCCGCTGCGGGCCACCGGGGGCGTGATACTGGCCGGTGGCCTCCTGGGCGGCGTGGCCCTGGCGATGGGCGGCGCTCCGGGCCTCCCCGACGACACCCCCCGCCCGGCCCCTTCGTCCCCCCACCTGACCCCCGACCACACGCCCACGCCACCCCGGCCGCTGTCCTCGACACCGCCCCGGAGCCGGGAGGTGGGGGAGGAGGGGAAGGACGACAAGGGCGAGAAGGGCGAGAAGGGCGAGAAGGGCGAGAAGGACAGGGAGCGGGACGAGACCAAGGGCGAGCGCCGGGCAGAGGACGAGGCGAAGCCCAAGGACTCGAAGCCCAAGAACCCGAAGCCCAAGAACCCGAAGGCCGATGAGAACGCGCGGGCCAAGGGCCCCAAGAGTGCCAAGGACCCGAAGGCCAAGACGCCGAACCCCCGGGCCACGAAGGCGCACGACCGCGGACCCGCGCGGGCCGAGCGGGAGCGCCCGGAGACACAGAAGCAGGCGAAGCCGCGGCAGGGGCACCAGCAGAAGAAGCCCTGAGGTTGAGAGGGGCCGCGGAGAGGGCGGGTGGGTGGGGACGTGACCCCGGCGAAGCCGGAGGCGAGGCGCGGACGAGACGCAGCCGACGCGGGCGAGACGCGGGCGGGAACCACCGCGCCGAGGCGGAGGAACCCCGGAGCCACGGGCACCGTAGAACCGCGCCCCCGCGAGGACCGGCCGGGGCCGCCACCCCCCACAGGAGAGGCCCCGGCCGGCACACGGTACGGACCGCGTGCGGTCCGTACTCCCTTCAGCGCCGGGCGTGCGTTTTCTGTCACACCGCACTCTGTCACCCGGTAGTTGCACGTTGTACAAACATGGACGCGGCCCCTGACGAACCCGTAGCGTGCTGCTTCGCGCCGGGGCCGGGCGCACTTCTCCGAGTGGGCAGGATTGAGAGTGCTGGGGGACGACGCGGAGCTGACCGCCGCGGTGTTTGCGGCGCAGGACGGGGACGAGACCGCGTTCCGTACTGTGTACCGCGCTGTGCACCCGCGGCTGTTGGGGTACGTACGCACGCTGGTGGGAGAGCCGGACGCCGAGGACGTGGCCTCCGAGGCGTGGCTGCAGATAGCGCGGGACCTGGCGAGGTTCAGCGGGGACGCGGACCGCTTCCGGGGCTGGGCCGCGCGCATCGCCCGTAACCGCGCCCTGGACCACATACGCATGCGGGGCCGCCGCCCGGTGATAGGCGGGGACGAGACCGAACTCGCCGGCAAGCCCGCCGAAGCGGACACCGCGGACGAGGCGATGGAGTCCCTGGCCACCGGCGAGACCATGGCGCTGATAGCGAAGCTGCCGCAGGACCAGGCGGAGGCCGTGGTGCTCAGGGTCGTCATGGGACTCGACGCCAAGAGCGCGGCCCTGACCCTCGGCAAGCGCCCCGGAGCCGTCCGTACGGCGGCCCACCGCGGCCTGAAGCGGCTCGCCGAACTGCTCGGCGCGGACCCCGCCGACCCCGCGGACGCGCTCGGCGCCGTACCCCCGCAGAGAGAACCGCGCGGGCGCGCGGCGACATCTGTCTGTGTGACGCAAACGCGTACGCGGACGCAGAAGGACATGTGATGGCCGACGAGCAGGAGCAGTGGCTGGACCGCGACGCGGCGGAGCGTTTGCTGCGCGGAGAGCCCCTCGACGGCGTCGACCCCCACGCCCGCGCGCAGGCCGACCGGCTCGCCCAGGCGCTCGGCGCGCTGGCGCCGGAGGACCCCGGAACCGTTCCCGCGGAGGCGGAGCTTCCGGGTGAGGCCGCGGCGCTGGCCGCGTTCCGCGCCGCTCGCGCGGCCTCCCCGGACTCCGCGGAGGCCGGGGCCCGCGCCCCCTACGCGACGTCCGCCCATGAGACCGCCGCCGCCAGGACCGTACGGCTCGGCCGCGCCGCCGGCCGGCCGAGACCCAGCCGGTGGGGCCGGCCGGTGCGCCTCGGCCTCGCCGCGGCGCTCGCGGGCTGCATGATCGGCGGTGTCGCCGTGGCGGCGGGCACGGGCGTACTGCCCTCCCCGTTCGGTGAGCGCCACGAGCGGGGGCCCGCCGCTTCCGCGTCCCCGGCGGCGACCCCGGAGCAGCCGAAGCCCTCTCCGTCGGACGGTGCGGAAGAACCCCCCGAGGAGCAGGCGCAGGACGACGGTGCCGTGCCGGACGACGACGAGACCACGCGTGAGCCGGAGACCTCACGGGCCCCGGAGGCGGAGGCCGGCGGCGCGCCCACCGGGCAGCCGACGCGGCGGCCCGGCGCCGTCCCGAAGCCGCCGCGCACCGACGGCGCCAAGGACTGGTACCGCAAGGTCGTCATCGCCTGCCGCGACTACCGCAGCGGCGAACTCCAGGGCGACAAGCGCCGCCGCCTTGAGGAGTTCGCCAAGGGGAGGGCGCGCGTGGAGGAGTTCTGCGGCCGGGTCCTCGGCGGCGGCCAGCAGGGCGGCGGCCAGCACAGCGGCGGTCAGCAGGGTGGCGGCCGGCCGGGCGGTGACAACGGCGGCGGCAGCAGCGGCGAGGACGGCGACGGCGACGAGGCGCCGGGCGGTGACGGCGACGAGGCGCCGGGCGGGGACGGCGGCGCGGAGGGTGGCTCAGGCGGCGACGCGGGCGGAGGCCCCGGCAGCATCCCCTCACCGACCGCGCCGGCGGCACCCGCGGCGGGCGACGGAGCCCCGCCCCGCCTGCCGTGACACCGCGGAACCCCGCCGCAGCCGTCCCCGGCCCGGCCGCCGCACCGTGCCCGGCCCCGCCGTCCGGCGGACCCGCACCCTCTCCCCGCACCCCCACGGACCAGGTGTGACGTTTTCTGAGCCGGTGACGCAGTAAGAAGTGAGCCGACTGGTCATCGGCCCGCGCACGAGCCGGGGGTTCCCCCCGTACCTTCGGCTCCGTGCCACCGGCGTGGGCGGGATACGTTCCCCCGATCCCGCCCACGCCGCTTTTCGAAGCCGTGTCCACGCCGCCCGCTCGGGCCCCGCGGCCGGTCGCGGGCGGCTCACTTGTAGATGACGACCCGGTCCCCGTTCCGCACCTGGGCGTAGAGCTTCGCGATCTTCCCCTCGTCCCTGACGTTGACGCAGCCGTGCGAGCCGCCCGCGTACCCCCTGGCCGCGAAGTCCGCCGAGTAGTGCACCGCCTGGCCGCCGCTGAAGAACATCGCGTACGGCATGGGGGTGTCGTAGAGCGTCGAGACGTGGTGGCGGGACTTCCAGTAGACCTCGAAGGTGCCTTCGCGCGTCGGCGTGTACTGGGAGCCGAGGCGTATGTCCATCGTGGACCTGGCCTTGCCGTCGACCATCCACGTCAGCGTGCGGCTGCTCTTGGCGATGCACAGGACGCGGCCCGTCATGCAGCGCGGGTCGGGCTTCGCGGCCGGCATGCCACCGCCGGAGTACAGCTCCTGCCGCGTCGGCTCGCGCGTCATCCCACGCAGCCGCTGCCAGGTGACGGTGTCCGTCCGGCCGGTGACGGGCAGCCCGCGCTTGGCCTGGAAGCCCCTGACCGCCTCGGCCGTGGCCGGGCCGTAGTTCGCCGTCGGGTGGACGTGGAACCAGCCGATCTGCCGCAGCCTGGCCTGGAGTTCCCTTACCTGCCCGCCCCGGGCGCCCTGTGCCATCAGGGTCCTGGGGGCGGGCGCCGACGCACGGGGCGCCGAAGGCGCCGAAGTCGCCGGAGACTTGGGTGAGTCGGACGAGTCGGACGAGTCGGGGGACCCAGGGGCCACGGCCTCGGCCGACTTCGGCGCATCGGGCGCGGCCGTGGCCGGCGCCTCGGGCTTCGCGTCCCCGGAGGCCGCGGCCCCCGGCCGCGCGCCGCCCTCCGTGTCGACGGCCACCGCCTTGCACCCCCCGACCAGCGCCAGCACCGCCACGGCGGCCGCGGCCCTGCCGCCCACATTCCTGCCGACCGTTCCCTCACCCATCACGCCCCCCTGGATCACCGGGCAACACCACTGGAAAGGTTCCCCGCTCTGCCGCGGGTGACGCTTCCGACGCGGGTGACGCTTCCCGCGGCGGGCGCGAGCCGGAGGCCGGAAAGGAGGGGACAGCCGCGCCCCGCGTCGGACGGCCGTGCGAAACTCACGCCATGCTGGGTGTCACCGATCTTCCGACCTATCTCGCGGGCCTCGTCCTCATCATTCTGCTGCCGGGTCCCAACTCGCTGTACGTGCTCTCCGTCGCCGCCCGGCGGGGCGTGCGCACCGGCTACACCGCCGCCGCCGGCGTCTGGTGCGGCGACACCGTCCTCATGACGCTCTCCGCGGCCGGGGTGGCCTCGCTGCTCCAGGCCAACGCCGTGCTCTTCGGGATCGTGAAGTACGTGGGCGCCGGGTATCTGACCTGGCTCGCGTTCGGGATGCTGCGGGCCGCCGTCGCGATGTGGCGGACGCGGCACGAGCGCGCGGCGGGCGCGGGCGCCGGGGCGTCCGAGGGAGAGCAGAACACCGAGCGGCCGTTCCGCAGGGCCTTGGTGATCAGCCTGCTCAACCCGAAGGCGATCCTCTTCTTCATCGCCTTCTTCGTGCAGTTCGTCGACCCCGGCTACGCCTACCCCGCCCTCTCCTTCGTCGTCCTCGGCGCCTTCGCGCAGATCGCCAGCTTCCTGTACCTCACCGCCCTGATCTTCAGCGGCACCCGCCTCGCCGCGGCCTTCCGCAGCCGCAGGCGGCTGTCGGCGGGGGCCACGTCGGCGGCGGGCGCGCTGTTCCTCGGGTTCGCGGTGAAGCTGTCGCTCAGCAGCGTCTGAGCGGCTCCGGCGCGCGGGGGCTCAGTGGTGCCAGGCCGCGCCGCCCACGTTGTGGATCATGCGCTGCAGGACCTTGAGCGTCCGTACGTACTCCTCGTCCGTGATGCCCTCGTGGATCTCCGCGCGCACCTTCTCCTGGCGCCCGGCCGTGCGGTCCCGCAGCGCGCTCCCCTCCTCGGTGAGCGCGATGCGGCCCGCCGCGTCCTCCGTGATCAGCCCGCGGTCGTGCAGGGCGCCGATGTCGTGCAGCAGGGCACCGTCACCGGTGTCGAGATAGCCCCGCAGGACCGCCACCACCTCGTCGCGTGAACGGCCTTCCGGCGCGTCGGCGAGCTGGTTCAGGACCCACCACTGCGGCTGGGTCAGGCCCATTTCGGCCAGCATGGTGCGGATGTGGTGCACCACGGCGGAGCCGGCGGCCGAACTCCAGTAGCCGATCGGCTGGTTGATGAGGTCGGCGTCGGTGTGGGAGTACGTGAAGGTCGTCATGGAGACGAACGTAGGACCTCAAGCCGACTTCAGGTCAAGGGCCGGAAGCCGGGCGCCGAGCCACGTCTCCGCGTACTCCCGCAGCCCCGCCGTGTCCTCGCCCGCCCAGCCCACGTACCCGTCCGGCCGGATCAGGAAGAAGCCCTCGCCGTACGGCTCGTACGCGGGCAGCCGGTGCACGCGCACCAGGTCGCCGGCCGGCCGCGGCGGCTCCCCGTCCACGCCCACCGCGAGGAGCGTGAAGTGCGGGCCCCGGAAGGCGTCGAACAGCGTCCCCGCGCCGTACGGGCCGTCCGGCGCGCGGTCGCCCGCCCGCAGCGCCTCCTCCGGGAGCCCCGTGCGGGCGTCCACCGCGAGCGACGACTCGCGGTAGCCGATGCCGAGCTGACGGGTGGCGGCGCCCCGCCGGGCCTCGCCGCGGTGGACGCGGGTGGAGAGGCCGAGCATGTGGGCGGCGTTGGGCAGCCGCTCCTCCTCGTAGGTGTCGAGCAGGGCCTCGGGAGCACCGTGCCGCAGGACCGCGCCGAGCTTCCAGCCCAGGTTGTACGCGTCCTGGACGCTCGTGTTCAGGCCCTGCCCGCCCGCGGGCGAGTGGACGTGCGCCGCGTCCCCGGCGAGGAAGACACGGCCCTCGCGGAAGCGGTCGGCGAGGGCCGCGCGCGGCCGGAAGGCGGAGACCCAGCGCACCTCGGCCACGTCCTCGGGGGCGAGGTGGGTGCGGGCGGCGACGACGGCCCGTACACCGTCGAGCGAGGTGTCCGCCTCCGCCCGCTCGGGGAGCTGGGCGGCGAGCTGGAAGACGTCCGTGCCCGGCAGCGGGCAGAGCGCCGCGAAGGGGCCGCCCTCCTCGGCGGGCGGGAACATGTGCCAGTGGTCGCGGTCGAGCGCCGGGATGCGTACGTCGGCCACCAGGGCCGGCCTGGGGTCGACCGTCTCGCCCGTCATGGTGATGCCGAGCGCCTGCCGCAGGGCGGAACGGCCGCCGTCCGCCGCCACCGCGTACGCCGCGCGGACCGTGGAGCCCGTCGACAGCGCGGCGGTGACCCCGTCCGTGTCCTGGGTCAGTTCCGTCACGGCCGTGCCGTAGGTGACGTCGCCGCCGAGCTCCCGCAGCCGGTCGAGCAGCAGCTGCTGGGTGAGCCACTGGGGGACGACCCGGCCGGTGTGGGGGGCCGTGGGCGTCACCGCGGGGACGTCGGCCAGGTGGTGCTCGCCCTGCCGTTCGCCGTCCCGCCAGATCATCCCGACCGGGACGCCCCCGCCCACCGCGAGGAACGCGTCGATCACACCGAGGTCGTCGAACACCTCCATGGTGCGCGGCTGGAGGCCCTTGCCGCGGGAGCCGGGGAGGGCGGGGGACGGCGGGCCGGACCGTTCCACGACCAGGGCGCGTACGCCGCGGCGCGCGAGGTCGCAGGCGAGGGCGAGGCCGGTCGGCCCGGCGCCCACGACGAGGACGTCGGCGGTCTCGGCCGCCGCTGCCTTAACGCTGTTAAGTGCTGTCATGGGACCGAGGGTGCGCTTAACGGTGTTAAATTGTCAAGGTGGCCACGACACGACTCGACCGGACCAAAGTCGCCCGCACCGCGCTCGACCTGCTGAACGAGACCGGGCTCGAAGGGCTGACCCTGCGCGCCATCGCCAAGGAGCTGGACGTCAAGGCGCCCGCCCTGTACTGGCACTTCAAGGACAAGCAGGCGCTGCTCGACGAGATGGCGACGGAGATGATGCGCCGCATGAGCGCCGACTTCCTCGCCGACCCCGGCCCCGACTGGCGCGTGGCCATCAGGACCTCGATGCGCGGCCTGCGCGAGCACCTGCTGCGCTACCGCGACGGCGCCAGGGTCTACAGCGGCACCCGCTTCACGGACCTGTCCTACGCCGCCCCCCTGGAGGCCCACCTGCGCACGCTCACCGGCGCGGGGTTCACGCAGCCGGCCGCGGCCCGCGCGTGGGTCACGGCGTACAGCTTCACCATCGGGTACGTCATCGAGGAGCAGGCCACGGGCCCCGACGGGGACGGCGGCGAGGGCGGCGAGGACGAGGGCGACGGCGGCGGCGAGGGCGGCGGGGGTCTGGCGGCGCGCGCCGAACGGCTCGCCGCGTACCCGCTCGCCGCGGCAGCGGGCGAGGAGCTGTTCCACGCCCGCGACCGCGGCTTCGCGGCGGGCCTTGAGGCCGTCATCGCCGGCATCGGGGCGACGCTCGCCGCCCCGGACACCCCCTAGGGACGCCCCCGCGCGACCAGCAGCCCCTTGCGGATCGCCGGGGTCAGCCACCCCTCCACGTACCGGTTCAGGAGCCACGCGAGGACCAGCATCGCGGCCACCGTCAGGCCGAGCGTCGCGTACGACGGCAGTCCGAGGCCCTGGTGCAGCGCCTCCACCGCCACCCAGCCGAGGTGCTCGTGCACCAGGTAGAACGGGTACGTGAGGGCGCCCGCGACGGTCAGCCAGCGCCAGTCGACGCGGTCGAGGTGGCCGAGGGCGATCAGGAGCACGGCGGCGAAGCCCGCCGTCACGACGGCGATGATCACCGCGGACGAGCGGTAGGAGAAGAAGTCCGGGTTCGGCGCGTGCCAGAGCCCGGCGACCGCGTAGTGCTGGCCGATCAGCCAGCTCACGCCCACGATGCCCCACGCGGTGAGGTCGCGGCGGTCGCGGTGGAGGAGGTAGACGCCGATGCCGCCGATGAAGAAGGGCGCGTACTCCGGCATGAGCACGAGGTCCAGCAGCGGCTGGTCCGCGGCGTCCGTGAGCGCCGCCGCCAGGGTCCACACCGCGCAGAACAGCACGACCCGCGCCCGGCTCGCGCCCGGCAGGACCACGCAGAGCGCGAAGAGCGCGTAGAAGCGCAGCTCGGCCCAGAGCGTCCAGCAGACGCCGAGCACGCGGTCCGCGCCGAGCGGCTGCTGCAGCATGCTGAGGTTGACCAGCGCGTCGCTGGGCGACACCGCGTCGTAGGCGACGACGGGCAGTGCGAAGACCGCCGTGACGAGCAGGATCGCCGCCCAGTAGGACGGCAGCAGACGGGACGCGCGGGAGGCGAAGAACGATCGCAGGGGCCTGCCCCAGCCGCTCATGCAGATGACGAAGCCACTGATCACGAAGAAGACCTGCACGCCGAGGCAGCCGTAGGCGAACCACTCGGACGCGGTGGGGAACTGGAGCTTGGGCGAGGTGCCCCACGCCTGTGCTATCTCGCCGTCACGGCCGCCGTAGTGGTAGGCCGCCACCATGAGGGCGGCGACCAGACGCAACCCGTCGAGCGCGCGGAGCCGGGGCTTCGCGCGCGCGGGCACCGCGGCGGCCGGGGGTATGCCGGAGGAGGCGCCCGCCCCCGGGCGCGACTCCGGGAGCGTGGACGCGGGGGCGGTCATCCGAGCGCGGTCCGCTTGAGCGACCGCTGCACCGAACGCGCCCGGCGGGCCACCCGCCGCACCGCCGCGTTGCGCGGGATGAACGCGAGCTGCGAGGGCACCGCCCCCGGCAGGGCGAGCGCGGTCAGGCGCCGCCGCTTGAAGTAGCGCCAGGTGCGGGCGGTGAGGTTCCGCGCGAGGTAGCGCTCGGCGTCCGCGCGCAGCCCCGGGTAGATCTGCGGCTGCATCGCGAAGCCGACGGCCTTCAGCAGGCTCGCCAGCTCGCCCGTGCCCATGTCGGCGCGGGCCTCACCGACCGCCGCGCCGTCGGACAGCTCCGGCAGCAGCGCGTCGACGATCGTGACCGGGACGCGGTTGCTGTTCTGGTAGGGCGCGAGGCGCTCCAGGAGCAGGTCCGTGCCGGTGCGGGCGGCGGGCAGGCCGTAGAGCGCGGACGCCGTGAGCAGGGCCGTGGAGAAGCAGCCGATGACGAGTGCGGGCCGCATCCGCTGGTAGAGCACCTCGGCGAGTACGGGGGTGTCGAGCACCGTCAGCTCGACGCCGATCGCCCGCGCCTCCTTCTCCAGGGTGCGCGACCAGCGGGCCGGGGCCGTCGGGTGCGGCTTGAACACGACCCGCGTGTGGCCGAGTCCGGCGGCGCCCCGCACCATGCGGACGTGCAGCTCCTCCTCTTCCTCGGGGGTGAGGATGGAGAGGGCGGAGAGGTACTGGCCGAGCACGAGCGCCGGCGCTTCGAGCGCGGGCAGCTCCACCGCGTCCGCGTCGTCCTCGCCCAGCTCGGCGAGGACCTCCAGGAACGCGTCCGTGGGCACGATCTCCGGCTCGACGCCGAACTCGGTGAGCAGCAGCGGCGTGAGGCCGGGCACCAGGTCGAGGTGGAGCAGGCGCCGCACCCGGGTGCCGACCAGCGGGTCGATCTTGTTGCGGGTGGGGCCGTAGCTCATCAGGCCGTCGGCGTAGACGTCCACGGGCGCGCCGGTGAAGATCTGCGCCAGGGCCAGCGCCGGGTTGACCTGGATCGACTCCACGGCCAGCTCGACGTCGTCGTCGCCGAGGTCCCAGAGCATGCGGACGTAGCGCTCCCACAGCGTCACGTCGTCGCCGCGCGGCGACCAGCCGCCGGGGTGGAACGGGAAGATCGCCTCGTTCCACGACCGCACCTCGTCGAAGCGGCCGCGCAGCCGCTCGAAGCCGGGCATCGCGTCGAGCGGCGTCGTCGTCTCGGGCGTCGCCGCGTTGTTGCTGACGAGCAGGATGCGCCGGCCGGCGGGACCGAAGCGGTCGGCGTCCAGGGCCGCGGCGAGCGTCGCCGCACCGTACAGCGTGGACGCAAGGAAGATCTGCGTCGGCATTACGCGGCCACCTCCGCGGGCACCGGGCGCCTGCGCAGCCTGCGCAGCCGGGTCGCCCGCTGGACGTCCATGGAGTCGAGCGCCTGGTCGAGAACGTCCTGCGGCATCCGCTTCAGCGCGGCCGCACTCATCGACTTCAATTTGCGGGCCACGGATGGCTCGAACCTTTCGATGGAACCCAAATGATGGGAGATGATCGCGCAGTATGTGCGCACGGCTTTCGGCAGCAGTTCCGCGGCATCCCTGTCCGCGGCGGTTTCCCGCACCACCTGGTCGAATGCCTTGATGAAATCGAGTTGACGCACATCGCCGATCTGGGTGAGCGACGATGCGACACCGCGCCGGTAGAACACGCCGAGCAGGCTCACCGCGGCGAACGATTCGGCCTCCCGGTGCAGCCGCCAGATCCACGGCCGGTCCTCCGCCGTGCGCAGCCCGTCGGTGAAATGCAGCAGGCCCTTGTCGGCGAGCCGCCGGTGGTAGATGCCGGCCCAGGCGTACGCGTAGTCGACGGACGTCGAGCGGTCCGCGGGCAGGATCACCTCCCGCGGGCTCAGCACGGCCCCGCGCCTGCCGTGCGGCACCCGGTGGACGCTGCGGGCCCGCGCGGTGCACTGCACATGGTCGGTCCGGACGAAGTCGCACCCGAGACCCTCGATGGCGGCCAGAAGACGCTCGTAATAGCCGGGCGCGAGCCAGTCGTCACCGTCCAGGAAGGTGAGGTACTCGCCCCGCGCCGCGTCGAGCCCGGTGTTGCGGGCCGTCGCGAGCCCGCCGTTCCGCTCATGTCTGAGCAGCACGGCACCGGGGAGTTCGCGCTCGGCGCGCTCCAGGATGTCCGGGGTCTCGTCGCGCGAACAGTCGTCGACGAGAATGAATTCGAAGTCGTCCCGCGCGTTCGCACGCAGACTCTTCAAGGTGTCGGGCGCGTATTGCTGCACGTTGTAGAACGGCACGATGACGGAGAGCTTAACCACGCGGGTGACGTTAGGTGTCGGCCCGGCATTCGTGTCGACCCGTGGTGGGCCACAAGGTGAACGACATGTGGCGGAATGGTTAACCGGACCGCCCCACCGGCAGTCCCGGGACCGATTCGCCATTCGTCGGCATGCTGTTAACCGTTTGTTGCACCTGAGTTGGGCCGCGAATCGAAATGCCTTCCTAGCGTCTGAGACGTGCCAGCAAGTAACCGAAACCCGCTCCGGGTGGCCGTGCTCGCCGATTCCGACACGCGATGGAAATGGGGCGCCCTCACGGCGGACCGCATCGTCAACGGGAACCGGACCGACGGCCACCGACTCAGCGGGTACCTGCTCCGCGGCCGGGCCACCCCCACCCCCCGGCAGCTCGAAGAGGTCGGTGTCCGCGCGGACTCCCTGCGCGAGGTCACCGCCGTCGAGTTCCTGCGCGAGATGGAGCGGGACACGCCCGACGTGATCGTCCTCGCCCTCGTGGGCGGCGCGGTCCAGGCGCTGCTGCACGGACTCGCCCGCGTCACCGCCGACGCCCGCCTCACCGGCACCTCCGCCAAGCGCCCCGTCGTCGTCACCGGATACGTCGGCGTCGTCTACGAGAAGCTCGCCGACGGCCTCCTCCTGCGGCACGGCGCGGACATCGTCCTCGCCAACTCCCGCCAGGACGCCGAACGCTTCCGCGCCGTGTACGAGGGTGTCGGCGCCGACGCCTCGTCCGTCACCGAGGCCGCCCTGCCCTTCCTCGGCGGCGCGCCCTACGCGAAGAAGGACGAACCCCGCGCGGAGAACGACCCCTACACCGTCGTCTTCGCCGCCCAGCCCTCCGTGCCCGAGACCGCCGCGCACCGCACCTACCTGCTGCGCCGCCTCGCCGAGCACGCCCGGCTCCACCCCGACCGCGAGGTCCTGCTCAAACTCCGCAGCAAGCCCGGCGAACACACCACGCACATCGAGGAACTGCCCTACCAGAAGCTGACGCAGCGCCTCGACGGCGGACTGCCGGACAACCTCCGCCTCGTCTACGGGCACATGGGCGAGGTCCTGGACCGCACCGACCTCCTGGTCACCGTCAGCTCCACCGCCGCCCTCGAAGCCCTGCACCGGCGCATCCCCACCGCGATCCTCACCGACCTCGGGGTGCGCGAGGCGCTCGGCAACCACCACTTCACCGGGTCCGGCTGCCTCGCCTCCTTCGACCAGCTCGACGCCGGGCACCTGCCCGAGCCCGACGAGCGCTGGCTCTCCCGGCAGGGCGTCGCCGCGGGGGGCTCCCCCTCCGGGGGAGGGACGTACGAACGGGCCTTCGACACGGCACGGCAGCGCGTCGGCGACCTCCTCGCCGAAGCCGCCGAGGGCCGGCTCGCGCCCATCGCGCCCTACTACAGCCTCACCACCGCCCGCGGCTACCTGCCCGGCATCCTGGCCCGCCACCACCTCGGCCCCGACGGCACCCCGCTGCCGGGCGCCCCCGCGGCCGACCGCGACCCCGGCCCCGTACGGCAGATCGTGCGCCGTGCCGCCCGCGGCGCCTACCGCCACGGCGTCCAGCGCGTGGCCCCCGTCATCCGGCGGATGGGCGAGCTGTGACCGCCGGACGAGCCGAGACCCCCGACCCCGACCGAGGAGCACCCATGCCCGACCCCGGCCGAGCGAGCACGCCGGACCACCGCGTCCTCGCCGTCATCCCCGCCCGCGGCGGCTCCAAGGGCGTACCCGCCAAGAACCTCGCCCCGGTCGGCGGCGTGCCCCTGGTCGGCCGCGCCATCCGCGAGTGCCTCGCCGCGCGGCTCGTCACCGACGTCGTCGTCTCCACCGACGACCACGTCATCGCCGAGGCCGCCCGCACCGCCGGTGCCGAGGTCGTCCTGCGCCCCGCCGCCATCGCCGGCGACACCGCGACCAGCGAGGCCGCGGTCCTGCACGCCATGGACGCCCACGAGGCGCTGCACGGCGCCCGGACGGACGCCGTACTCCTCGTGCAGTGCACCAGCCCCTTCCTGACTCGCGAGGACATCGACGGGGTGGCGTCGGCCGTCGTCGAGAACGGCGCCGACACCGCCGTCACCGTCGCCCCCTTCCACGGCTTCATCTGGCGCGACGCGGCCGACGACGCCACCGGGGGCACCGAGGTCCCCGCCCAGCGCACCGACACCGTCGGCGGCACCGCGACCCTCGCCGCCTCCTCCACCCGCACCCGCGGCGGATACGGCGTCAACCACGACAAGTCCTTCCGCCCCCGCCGCCAGGACCGCCCCCAGGACCTCCTGGAGACCGGCGCCGCCTACGCGATGGACGCGGCGGGCTTCCGTACCCACAAGCACCGCTTCTTCGGACACACCGAGCCGGTCCGCACCGACCCCGCCCGTGTCCTGGAGGTCGACGACCCGCACGACCTCGCCCGCGCCCGCGCGCTCGCCCCCCTCTTTGACGCGAGCCGCCCCGAGGACGCGGACGCCCTCCCGACCGCCGCCGACATCGACGCGGTCATCCTCGACTTCGACGGCACCCAGACCGATGACCGGGTGCTGATCGACTCCGAAGGACGCGAATACGTCTCCGTGCACCGCGGAGACGGACTCGGCATCGCCGCCCTGCGCGACGCGGGCATCCCGCTGCTGATCCTGTCCACGGAACAGAACCCGGTCGTCGCCGCACGCGCCAGGAAGCTCAAGCTCCCCGTGCTGCACGGCATCGACCGGAAAGACCTCGCACTGAAGCAGTGGTGCGAGGAACAGGGCATCGCGCCCGAGCGCGTGCTCTACGTCGGCAACGACGTCAACGACCTCCCCTGCCTGGCCCTCGTCGGCTGGCCGGTGGCGGTCGCCAGCGCCCACGACGTCGTACGCGGCGCGGCCCGCGCGGTCACCACCACCCCCGGCGGTGAAGGCGCGATCCGAGAGATCGCCACCTGGATCCTCGGCCCCTCTCTCGATTCCCTCCACAGTTAAGGACTGTTCCCACCATGAGCAACATCACCTCCATCGGCGCCAACTCCCGTCTCCGCCAGTTCGGTTCCAAGACGGCAGGTCCCGGTCAGCCCGTGTACATCACCGGTGAGATCGGCATCAACCACAACGGCGACCTGGAGAACGCGTTCGCGCTGATCGACGTGGCCGCCGACGCCGGCTGCGACGCGGTGAAGTTCCAGAAGCGCACCCCGGAGATCTGCACCCCGCGCGACCAGTGGGACATCGAGCGCGACACCCCCTGGGGCCGCATGACCTACATCGACTACCGCCACCGCGTGGAGTTCGGCGAGTCCGAGTACCAGGCCATCAGCGAGCACTGCGCCAAGCGCGGCATCGACTGGTTCGCCTCCCCGTGGGACACCGAGGCCGTCGCCTTCCTGGAGAAGTTCGACGTCCCCGCCCACAAGGTCGCCTCCGCCTCCCTCACGGACGACGAGCTGCTCCGCGCCCTGCGCGCCACCGGCCGCACGGTCATCCTCTCCACCGGCATGTCGACGCCGAAGCAGATCCGCCACGCCGTCGAGGTCCTCGGCAGCGACAACATCCTCATGTGCCACGCCACGTCGACGTACCCGGCGCAGGCCGAGGAGCTCAACCTCCGCGTCATCAACACCCTCCAGCAGGAGTACCCGAACGTCCCGATCGGCTACTCCGGCCACGAGACGGGCCTGCAGACCACCCTCGCCGCGGTCGCCCTCGGCGCCACCTTCGTCGAGCGCCACATCACCCTCGACCGCGCCATGTGGGGCTCCGACCAGGCCGCCTCCGTCGAGCCGCAGGGCCTCACCCGCCTCGTCCGCGACATCCGCACCATCGAGGCCTCCCTCGGCGACGGCGTCAAGAAGGTCTACGAGTCGGAGCTGGGCCCGATGAAGAAGCTGCGCCGCGTCGCGGGCGTCGTGGCCGAGCAGGAGTCCTCGTCCGCCGCCGAGCCGGTCGCGGTCTGAGCGCCCGGCCCGCCTTACCGGGAGACGGACAGACGACGATGAGCCCCCGAGCCGGCCACAGCGCGAACTCCTCGGACACCGCGGCAGCGGCGCCCCCGCTCACCACACTCGCCTTCGTGGAGAGCCCCGTCCAGCTGCTCAACGTCCTGGAGTGGGCGCACGCCGCGGCCGCGACCGGGCCGGCCGGGGGCCTCACCGTCGTCGTCCTCTCGCCCAACGACCCCATGACCCGCGGCCAGCTCCGCCGCATGTCCCAGCTCGCCCGTGACGAGGGCGTCGAGGTCCGCTGGGAGGAGGCACGCGGCGGCGCGAGCGCCCCCTTCCACACGATCGGCGGCCTCGCGGGCCCGCTGCGCAGGGCCGACCGGATCGTCATAGGGGACCCGTTCTCGCGCTACGTACAGCTCCTCCTCACCATCACCCGGGCCCGCTCCCTGGTCGTGGTCGACGACGGCACGGCCACCATGGAGTTCATCTCCCAGCTGGCCCGCGGCGAGCGCCTGGTCCGCTGGCACCGCAAGGGCGGCCGCCCCGGCCCCCGCGACCTGCTCTTCGCCCCCGTCTCGGCCTCGGCGCGGCGGCGCCTCACGCCGGGCGGCACGCGGGCCGTGGAGGTCTTCTCCTCCATGCCGATCGACTCGGCACCGGACGGCGTGACGATCTCCGTCAACGCGTTCGCCTGGACCCGTGAACGCTTCGGGCCGCCCCGCATCACGCGCGGCGCCGACCTCGTCGGCACGTCCCTGGTCGAGACGGGCGTCGTCGACCCCGACCGCTACCTGGAGGCCGTCCGGGCCCTCGCCCGCAGCCACGGCGCGACCCGCTACTTCGCCCACCGCCGCGAGAGCTCCGAGAAGCTGCACCGCCTGGCGGTCGAGACGGGCCTCCAGGTCGTACGACCCGACCTTCCCCTGGAGCTCATCGCCCGCCGCGGCCCCATCGGCCGCACGGTCCTCAGCTTCCCCTCGACGGTGGTCCACACCCTGCCGCTCGCCCTCGCGGGTACGGAGGTCAAGGTGGCGGTCTGCGACATCGACCCCGCCTGGCTGACGGAGTCGGCGTCGCCGCGGGCCGAGGGGTTCCTCTCGGGAGTGACGGGCACGGCGCGCGACGTCCACCGCCTGACCTCGGTGATCACGGGGGCGGGGGCGGCACGGGGCATGGGCCCGGCCGCCGGCTGACCCCCGTCAGCCGCGGCCCGCGAACCGCTCCACGTACCGCCGCTGCCAGGGCGTCTCCACGGCGCGGCGGTCATACCCCGCCCGCACGTACGCCACGGCCTCGGCCGCCGGAACGCCGTCCAGTACGGCGATGCAGGCGAGGGCGGTCCCGGTCCGCCCCCGCCCGCCGCCGCAGGCCACCTCGACCCGCTCGCCCTCGGCCCGCGACCAGGCGTCGCGCAGCACGTCCCCGGCCCGCGCCCTGTCCCTGGGCAGCCGGAAGTCCGGCCACCGCAGCCAGACGTGCTCCCAGGGGAGGGGTGCGGGCTCCTTGCCGAGCAGATACACCCCGAAGCCGGGCACGTCCCCCTCGGGCAGCGGATGCCGAAGCCCCCGCCCCCGCAGGAGCCGCCCGGAGGGCAACGCGAGGATGCCGGGGGCGGAGGGCTCCCAGGAGCTTGCTGCGGCGCCGGTCATGGGGCGGCTCCCTTGAGGGCGGAGATCAGAGTGGCGAGGACGGCGGGGGTGGTGCCAAGGATCTTATGGGGGGCGTCGCTCTCGCGGAGGCGGATGGATGGTTCCGTTGGGGGACGCGGCGTGGGGGTCGTGGTGGCTATGTAGATGCAGGAGGAGGCCACCTCGCTGTAGGTGGACTTCTGCCAGTCGAGTTCTGTCACGGGGCTTCCTGGTCGGAGCTGTCAGGTGTCTTTCGAGATGCGGTGAATGAGGTCGCGGGACGCGCCGGGCGCCAGTGCGACCTGCTCCATGCGGTCGAGCACCAGCCGGTAGGTCTCCAGCTGGCCGGCCGCGTCGATGAACTCACTGCCGTGCGTGGTGTCCAGTTGGGCCGTGTCCAGGGCCGTCACCGGCCCGTACGCGTAGTCCAGCCCCTGGCCCGCCGTCGGGAACGACGTACCGTCGAACGGGATGACGCGCAGCGTGACGTGCGGTGCGTGGCTGATCTCGGCCAGATGAGAGAGCTGGGCCCTGGCCACGTCGCGGCCGCCGAACTGCATGCGCAGTGCGGCTTCGTGGACGATCGCGGTGTACGGCACGGGGCGGTCGCGGAAGAGCACCGCCTGGCGTTTCACGCGGTGGGACACGCGGTGCTCGATCTCGTGGGGGCGCAAGGTCGTCACGGCTTCCCGGAAGAGCGCGCGTGCGTGCTCCGGGGTCTGGAGCAGGCCGGGGATGTTGATGACCTGCGCCACGCGGAGAGCTGTCGCGTGATGCTCCATCTCGGCCAGGTCCAGCAGGGGCGAAGGCATCGCTTCGCGGTACTCCTCCCACCACCCCCGGGTGCGGTCGGCCGCCATGGCGGCGAGGGCGTCGACCAGCGGCTGGTCGGTGCAGCAGTAGATGTGAGCCAGCGTCTGCACCCGCTCGGCGCTGATCCCGAAGCGATTGGCCTCGATGTTGCTCATCTGGGCCTGAGTGGTGCCGAGCTCTCTGGCCGCCTCGGCGGCGGTCATGCCCGCGCGCTCGCGGAGCCGTCGCAGCTCGATGCCGATCCGAAGACGGCGCGCAGTCGGTGCGCTCCTGGGTGCCATGGCCTCTCCGTTCCGTACACCTGGCAGGGGCATCACCCACACGAGGGCCATCCCTGAAGCTTTTGCTGTTTCCTGCAAAACCTTCAGCTTCCGCAGCCTACGGTGTGGGGGAACCGCCCAACTGCCCACCCCTGCTTGGCGGAAGAGCACCGCTGCCTGCTGGAGGCGCGGCACAGCCACTGCTGAGGCAGGACCTGTCGAGCGGGCGAACCCCCTCATGCCAAGGAGGCATCATGGTCACCGTAGCCCCGGTCGGGGTCTGGTCGTACGTCCTTCACCTGCCCCACGACCCCCGTGCGCCCCGGGTCGCCCGGCAGACGCTGCGAGCCGTCCTCGCCGGGTACGGCATGGCGGAACTGACGGACGTGGCCGAGCTGTTGGCATCGGAGATGGTCACCAACGCGTACAGCCACACGAAGGGCCCCGCGGCGATGCGGCTGCGCGGCCTCGACGGTGGGCGCGGCGTACGGGTCGGCGTGTGGGACACCGACCCGCACATCCCTCCACCCTTCGACAGGCCGCCGGCGCGGTACGCGTCCCCCGGGCCCGCGCCGGCGGACGGCGAGGGGGGCCGGGGCCTGCGCATGGTGCGGGAGTGGGCGGACGCCTGGGGAGGGTCACCGCTGGGCGACGACTTGTTCGGCAGCCGAGGAAAGGTGCTGTGGGTCGAGCTCACCGTGCCGGGGCCGCCGGCTTCGGTGGGGCGGGGGCGTTGCCCGGTTGCCGGGGCCGCCCGGTTCTCCGGGAGTGTGGCGGTTCCGCCCCGCCAGTAAAGGGCGCTCCCTGTCGGTCGCGTCGG
>NZ_JBFAHX010000065.1:0-33479 GCF_040654435.1 Streptomyces sp. NPDC050703
GACCCCGAGGCCATGCGCGCCCGCATGGTCAAGGAGTACAAGACCGAGCTGATGCACCCGTACTACGCGGCGGAACGCGGCCTGGTCGACGACGTCATCGACCCGGCGGAGACCCGCGAGGTCCTGATCAGCTCCCTGGCCATGCTCCGCAACAAGCACGCCGACCTGCCCTCGCGCAAGCACGGCAACCCGCCGCAGTAGTCCCGCGCCGCAGTACCCACAAGGAGAACGCCGCAGATGACTCCCCCCGACATCCGAGTGGAAAAGGGCCACGCCGAGCCCGAAGAGGTCGCGGCCATCACCGCGATCCTGCTGGCCCGCGCCGCCGCCCAGCCCGCCCCGGCTCCGCGCCGAGGCCGCGACAAGGCCGGCTGGCGCCGCCTGGAGCGCACCCCGGGCTTCCGCGCCCCCCACAGCTGGCAGGGCTGACCTTCGACCCCACGAACGCCGGACGGCTCCTCTCGGAGCCGTCCGGCGTTCGTCGTTGCCGCTTCCTCGTCCGCACGGCGTGGGCGGCGGCCCCGCGTACGGTGAACGGACAGGGCCCGCACGCCGAGGCGTGCGGGCCCTGTCCGCGTACGGGAAAGAGAGCGTACGTCAGCGGAGCCGGGCCATCAGCGCGTGTTCGACCAAGGTGATCAGCGCGCTCTTGGCGTCCGCGCGATGGCGGGCGTCCGTCGTGATGATGGGGGTGTCCGGGCCGATCTGGAGTGCTTCGCGGACCTCGTCGGGGGTATACGGCTGGTGGCCGTCGAAGCCGTTGAGGGCGATCACGAAGGGGAGGCCCGAGTTCTCGAAGTAGTCGACCGCGGGGAAGCAGTCGGCGAGGCGGCGGGTGTCGACGAGGACGACCGCGCCGATGGCGCCGCGGACCAGGTCGTCCCACATGAACCAGAAGCGGTCCTGGCCCGGCGTACCGAAGAGGTACAGGATCAGGTCCTGGTCCAGGGTGATGCGGCCGAAGTCCATGGCGACGGTGGTCGTCGTCTTGTCCCCGGTGTGGGTGAGGTCGTCGATGCCCGCGGACGCGGACGTCATGACGGCCTCGGTGCGCAGCGGGTTGATCTCAGAGACCGCCCCGACGAACGTGGTCTTGCCCACGCCGAAGCCGCCCGCCACCACGATTTTCGCGCTGGTGGTGGAGCGGGCTGTTGCTCCGCCGCTAGAGCTTGCGAAGTCCACTGAGCACCCTTTCGAGCAGTGTCACGTCTGGCTGGCCGCCGGCGGACTCGTCGCCGCCGGGCTGGTGGATGGCGACGAGTCCGGCCTCCGCCAGGTCGGCTACGAGGATTCGGGCGACGCCGAGGGGGATGGTGAGCAGTGCCGAGATCTCGGCAACCGACTTGATCTCGTGGCACAGGTTGCAGATCCGCTGGTGCTCGGGCAACTGGCCCTGGAGCTGGTGCGGTTGCGCGGTGGTGTGCACCAGCGCCTCGATGGCGAGCTGGTAGCGGGGCCTGGTGCGGCCGCCCGTCATGGCGTACGGGCGGACCAGGGGGTTGTTCGCCGACCCGGCGGGCGCCGGTGCGGGGGCGCGCCGCTGCGGCTGTACCGGCTGGATGCGGGGCGCGCGGCCCGGCGCACCCTGGTCGTACGGGCGCGGCCCCGGCTGCTGGGGCTGCGCGTACGGCTGCCGGCGGTGGCGCGGCGCGGAGGGGAAGTCGTACCGGTTGGCCCCGCCGTCGTACTGGCCGCCCTGACCATGACCAGGGGACCAGTTCGCCGATGACGGACCGTCTGGGGGTGTTGCCACGTTGCTTCCTCCTCCGACTGTGCCGGGCACCATCACTGTGGAGCCGCGTCCCGAAACCTTACGGGCACGGGACGCGAAAACGCACCGCTTGTCTGTTAGTTGAGAAGGCTCCCCTGGAGCTCCGCGCGCAGGTCCGGTGTGAGAACAGTGCCCGCACGATCGACGAGAAGTGCCATTTCGTACCCGACGAGGCCGATGTCCGCATCGGGGTGGGCGAGAACTGCGAGGGAAGAACCGTCGGAAATGGACATGATGAAGAGAAATCCTCGCTCCATCTCCACAACGGTCTGGGTCACCGCACCGCCCTCGAAGATCCGGGAGGCCCCGGCCGTGAGGGAGGTCAGACCCGACGCGACGGCCGCGAGCTGGTCGGCACGGTCGCGGGGGAAGCCTTCGGACATCGCCAGAAGGAGTCCGTCGGCGGAGACCACCACCGTGTGGGACACCCCGGGGGTGTTGTCCACGAAGTTGGTGATCAACCAGTTCAGGTTCTGCGCCGCCTGGCTCATCGGGCTCACACTAACGCTCCTGGTTGTAGGTGCTGTCAGGGCTGAAGCCCTGGCCGTTCGTGTCACTGCTCACGGTGCGTCCGCGCTGGACGCCCCGGCGGAGATTGCTCAGCCGGCCCCGAACGTCCTCGGGGTCGCGGGAGACCTGGGGGCCTCCCTGGGGGGTCTGCTCGGCGGTGCCCTCGACCAGATTGGCCTTGGGAACCCGCCGCGGGAGCCCGGACGAGGTGACCCCGCCCGCCTTCGGCTCCTTGAGGCGCTCGGCCCGCTGCCAGCGCTCGTCGTTGGACGAACGCCAGGTGTCGCTGCCGGAGTCGCCCTCGGTGTCGGATGTCCGCGGTGAACCGGCGGGGGCGCTTCCGTTGCCGCCCGAGCCGGCCGAACCGCGGCGCGGGAGGCCCGCGTCGGTCATTTCGTGGACGGTGGACGGGACCGGACCGGGACGGTCGAAGCCTACGCGTTCCGCCTCGTCCGCGGGGTCGGCCCGGACAGATTCCGGTTCCTGGGCGTACTCGTTCTGGTACCCGCCCTGGTGGCCGTCGCCGGTGGGCCAGTCGTCCTGCTGGGACCGCTCCGGATAGCTGACCGGCACGTCCTGCCGGCCGTTCTGGTAACCGTCCTGGTAGCCGTCCTGGCCGGGGAAGTACTGCTCGTTCCCGTAACCCTGCTGGTCCTGGCCCTGGCCGAAGCCGCCCTGCTGGTCGTACCCGGGCTGCTGCTGGTCGTAGGAGGGCGCCTGCTGGTCGAAGCCGGCGTTCTGCCCCTCGTACGCGGGAGCGGTCTGGTCGTACCCGCCCTGCTGGTCGAAGCCGCTCTGCTGGTCGAAGCCGGCCTGCTGGTCGTACCCGGCCTGCTGGTCGTACGAAGGCTGCTGCTCGTACGGGCCCTGCTGGTCGTAGGCGGGCGCCTGCTGGTCGTAGCCGCCCTGCCGGGGGCGCGGTTCGACCTCGTCGCGGAAGAGCGGGCGGTCGCCGCCCGGCTGCTGGGCCTGCGCTTCGAGGGCGGCCCTGCGCTCCTCGCGCATCAGGGAGCGGCCGACGGGGTCGAGCTGCGGCTGGGCCTCCTGGCCACCGTGGTACCGGCTGTCGTCGAAGCCCAGCTCGGCGGCCGTGCGTATCGGCTCGGCCTCAAGGGTCTGCTGCTCAGGGATGATCTGCGAGACGGTGAACTCGTCCTGGCCCTGCTGCTCGCCACCGCCACCGTGCGTGATCGGGTCCGGCAGCATGACGAGCGAGGTCGTGCCCGCCTGCTCGCCCGAGGGGCGGAGCTGGACGCGGATGCCGTGCCGGTCGGCGAGCCGCCCGACCACGAACAGGCCCATGCGCTGCGAGATCGCGGCGTCCACGGTCGGCGGGTTGGCCAGCTTGTGGTTGATGTCCGCGAAGTCCTCGGCGGTGAGGCCGATGCCCTTGTCGTGGATCTCGACCATGATGCGGCCGTCGGGCAGCCGGGTCGCGGTCACCCGGACCTTGGTCTGCGGCGAGGAGAACGTGGTGGCGTTCTCCAGGAGCTCGGCGAGCAGGTGCACGAGGTCGGTCACGGCGAGGCCGTGGATCTCGGCCTCCGGCACCCCGGAGAGCTCGATGCGCTCGTACTGCTCCACCTCGGACGAGGCGGCGCGCAGGACGTCGACCAGCGGGACCGGCTGGTCCCAGCGGCGGCCCGGCTCCTCGCCGGAGAGGACGAGGAGGTTCTCGCCGTTGCGGCGCATACGGGTCGCCAGGTGGTCCAGGCGGAAGAGCGACTCCAGCTGGTCCGGGTCGGCCTCGTTGTTCTCCAGGTCGGTGATGAGGGTCAGCTGGCCCTCGATCAGCGACTGGTTGCGGCGCGAGAGGTTGGTGAAGATCGCGTTGATGTTGCCCCGGAGCAGTGCCTGCTCGGCGGCGAGCCGCACGGCCTCGCGGTGCACCTGGTCGAAGGCGCGGGCGACCTCGCCGATCTCGTCCGTGGAGTTGATCGGGATGGGCTCCACCCGGGTGTCGACGCGGCCCGGGTCGGTGCGCGAGAGCTGGTCGACCAGCATCGGCAGGCGCTGCTCGGCGATGCCGAAGGCCGCGGTGCGCAGACGCCGCATCGCCGTGGACATCTGGCGGGCCATGAGCCCGGCCAGGATGAAGGCGGCGAGCAACGCGAGGACCACGATGGCGCCGGTGATGTACGCGTTGCGCTGGGCGTCGGCGGCGATGTCGGACGCCTCGTCCACGGCCTTGTCGGCGAGGTCCGACTCGATGGTGCGGTAGGCGTCGAACTTGGCGGTGGTGGTCGCCCACCAGCCCTCGCGGGTGATGCCCTTGCCGGCCAGCGCGGCGCGCGCGCTCGGCTGGGTGCTCTCCAGGCCCGCGATGGCCGAGACCATCTTCTCCTGCGAGGGCGGCGGGACGAAGGTCTTGTCCTGGGTCTTGGCGTCGGCGGCGGCCTCCTTGGCCTGCTTCTCGCCCGCGGCCGTCAGGTCCTTCTCCATCTGCTCCAGCTTGGCGACGTCCTCGGGGGTGCCGCCGCCGGTGTACTCCTCGATGGCGATGCGTTCGAGGTAGGCGTACGAGGCGAGAGAGGTGCGCTGGAGGGCCAGGGAGCCGTTGCCGGGGCCGGGCTCGACCAGGAGGTGCGTGCCGATGGACCGCTGGAGCGAGAGCGCGGCCTTGGAGAGGGAGATCGCGTAGACGGTGCGGCCGTAGCTGGTGATGTTGCCGGTGCCCAGGCCGAGTTCGTTGGCGAACTCCATCAGGGGGTGCTGGATGGCGACGTAGCCCTCTTCGGTCTTCACGCCGCTGAGCTTGGTGGTGTACGCGTTCTGGCGGAGCGGGGCGAGGTGGGGCTCGACCTTGCGGAAGCCGGCGAGGCGGCGGTTCAGCCCCTCCTTGTCCGGCATCTTCTCGGTGGCCGCCTTGAACGCGGCGGCGGCCTCGTCGGTGGCCTTGCGGGCCTTGACGACGGCCGGGTCGTTCCGCTTGCCGCTCAGCAGCGGAGCCGCGGTGAGGTCGCGCTCCTCGATGAGCCGGTTGCCGTAGTCGAGGGAGGCCCGCACCAGGCGGGCGGTGTTCTCGGCGTCCTGGGCCTCGCTCCAGGTGTCGATCGAGCCCTTCACCTGGAAGCCGCCCATGACGAGGCCGACGAGCACGGGTATGAGCAGGATCGCGTTCAGTCTCGTGGGCACACGCCAGTTGCGCGGGGACATCCGCCCGCCGGAGGGAGCCGGGGGCTCGTTGCCGGATGTGGCGGTCACGTCAACGGGGGACGCCGCTGTGCGCGGCGGCGGGGTGAAGTTGCCCCGCGCGTCCCCCGGTGTTCCCGTGGGGGGTGCCGCGGGGCTCGTCTTGCTTCGCCTCACTCGACCAACAACCTCTCGGCGGCGGCACCACTCGTGTCGTGCCGCTGTCGTCTCCAAGGCCCGTGCTACTGGGCAGTTCAGCGCATTCCAGCACGTCAGACGCTGCTGGACCAAACACCGGGAAGCGGAACCTCCGAGTGGTGTAAGCCTCAGATAAATCGGTCATAAAGAGCGAGCCCCGCCAAAAGGCGGGGCTCTCGTGCGCGCAGCGAAACCAGGTGACCGCGTCGCGTGGCGGCCACCTGGCAATTCTCTGTCGAAACGTTATGAACACGGCGTGCACTCGTGTCAAAGGACACAGGCGCCTCCGCGTTGTCTACGGCAACTACCGTATAAGACCAACCTACTTGAGTCGTGCCATAAGTGCGTGTTCGACCAGCGTGATCAGACCGCTCTTTGCGTCTGCACGGTGTCGGGCGTCCGTCGTGATGATCGGCGTGCCCGGCCCGATCTGGAGTGCTTCGCGCACCTCTTCCGGGGTGTACGGCTGGTGGCCGTCGAATCCGTTGAGGGCGATCACGAAGGGGAGGCCCGAGTTCTCGAAGTAGTCGACCGCGGGGAAGCAGTCGGCGAGGCGGCGGGTGTCGACGAGGACGACCGCGCCGATGGCGCCGCGGACCAGGTCGTCCCACATGAACCAGAAGCGGTCCTGACCGGGCGTACCGAAGAGGTACAGGATCAGGTCCTGGTCCAGGGTGATGCGGCCGAAGTCCATGGCCACCGTCGTGGTGGTCTTGTCCCCGGTGTGGGTGAGGTCGTCGATGCCCGCGGACGCGGACGTCATGACGGCCTCGGTGCGCAGCGGGTTGATCTCCGAGACGGCCCCCACGAACGTGGTCTTGCCCACGCCGAAGCCGCCCGCCACCACGATCTTGGCAGAAGTGGTGGAACGGCCTGAGTCCGAGCCGTTAGAGCTTGCGAAGTCCACTGAGCACCCTTTCGAGCAGTGTCACGTCAGGCTGGCCGCCGGCGGACTCGTCGCCGCCGGGCTGGTGGATGGCGACAAGTCCGGCCTCCGCCAGGTCCGCCACCAGAATCCGGGCGACGCCGAGCGGCATCGAAAGGAGCGCGGAGACCTCGGCCACCGACTTGACCTCACGGCAGAGGTGGCAGATCCGCTGGTGCTCGGGGAGCAGCCCCATCAGCTGCGCCGGGTCGGCCGTGGTGCTCACCAGCGCCTCTATGGCGAGCTGGTAGCGCGGCCGGGTCCGGCCGCCGGTCATCGCATAGGGACGCACCAGCGGCTGGTCGCCTTCCATTCCGTACGAGGCATCGCCGTACGGGTTGTGAGAGGCGGTGGGCGGGGTCATGGATCCTCCGGGCGGGACAGCAGGTCATCTGCGTGTGCCGTCTGACAGAGCCGGTGGGGGCAGTGTGGCGGCCGGACGGTTGGTCAGTTCGTTCGGTCGGTGGGGCGGCCGAAGGGGCAATGCTTCGTGCGTACCGGGCTGCTGCGGGCTAGTGGAGCAGGCTCCCCTGCAGCTCGGCGCGGAGGTCCGGGGTGAGGACGGCGCCCGCCCGGTCCACGAGCAGCGCCATCTCGTAGCCGACGAGGCCGATGTCGCACTCGGGGTGGGCGAGCACGGCGAGGGAGGAGCCGTCGGAGACCGACATGATGAAGAGGAACCCCCGCTCCATCTCCACCACGGTCTGCGTGACGGTGCCGCCCTCGAAGATCCGGGAGGCCCCGGCCGTGAGGGAGGTCAGGCCGGAGGCGACCGCGGCGAGCTGGTCGGCGCGGTCCCGCGGGAACCCTTCGGACATGGCCAGAAGGAGGCCGTCGGCGGAGACCACGACCGTGTGGGACACCCCGGGGGTGTTGTCCACGAAGTTGGTGATCAACCAGTTCAGATTCTGTGCCGCCTGGCTCATCGGACTCAACTAACGCTCCTGCTGGTGAGTGGGGCGAGGGAAACTGCCGGTCTGGCCGGTGCCGGCCTGGCGACCCTGCTGGATGCCCCGACGGAGATTCGTCAGCCGGCCACGTACCTCTTCGGGGGCACGCGAGACCTGCGGACCTGTGCTGTCCTGCTGCTGCTGGGCCGTGCCCGCGACCAGGTTGGCCCGCGGGACGCGGCGCGGCAGACCGGAGGTGGTGACGCCGCCCGCGGTGGGCTGCCGGACGCGCTCGGCCTGGCGGCCCAGTTCGTCGTTGGGAGAGGTGCGCCAGTTGGAGGCGGCGCCGGCTCCCACGCCGTTGCCGCTGCCCGCCTCGGGGGTCAGTGCCGGGGCCGGCTCCTGGCCCATCGGGCGCGAGGGCAGCGGACGGGAGGGCAGCGGCCGCTGGGGCTGCTGGGCCTGCTCGGGCGCCGCTTCGGGGGCCTGCCGGTTCTGCTGCGGGCTCCGCTGCGGCTCCGGGCGCCGGCCGTGCTGCTGGTCGTGCCGCGGCTCCTGCCCGTGGGCCCGCTGCGGCTCCTGCGCGGCCTGACGGCTCTGCTGTTGCTGCTGGAACCAGTTGGTCTCCAGCGTGTCGTACAGCGGAGTGGGTCCGTCACCGAGACCGGCGTCGGGAGGCAGGGGCGCCTCCAGCTCCGAGGGCAGACCGTGCTGCTGCTGCTGGTGGTTCTGGTGCGGCTGCCGGTTCTGCGGGTCCTGCTGCTGCGGCTGGTCCTGGTGCTGCGGCGGCTGGTGCTGCTGCGGCTGCTGGGGGAAGCCCTGCTGCGGCTCGCCCTGGCCCCGGCGGGGCGCGGGCGGGCGCGGCACGGTGTAGTCGGGCATCTCCCGGTTGCCGCGCCGGGCGGGGCCGTTGCCCTGGTCCTGCGGCTGCTGCGGGGCCTGCCGGGCGTCACCGGGGTTGCCGAAGACGTCCGAGCGGACGAACTGGCCCGTGGCGTCGGCGTCCTGCGGCGCCTGGGGACCGGGCGGCGGCGCGTCGAAGTCGGGGCGGGCGAACTCGGCGGTCGAGCCGGGGCCCTGCCGGTCGTCGGCGGGCAGCGCGGGCTGCGGGTACTGCCCGGTCGCCTCGTGCTCCTCGTGACCGCGCGGGGTGTCGAAGGGCTCGCGCGCCCTCTGCGGCTGCGCGTTCTCGTCGCTCCAGCTGGGCACGCGGGGCTGCGGGTTGCCGCCGGGCAGCTCGGCACGGGGGCCGCTGCCACGGGGCGGCAGCTGCGGCCGGCGCCCCTGGTCGCCGGCGTCGCCCTGCGGGTCCATGGCGTTCGTACGCTGCTGGGGGACCGGCGGCTGCGGTGCTCCGCCACGGCCGCCCTGCGGCGCCTGCGGCTGCCGTCCCGCGGGAGCCCCCGCCGGACGCTGCTGCTGGCCGGCGTCCCTGGAGGGCAGCGCGGCCCGCGGGCCGGAACCCCCCGCGACCTGCTGCCGCGGACCACCGGCACCGGCACCCTGGCGGCCGGGCGCACCCGCACCGGGGCCGCCGGGGCCGCCGGGACCACCGCTGAGCGCGGGGCCGCCGCGGCCCGGACCGCCGACGGGTCCTGGGCCCTGGCCGAGCGCGGGGTTCGCGTTGCCCGCGCCGACACCGCGGCGCGCGGCGGCGGCACCGGCCGCGGCCTGGGCGGCGGCGGGGCCACCCGTCGGGCCGGGGCCACCGGGCTTGCCCGGCATCTTCTTGCCGCCCTGGGCGACGTCGACGGGCAGCATGACCAGCGCGGTCGTACCACCGGAGTCGGAGGGGCGGAGCTGGATGCGGATGCCGTGGCGCTGCGAGAGGCGGCCGACCACGAAGAGGCCCATGCGGCGGGAGACGGAGACGTCCACGGTCGGCGGCGACGCGAGCCGCTCGTTGATCGCGGCGAGGTCCTCGGGGGAGAGGCCGATACCGGTGTCGTGGATCTCGATGAGCACGCGGCCGTCGGGCAGCGCGTGACCGGTGACCTTCACCTTGGTCTGCGGCGAGGAGAACGACGTCGCGTTCTCGAGCAGCTCGGCGAGGAGGTGCACGAGGTCGTTGACGACGCGTCCGGCGACCTCGGTCGAGGGCACCGCGGACAGCTCGATGCGCTCGTACTGCTCCACCTCGGACGCGGCGGCACGCAGCACGTCGACGAGCGGGACGGGCCGCGTCCAGCGGCGGCCCGGCTCCTCACCGGCGAGGACGAGGAGGTTCTCGCCGTTACGGCGCATGCGGGTCGCGAGGTGGTCGAGCTTGAACAGCGAGGAGAGCTGGTCGGGGTCGGCCTCGCGCGACTCCAGCTCGGAGATGAGCGAGAGCTGGCGCTGGATGAGGCCCTGGGAACGCCGCGAGAGGTTGGTGAACATCGCGTTGACGTTGCCCCGGAGGAGGGCCTGCTCGGCGGCGAGGCGGACGGCCTCGCGGTGCACGTCGTCGAAGGCCGCGGCCACCTGGCCGATCTCGTCCCTGGAGTGCACACCGACCGACTCGACGGAGGTGTCGACGTCCTGCGGGTCGGACTCGGAGAGCTGCTTGACCAGCTCGGGCAGGCGGTCCTGGGCGACCTTGGTGGCGGTGTCCTGGAGGCGGCGCAGCGAGCGGATCATGGACCGGGCGACGACGAAGGCGCCGACGAGCGACACGCCGAGCACGAGCAGGATCAGCGCACCGTTGAGGATGGCCGACTGCTCCGACTCGTTGCGCAGCTCGCGGGCCTTCTGCTCCATCTCGTTGAGCAGCGTGAGCTCGATCTTGCCCATCGCGTCGATCTTGGTGGTGTCGGCGTCGATCCAGTCCTTGTAGGACCGCTTGTCCTGGAGCTTGATGCCGCCCTCTTGTTCGAGCACGCGCTTGGCGTACTCGTTGGCTTCCTTGATGGCGACGTTGCCGCCGTCGATGGGCTTCGTCAGCTCGTCGGGGTTGCCGGCGTAGATCTTGCTGAACGAGACCAGCTCCGAGCGCTCCTTCGTGTTGGCGCTGAGGCCGAAGGTGCGGTCCGTCTCGGACATCTTGCCGTATTCGCTGTCGTTCGCGGGCAGCGCGGCGGCGATGATCGCGCGCTGCACCGACGCGTACTCCTTGGCCGAGGAGAACGCGGCCAGGGCGCGGGTGCGCTGGATCATCTCGGGGTTGGACGTGGCCTGCGCCATGTCCTGCGACAGCGCGAGGAGCTGCTCGACGAGCTGGCTGTAGGCCTCGACCGTCTGCGAGGTCGACTTCTCGTCCTTGTAGGCCTTCTTGCGGACGTCGTTGATGCCCTGGAGCTGCTGGGTGATCTGGACGGCGCTGTGGCGGACGCCGAGGAGGCCGTTCTCGCCGTCGGAGTCGTTCAGGTTCTGGGTGCCGCGCAGGAACTCCCGGTAGACCCGGTCGGTCTTCTCGCGGGCGCCCTTGACCGTGTAGTCCGAGGCGTTCGCGCCGTGGGCGAGGGGGCCCGCGGACTTGTCGCGCTCCTCCTGGAGCGCCACGGCGAGCGCGGTCGCCTGCTTGGTCATGTCGGTCAGCAGCTTCATGTTGTCGAGCTGCTGGATCTCGTCCAGGGACGAGTTGATGCGGAGCCCGCCCAGCGTGGTCGCGGTGATCACGGGGAGCGCGAGCAGCGAGACCAGGCGGGTGGAGATGCGCCAGTTGCGCAGGGCCATGCGCGAGCCGGGGCCGCTGGGCGCCTTGGCGCCGGACGGGCCCTTGCCCTTGGTGTCCTTGGCGGGGGGAGCCGCCGGACCGCTGCCCGTCACGCCCTGGCGCGCGGCTCCCTGGCCGCCGTCGCCTGGCAGGCCCTGGCCGGGGTTCTGGGCGTGCTGGGGCGAGGAGCCGCGGTCGTTGCCGCCGCGCTCCGGCTCCGCCGCGGCTTCCCCTCGGCCGGCCTGGGGAGACCCCTTGCCATCCCTCTTGAAACGTCCCTGCACTAGCGTCGCAACCTCTGGACCAGGCGTCCTGCCGCATGACGGCGGGACGGTGTCGGCGTCGTGGGGCGTGAGACGCCCCATGGGTGGTCGTGAGTGACCGGCGCTGCTTCCCCCTCCCGCCGCCACTCGGCGCTGCGTTGCGCCCCTGCGCGCCGGTTTCGATCCCGCGGCGGTCCCGGGAATTCCAGCACAGTGCAGGATCTCCAACAAGGCCCGTGTGCCGCGCCCGCACGGGGGTGACGCGGCGTGAGTGGAGGGTCACGAGACGTAGAAAGTGATCTAGAAGAAAACGGACCTTTCATGCCGTAGCCACTACGGGGAGGGGGTGTCCCAGTCTTCATGATCAGGAGCGGAATGATGCCTTCAGTGGCGCAATGTCCGTTTCCGAGGGGGTGTCGGTGAGTGCGAATTGACCGTTTTGCCTGCTCCGTCGTGAGCAAACTCACATGAAGATCATGGCGTCTTCCGGACTTTGGCCGGGAATTGGATGTTTAGCCTGACGCTTTACAGGGATGGCGAATCCGACAACCCGCGTCCGTCACGAGGCGCCTCAACCGACAAGGGCCGAACAGCAGATGAAGACTGTGCACTCGACGATGTTCCGAAACATAGCCAACCCGCGCCGCACCACGCTCGCGCACCTCAAGGACGCCGAGGGCGTCCAGGCGGCGCCGGAGCAGCCGCAGCACGCAGTCGAACTGCCGGCCCAGACGGCCAACCCGAAGCGCACGATCCTGATGGTCGCCCCGGAGACCCCGACGGCCGCCTGAGCCCCCGCCCGGCGGCCGAGGGCGAGCCGCGGGACGGCAGCAACTCCCAGCTCGCCCGGTGGTCGCGGATAAGCCGGGGGGGCCGGTGTCCCAGCCCGTCCGGCGTTTGAGGACGAGCCGCGAAGCGGCGACACGCAGCGACGAAGCCCCGGGGCGCGGCCGGGAAGCCAAGGGGCGGCCATGCGGCACCAGGGCGGAGCCCGGCGCACCAGGGCGAAGCCCGGCGGCACCCCGGGGACAAGTCGTCAGCGGGCCGCAGGCCACCGCGTTAGCCTGGGTCGTCAGACTTCACCCACCTCAAGAGGCTAGAGCGTGCGCATCGCCAGGTTCTCCATCGACGGCAATGTCGGTTACGGCGCGGTCGAGGGGGAGAGCGCCCCCGGCAAGGAGGGCGAGCTCGTCCTCGACATCATCAAGGGCATCCCGTACGCCGACTTCGAGCTGTCCGGCACCAAGGTCCCGCTGAGCAAGGTCCGCCTGCTGCCGCCGGTGCTCCCGAACAAGATCGTGGCCTACGGCCGCAACTACGCGGAGCACGCGGCGGAGCTCGGCAACGAAGTGCCGGACGCGCCCTTCGCCTTCCTCAAGCCGTCCACCTCGCTGGTCGGCTCCGGCGACGCCATCACGTACCCCTCGTTCTCCGAGGAGCTGCACCACGAGGCCGAGCTGGCCGTGGTCATCGGCCGCATGTGCCGCGAGGTCCCGCGCGAGCGGGTCAAGGACGTGATCTTCGGCTACACCTGCGCGAACGACGTCACCGCACGCGACGTGCAGCGCCGCGAGAAGCAGTGGGCCCGCGCCAAGGGCTTCGACAGCGCGTGCCCGCTCGGCCCCTGGGTGGAGACCGGGCTCGACCTGGCCGCCGCGAGCGACCTCACGGTCCAGTGCACGGTCAACGGCCGGCAGCGGCAGCTCGGCCGCACCAGCGAGATGATCCACTCCATCGAGGATCTGATCGTCAACATCTCCGAGGCCATGACGCTGCTCCCCGGCGACGTCATCCTCACGGGCACCCCGGCAGGGGTCGGCCCCCTCAACGTCGGCGACGAGGTCGCCGTCACCATCGAAGGCATCGGCACTCTCACCAACAAGGTGATCAAGCGTGGCTAACGCGACCCCCGTACGCGTACGTTTCTGTCCCTCGCCGACCGGCAACCCCCACGTGGGCCTGGTCCGCACCGCCCTGTTCAACTGGGCCTACGCCCGGCACAACGAGGGCACCCTGGTCTTCCGCATCGAGGACACCGACGCGGCGCGCGACTCGGAGGAGTCGTACGAGCAGCTCCTGGACTCGATGCGCTGGCTGGGCTTCGACTGGGACGAGGGCCCCGAGGTCGGCGGCCCCCACGCGCCCTACCGCCAGTCGCAGCGCATGGACGTCTACAAGGACGTGGCCGACAAGCTCCTCGACGGCGGCTACGCCTACCCGTGCTACTGCACCACCGAGGAGCTCGACGCCCGCCGCGAGGCCGCCCGCGCCGCCGGCAAGCCGTCCGGCTACGACGGCCACTGCCGCGACCTCACCGACGAGCAGAAGCAGGCGTACGAGGCCGAGGGACGCAGCCACATCGTCCGCTTCCGGATGCCCGACGAGGCCACCACCTTCACCGACCTGGTCCGCGGCGAGATCACCGTCCAGGCCGAGAACGTCACCGACTACGGCATCGTGCGTGCCAACGGCGCCCCGCTGTACACGCTGGTCAACCCGGTCGACGACGCCCTGATGGAGATCACCCATGTCCTGCGCGGCGAGGACCTGCTCTCCTCCACCCCCCGGCAGATCGCCCTCTACAAGGCGCTGATCGAGCTGGGCATCGCGAAGACGATCCCCGAGTTCGGCCACCTGCCGTACGTCATGGGCGAGGGCAACAAGAAGCTTTCCAAGCGTGACCCGCAGGCGTCCCTGAACCTCTACCGCGAGCGCGGCTTCCTCCCCGAGGGCCTGCTGAACTACCTGTCGCTCCTCGGCTGGTCGTTCTCCGCCGACCAGGACGTCTTCACCATCCCGGAGATGGTCGGCAAGTTCGACCTCGCGGACGTGAACGCCAACCCGGCCCGCTTCGACCTGAAGAAGGCCGAGGCGATCAACGCCGACCACATCCGCATGCTGGACGTGAAGACCTTCGCCGAGGCCTGCGAGCCCTGGCTGCGGGCCCCGCACGCCAACTGGGCGCCCGAGGAGTTCGACGAGGCCGCCTGGCAGGCCATTGCGCCGCACGCGCAGACCCGCCTGAAGGTCCTCTCCGAGATCACGGCCAACGTCGACTTCCTGTTCCGCGCGGAGCCGGTCTTCGACGAGCCGTCCTGGACGAAGGCCATGAAGGAGGGCTCCGACGCCCTGCTGCGCACGGCCCGCGCCAAGCTGGAGGCGGCCGACTGGAGCTCGCCCGAGTCCCTCAAGGACGCCGTCCTCGCGGCGGGCGAGGAGCACGGCCTCAAGCTCGGCAAGGCCCAGGCCCCGGTCCGCGTCGCCGTCACCGGCCGCACGGTCGGCCTGCCCCTCTTCGAGTCCCTGGAGATCCTGGGCAAGGAGAAGGCCCTGGCCCGCGTCGACGCCGCCCTGGCGAAGCTGACCGCGTAAGCGGCGGGCGGCTCGGCCGCGCGTACGAACCGAAGGACCCGGAAGCCGCCACGGCTCCCGGGTCCTTCGCATACGGTCGGGGCATGCCGATCAAAGCCGTGGTCTGGGACGTCGACGACACCCTCTTCGACTACGCGCGCGCCGACGCCACCGGTATGCACGCCCACCTCGCCGCCGAGGGCCTCCTGGAGCGGTACGGGTCCGCCCGGCTCGCCCTCGCCCGCTGGAAGGAGCTGACCGAGCTGCACTGGGCCCGCTTCAGCGCCGGCGGAGTCACCTTCGAGCAGCAGCGGCGCGACCGGGTGCGGGACTTCCTCGACGCCCCCGGCCTCGCCGACCCCGACGTCGACGCCTGGTTCGCGCGCTACGTCGGGCACTACGAATCGGCCTGGTCGCTCTTCCCCGACACCGTCCCCGCCCTGGACGCCCTCGCCGACGGCTACCGCCACGCGGTGCTCTCCAACTCCGCCCTGATGGTCCAGGACCGCAAGCTGCGCGTCCTCGGCGTGCGCGACCGGTTCGAGGCCGTGCTGTGCGCCGCCGACCTCGGCGTCTCCAAGCCGGCCGCCGGGGCCTTCCTCGCGGCCTGCACGCACCTGGGCCTCGCGCCCGGGGAGATCGCCTACGTCGGCGACCAGCCGGAGATCGACGCCAGGGGCGCCAGGGACGCGGGGCTCCTCGGCATCTGGCTCGACCGCGGCGGCGCGGCGGGCGGGGGGCCGCCGGGCGTGCACCGCATCAGGGACCTCTCCGAGCTGCCCGCGCTGCTGCGCACCGATACCCGTTTTGGAGCGCCGTCCACCTTCGGGTAATGTTCTTCCTGCGCCGCCCGAGAGGGCCGAAAGGTCCGGCCGGGAAGCGCAAGTCAAAGAAAACCCCGTCAAGGGGTGGCGCTTTGATGGCCTATGGTGTAATTGGCAGCACGACGGTTTCTGGTTCCGTTAGTCTAGGTTCGAGTCCTGGTAGGCCAGCTCGCAGAGCTCATCTGCAACCTGTGGATCTCATCCACAATGCCCCCGTTGTGTAGCGGCCTAGCACGCCGCCCTCTCAAGGCGGTAGCGCCGGTTCGAATCCGGTCGGGGGTACAGATCCTTCCCGCGGGGACAGATCGGGTCGCACCCACTGTCACTGATGCAGGATCGCTAGGGCCCCCGTTGTGTAGCGGCCTAGCACGCCGCCCTCTCAAGGCGGTAGCGCCGGTTCGAATCCGGTCGGGGGTACTGTCGGTACTAGACCTGGTCTAGACCACATTGGGCTATGGTGTAATTGGCAGCACGACGGTTTCTGGTTCCGTTAGTTTAGGTTCGAGTCCTGGTAGCCCAGCGTAGTACTGATCGTGTGCCCGCCATGTGTGATGTGGCAGCGCAGGATCGCTAGAGCCCCCGTTGTGTAGCGGCCTAGCACGCCGCCCTCTCAAGGCGGTAGCGCCGGTTCGAATCCGGTCGGGGGTACAGAAACGGCAAGGGGCCTTCCCGTCAGGGAGGGCCCCTTCGTCATGCCCGCTCTCGGGCCGCCGCCCCGGAGCCGGAGGGGGTGTAGCGGTCGTCCGACTCCTCCGCCTGCGCGATGCGGCGCAGACTCAGCAGCACCGGCTCGTACAGCACGGTCAGCGCCACCGCCGCCTCAAGCTGCTCGTCCGGCGACTCGTACCGCTCGATCAAGTCCAGGTCCGTCACGGCCAGTTGCCGCCCCGCGCGCGCGTAGGGCGCCAGGTCGTCCGCCGAGCACGGGTAGCCGAGCCGCGCCAGGGTGACCACGGAGGTCACCAGCATCCGGTAGGCGGGGGACTCGGCCCCGGACTCCTGGGCGTGCCGCCAGCCCAGGCGGTCCAGGAGGGTGTCCACCGTGCGGCGCGCGTCCTCCCGTACCGCGTCGTCGGTGTCGGGCTCCGGGCCGTGCGGCAGGGCCCAGACCGCCGTGCCCAGCCGGGAGCTGTGGTCCAGGGAGTCGTCCTCAAGGGCGGTGAGCACCTCGCGCGCCGACGCGATCGGCACCCGGCCCACCTGTACGAGGGCCCGCACCAGGCGCAGCCGCTGGAGGTGCGCCTCGTCGTACTCGGCCTGGGTCGCGCTGATCCGGCGGCCCGGCGGCAGCAGCCCCTCGCGCAGGTAGTACTTGATCGTGGCCGTGGGGACCGCGCTGCGCCGGCTCAGCTCCGCCAGTCTCATCGATTCGTGCCTCCTCTTGCGTCCCCGATTGGAGAGTGGCACTATCTAAGCATGGATAGCGACGCTATCCAATGTTCGGCCAGGGCTCTGTCAAGGGGGAATTCTCATGAGCGGCAAGCCGATCGAAGGACGCATGACCGCGGCGGCGGAAGGAGACGTGGTCGTCTTCCACATAGGGATGCGGATCAACGACTTCCGCGCCGTACGGAGCTGGTGGCCCGTCCTCACGGCGATGCCGCGCATGCTCAAGGAGCTGTCCCGGGACCGGTCGAGCGGCATGCTGGGGTACCGGCTGCTGCTCGGCGGACCGCGCCTGGCGTACGTGGTGCAGTACTGGGAGTCGCAGGAGAAGCTGCTCGCCTACGCGGCGGCGCCGGACAAGGCGCACCGGCCGGCGTGGTCGGCCTTCAACCGGCGGCTCAGGGAAGGCAAGGGCAAGGTCGGCTTCTGGCACGAGACCTTCGTCGTCCCCGCGGGCTCCCACGAGGCCGTCTACGTGAACATGCCCGCCTTCGGCCTGGCAGGGGCGACCGGCGTCGTCCCGGTGGGCCGCAGGGGAGAGCGGGCGGCCGACCGCCTCAAGACGGTCTGAGGGGCCGGGGCCTCCCGGGAACGGGGGGCCCGCAAAGAGAAAGACCGGAGGGGCCGCCGCGGCGTTGGGACGGCCCCTCCGGTGTTGTCGTGTGCGAGTGGGTCAGCTCGTGCGGCGCAGGGCCTCGGAGAGCCTGCCCGCGGCGTCGATGACCGCCTGGGCGTGCATCCGGCCCGGGTGGCGCGTCAGGCGCTCGATCGGCCCGGAGACCGAGACGGCGGCGACCACGCGGTTGGAGGGCCCGCGCACGGGCGCGGAGACGGACGCGACGCCCGGCTCCCGCTCGCCGATGGACTGGGCCCAGCCCCTGCGGCGTACGCCCGAGAGGGCCGTGGCCGTGAAGCGGGCGCCCTGAAGGCCGCGGTGCAGGCGCTCGGGCTCCTCCCAGGCCATCAGGATCTGCGCCGACGAGCCCGCCTTCATGGTGAGCGTCGAGCCGACGGGGACGGTGTCCCGCAGGCCGGAGAGACGCTCCGCGGCGGCCACGCAGATGCGCATGTCGCCCTGGCGGCGGTAGAGCTGCGCGCTCTCGCCCGTCACGTCCCGCAGGTGCGTGAGGACGGGGCCCGCCGTGGCGAGGAGGCGGTCCTCGCCCGCCGCCGCCGCGAGTTCCGCGAGGCGGGGGCCGAGAATGAAGCGGCCCTGCATGTCCCGCGCCACCATCCGGTGGTGTTCCAGTGCCACGGCCAGCCGGTGGGCCGTGGGTCGTGCGAGCCCGGTGGCCGCGACCAGCCCCGCGAGGGTGGCCGGGCCGGACTCCAGGGCGCTCAGGACGAGAGCCGCCTTGTCGAGAACGCCGACGCCGCTAGAGTTGTCCATGCGTCGATACTCCCGTCTCACTCTGTGAAACGCAAGTTCAATTTTTCTTGAGACGCGCCACTCTGTACGAGCGATCCGCGGACCAACGGGTCGGCGGTCGACGTGCGGCACGAGGGGTACGCGCGTCGGCGAACGGATTCTCTAGTTGGGCCGGCGACGCCGCCGGCCGGAGGGAAAGCGATGGGTAGGACACTCGCGGAGAAGGTCTGGGACGACCACGTCGTCCGGCGCGCCGAGGGCGAGCCCGACCTCCTCTTCATCGATCTGCACCTGCTGCACGAGGTGACCAGCCCCCAGGCCTTCGACGGCCTCCGCCAGGCGGGCCGCCGGGTGCGGCGGCTCGACCTCACCATCGCGACCGAGGATCACAACACCCCGACCCTCGACATCGACAAGCCGATCGCCGACCCGGTCTCGCGGGCCCAGCTGGAGACGCTGCGCAAGAACTGCGCGGAGTTCGGCGTCCGGCTGCACCCGCTGGGCGACGTCGAGCAGGGCGTCGTCCACGTGGTGGGACCGCAGCTCGGACTGACCCAGCCGGGCACCACGGTGGTCTGCGGCGACTCGCACACCTCCACCCACGGTGCCTTCGGCGCGCTGGCGTTCGGCATCGGCACCTCGCAGGTCGAGCACGTGCTCGCCACCCAGACGCTGCCGATGGCCCGCCCCAAGACCATGGCCATCACCGTCGACGGCGAGCTGCCCGACGACGTCACCGCCAAGGACCTGATCCTCGCCATCATCGCGAAGATCGGCACCGGCGGCGGCCAGGGCTACGTCCTGGAGTACCGCGGCCCGGCCATCGAGAAGCTTTCGATGGAGGCCCGCATGACCATCTGCAACATGTCCATCGAGGCGGGCGCCCGCGCCGGCATGATCGCCCCCGACCGGACCACCTTCGACTACCTCCAGGGCCGCGACCACGCCCCGAAGGGCGAGGACTGGGACGCCGCCGTCGCGTACTGGAAGACCCTGCGCACCGACGAGGACGCCGTCTTCGACGCCGAGGTCTACATCGACGCCACCGAGCTCGCGCCGTTCGTGACCTGGGGCACCAACCCGGGCCAGGGCGCCCCGCTGTCGGCCAGCGTCCCCGACCCGGCTTCGTACGAAGACGCATCGGAGCGCCACGCCGCCGAAAAGGCGCTGGAGTACATGGGGTTGACCGCGGGCCAGGCGCTGCGGGACATCGCGGTCGACACCGTCTTCGTGGGTTCCTGCACCAACGGCCGCATCGAGGACCTGCGGGCGGCCGCCGCCGTCGTCGAGGGCCGCAAGGTCGCCGACGGCGTGCGGATGCTGGTCGTCCCCGGCTCGGTCCGGGTCGCCCTGCAGGCCGTCGAGGAGGGCCTGGACAAGGTCTTCACCGCCGCCGGCGCCGAATGGCGGCACGCGGGCTGCTCGATGTGCCTCGGCATGAACCCCGACCAACTGGCCCCCGGCGAGCGCTCGGCGTCCACGTCCAACCGCAACTTCGAGGGCAGGCAGGGCAAGGGCGGGCGCACCCACCTGGTGTCCCCGCAGGTCGCCGCCGCCAGCGCGGTCACCGGCCACCTGGCATCGCCCGCCGACCTGTCCGACACCCCCGTGACCGCCGGAGTCCGATAGCCATGGAAGCATTCACCAAGCACACCGGCCGGGCCGTCCCGCTGCGCCGCAGCAACGTGGACACCGACCAGATCATCCCCGCCCACTGGCTGAAGAAGGTCACCAGGGACGGCTTCGAGGACGGTCTCTTCGAGGCCTGGCGCAAGGACGCGGAGTTCGTCCTCAACAAGCCCGAGCGCCAGGGCGCCACCGTCCTGGTGGCGGGTCCCGACTTCGGCACGGGCTCCTCGCGCGAGCACGCCGTCTGGGCCCTGCAGAACTACGGCTTCAAGACCGTGATCTCCTCCCGCTTCGCCGACATCTTCCGGGGCAACTCGCTGAAGAACGGCCTGCTCACCGTGGTGCTCGACCAGAAGGTCGTGGACGCGCTCTGGGAGCTGACCGAGAGCGACCCGCAGGCCGAGATCACCGTCGACCTGGAGGACCGCCAGGTCCGCGCGGCAGGCGTCACCGCCGACTTCGACCTCGACGAGAACGCCCGCTGGCGGCTCCTGAACGGCCTGGACGACATCAGCATCACGCTCAGGAACGAGCAGGACATCTCCGCGTACGAGAGCGGACGGCCCTCGTTCAAGCCCAGGACCGTTCAGGTCTGACGCTCCGCAACACCCCGATGTACCCCCAATCGTGGACGGTTGGGGGTACATCTGTGTGCGCCCTCCGAACGGGGGCAGACGGTCTGGTCGAGTGGCGTCAACTCCCGGACCGCGAAGGGAAGAAGAGGCTTGAAATCCCCTTGTACTCGGCCGGGCAAGGTACCCTCGAAACAGCGGCGGACGGCGGCAGTTACCCCCTGCGGAGGCGACAACTCGCCCCAGATGGCACAATCGGTGCATGGGACGTGACAGCCAACTCGAGCTCTACGGGCTCGTCGCGGACCAACTGAAGGAAGCGCACTCAAGAGTGCGCGAACTGCAAGTCCCGGAGGGCGTACGGATGGCGCTGACCCGGAAGCTGCTGGTCATTACGGCCGCGGCCAAACACGATCTCGCCGGTGCGGCAAGGCGTCTGGAGCGATTCATGGTCTCCCTCGACGAGGGCCGATTCCCGGAAGACGTCTGAGCGCCGAGCCTCAACGGGCCTTCGAGGAACTCCGAGATGGGCCAGTTCGTTGCGGCACAAGGGTGATTAGCCCGTTTCGTGTTTGATTTGCGGTATATATCTGCCTAACGTGCGAAAAAGCCGGAGTATTTCGCTCCCGGCAATGTCTCCGAAGGGGAAGACGTGAACAAGGCGCAGCTCGTAGAAGCGATTGCCGACAAGGTCGGGGGCCGTCAGCAGGCCGCCGACGCCGTGGACGCGGTCCTGGACGCCGTCGTCCGCGCCGTGGTCGGCGGAGACCGTGTTTCGGTCACCGGCTTCGGCTCGTTCGAGAAGGTCGACCGTCCGGCCCGTTACGCCCGCAACCCGCAGACCGGGGAGCGCGTACGGGTCAAGAAGACCTCGGTTCCGCGCTTCCGCGCCGGTCAGGGGTTCAAGGACCTGGTGAGCGGTTCGAAGAAGCTCCCGAAGAACGACGTCGCGGTCAAGAAGGCGCCCAAGGGCAGCCTGACCGGCGGTGCTTCGGCGACGGTCAAGAAGGCCGCGGCCAAGAAGGCGACGACCGCCAAGAAGACCGCCGCCAAGAAGGCCACGTCCACCACGACGACGGCGGCGACGGCGAAGAAGACCGCCGCGAAGAAGGCCACGCCCGCCAAGAAGACCACGGCGACGGCGAAGAAGGCCGCGGCGAAGAAGGCCACGCCCGCCAAGAAGGCGACGCCGGCCAAGACGACGGCGGCCAAGACGACGGCGGCCAAGAAGGCCACGCCCGCGAAGAAGGCCGCGCCCGCCGCCAAGAAGACGACGGCGAAGAAGACCGCTCCGGCGACGAAGGCCACCGCCAAGAAGGCGCCCGCCAAGAAGTCCACGGCGCGCAAGACGACCGCCAAGAAGGCCACCGCCCGCAAGAAGTAGGGCACACAGGGCACTCACGCGCCGGGCCGGGCTCCCACGGGGGAGCCCGGCCCGCGTCGTTGCGCCGTACGGGGGGTCGGGTACGCCGGTTCAGAACGTCTGCAGCGTCACCAGGGTGATCCGGCGCCCCTCGCCCTCGCCCTCGACCTCGATGCGCACCCGCTGCCCCGGCCGCAGCAGCCGCAGCCCGCCCGCGTCGAACGCGGGTGCCCCGAAGGGCACCGGGGTGCCGTCGTCGAGCAGCACGCTGCCGCTGCGGGTCTCGGAGTCGTACGTGTACGCGGTCGCCTGCATGGAGGGAAGCGTACTCAGTCCCCGGGGGCGCGTACGCGGTCCCCGCCGCCGGTTCAGTCGGCGATGAGCAGCCGGGCGGCCGCCGCGGCGGTGCGCGGGCCCACGCCGAGTGCGAGAGCGGCCCGCAGATCATCGCCGGTATCCACGTCCTGGCGCACGGAATCGACGCCTTCGAGCGCCATTTCCACGGCCCCCGACGCCGCGTGTCGGGCGCGGGAGTCCGTACCGAATACGGGGGACAATTCCGTTCCCGCCGCTGCCGTCAGAAGTGTCGTGCCCATTCCCGCGGTATCCGGCAGAAATGCGCGCGGGAAATGAGTGGCGCGGTCCAGTGCGCGGGCCAATTCCCTCGGCCGCAGCGCGGGCAGATCGGCGTTCAGGGCCGCGACGGCCGCTTCGGGGCGGCCCGCGCGGACGGCCGCGCTGCCGTGCCGCAGCGCGGCGTTGAGGCCCGCCCGCGGGGCGTCGGGGACCACGCGGGCCCCCAGCGCCGACAGCTCGCGCCGCGCCAGGGCGTCGTCCGTGACGACCGCCACATCCCGCACCGCCGGGCAGGCCACCGCCGCGGCCACGGTGTCCTGGGCGAAGGCCAGGGCGAGGCCGGGGCGCAGACCGTCACCGGCGGTGGCGGCCAGCCTGCTCTTGGCGCGCGCCAGCGGTTTCAGGGGTATGACCAGGGTCCACTGCACGGGCGCTCCGTCCTTGTCGTCGCGCCCATTGTGACCTGTCGGCGGCACCGGGCACCGGGCACGCGGAAGCGGCGGCGCGGGGGCGGTGGCGGCGGACGTGTGGGCGTACGGTGTTCTCGACAGACCGGCAGCCCGGGGCGACACTTGTGCGGCCGAACAGGTTCATGAAGGAAGGTGCCCGCGTGTCCCGCCGCAGAATCGGCTTCTGGTACCGCCTTGCGGCGGTGATCGCAAAACCGCCGCTGGTGGTTCTGTTCAAGCGGGACTGGCGTGGAATGGAGCACATTCCGGCCGACGGCGGATTCATCACGGCGGTGAACCACAACTCGTATATCGATCCGCTGTCCTACGCGCACTACCAGTACAACACCGGACGGGTACCGCGTTTCCTTGCCAAGGACGGCCTTTTCAAGGGCGGCTTCGTCGCGAAGGTCATGAAGGGCACCGGCCAGATCCCGGTCTACCGCGAGACCACGAACGCGCTGGACGCCTTCAGGGCCGCCGTCGACGCCATCCGGCGCGGCGAGTGCGTCGCCTTCTACCCCGAGGGCACCCTTACCAGGGACCCCGACGTCTGGCCGATGACGGCCAAGTCCGGTGCCGCGAGGGTCGCGCTGGAGACCCGCTGCCCGGTGATCCCCGTCGCCCAGTGGGGCGCCAACCTCGCCCTGCCGCCGTACAGCAAGAAGCTCTCCCTCTTCCCCCGCAAGACCCTTCAGGTGAAGGCGGGGAAGCCCGTCGACCTGTCGCGCTTCTACGGCAAGGAGCCCACGCCCGACGTGCTCCGCGAGGCGACCGAGGCCATCATGGCCGCGATCACCGAACTCCTGGAGGAGATCAGGGGCGAGAACGCCCCCGCGACGCCGTACGACCCGCGCAGGGCACGGCTGGAACAACGACGCAAGGCAGCGGGCCACAGCGCCGCGCAGGGCACCACCGACAGCACCCCGGAGGACAGCAAGTGACGCACCCCGAGAACGCCGGGCACACGGCGGGCCCCGTGAAGGCCGCCGTCTTCGGATCGGGCTCCTGGGGTACGGCCTTCGGCATGGTCCTCGCCGACGCGGGGTGCGACGTCACCCTGTGGGGCCGCAGGGCCGAACTGGCCGACGCCGTCAACTCCACGCGCCGCAACCCCGACTACCTCCCGGACGTCGAGCTGCCGGAGAACCTCCGCGCGACCACCGACCCCGCCGAGGCCGCCGACGGCGCCGACTTCACCGTCCTCGCCGTGCCCTCCCAGACCCTGCGCGAGAACCTCGCCGCCTGGTCGCCGCTCCTGGCCCCCGAGACCGTCCTCGTCTCCCTCATGAAGGGCGTCGAACTCGGCTCCGCCATGCGGATGAGCGAGGTCATCGAGGACGTGACGAAGGTGGCCGCCGAGCGCGTCGCCGTCGTCACCGGGCCCAACCTCGCCCGCGAGATCGCCGCCAGGCAGCCGGCCGCCGCCGTGGTGGCCTGCCGGGACGAAGCCGTCGCCCAGCGCCTCCAGAGGGCCTGCCACACGCCGTACTTCCGCCCGTACACCAACACCGACGTCGTCGGCTGCGAGCTCGGCGGTGCCGTCAAGAACGTCATCGGGCTCGCCGTGGGCATCGCGGACGGCATGGGCCTCGGCGACAACACCAAGGGCTCGCTCATCACGCGCGGCCTCGCCGAGACCACCCGCCTCGGGCTCGCCATGGGCGCGGACCCGCTGACCTTCTCCGGACTCGCCGGGCTGGGCGACCTGGTGGCGACCTGCTCGTCGCCGCTCTCGCGCAACCACACCTTCGGCACCAACCTCGGCAAGGGCATGACCCTCCAGGAGACCATCGCCGTCACCAAGCAGACCGCCGAGGGCGTCAAGTCCTGCGAGTCGGTGCTGGATCTGGCCCGCAGGCACGACGTCGACATGCCGATCACGGAGACCGTCGTCGGCATCGTGCACGAGGGCACGCCCCCGCTGGTCGCCCTGAAGGAGCTGATGTCGCGCAGCGCCAAGCCCGAGCGCCGCTGACGTCACGACTGACTCCCGCCGGGCGCAACAGGTACTCTCAAGCCGATATGAGCAGCGAGAACCTCCCCCAGAGCCCTGAGCAGCGCCCCGAGTCGAGCTCTGAGCCGCCGCCCCGCAAGCCCCGCGTGGCCGTCGTCTTCGGCGGCCGCAGCTCGGAGCACGGCATCTCCGTCGTCACGGCCGGCGCCGTGCTGCGCGCGATCGACCGCACCAAGTACGACGTCCTGCCCATCGGCATCACGACGGACGGCCGCTGGGCGCTGACCGCCGACGAGCCCGAGCGGATGGCCATCGCCGACCGCAGGATGCCGAACGTCGCCGAGATCGCGGACTCCGTGGAGGGCGGCGTCGTGCTGCCCGTCGACCCCGGCAACCGCGAGGTCGTCTACAGCGAGCCCGGCTCGGTGCCCAAGGCACTCGGCGAGGTCGACGTCGTCTTCCCGATGCTGCACGGCCCCTACGGAGAGGACGGCACCCTGCAGGGGCTGCTCGAACTCTCCGGAGTGCCGTACGTGGGCTCCGGTGTCCTCGCCTCGGCCGTGGGCCAGGACAAGGACTACATGAAGCGGGTGTTCACCTCCTTCGGGCTCGACGTCGGCCCGTACCTGGTGATCCGCCCGCGCGAGTGGCGGCAGGACGAGGCGGGCGCCCGGCAGCGCGTCGCGGACTTCGCGGGCGAGCACGGCTGGCCGCTGTTCATCAAGCCCGCGCGCGCGGGTTCCTCGATCGGCATCACGAAGGTGGACTCCTTCGACGGCCTGGACGAGGCGATCGCCGAGGCGCAGCGCCACGACCCCAAGATCCTCGTCGAGGCCCTGCTGCGGGGCCGCGAGATCGAGTGCGGCGTCCTGGAGTTCGAGGACGGGCCCCGGGCGAGCGTGCCCGCCGAGATCCCCCCGGTGCAGACGCACGACTACTACGACTTCGAGGCGAAGTACATCGACTCGACGCCCGGCATCGTGCCCGCGCCGCTGACGCCCGAGGAGACCGCGGAGATCCAGCGCCTCGCCGTCGAGGCGTTCGAGGCGGCGTCCTGCGAGGGCCTGGTGCGCGCGGACTTCTTCCTCACCGAGGACGGCCGGTTCGTGATCAACGAGATCAACACCATGCCGGGCTTCACGCCCATCTCGATGTACCCGCAGATGTGGGAGAAGAGCGGCGTGGGCTACGCGGAGCTGGTGGACCGCCTGATCCAGGCGGCCCTGAACCGCTCCACGGGCCTGCGCTGACGCTCAGGCGACCCCTTCGGGGACCGTCTTCTTGATGGGGGCGGCGAAGTCCGTGAGCGGACTCAGGCCGCCCCCCGCGCGCTCCGCGGGCAGCGTCACCTCCACGTAGGCGAGGCGCGCCCCGGTGGTGAAGGTGTACGACCCGTCGTCGTGCTTCTGCAGCAGCCAGGCGACGCCGTCCACCTTGACGCCGTTCTTCGCGGCGTAGTCGGGGTCGATCATCTCGCGGGGTCGCTCGACACCACAGCGCAGTATGATCGCCGGGTCTCCCCACCCGGCGGTCAGCTCCGACGCGGGCCCGGGGTCGGTCCGCTCCAGTCCGTCGACCTTCTCCGGCAGCTGTCCGTGCAGGTCCCGGCAGAGTCCCGCGGCCTTCGCGGCCGGGGAGGGAACCACCACTGACGCCTCGCCGTCCGAAGTTGAGCAGGCCGCCGCCGTGATCAGCAGCGCGAGGGCGGACGTTCCTGTGAGGCAGCGGCGCCGGAGACGGGGGAAGTTCACCGGGCCAGGTTAGACGGGGGCTACAAGTGCACGACCGGGCAGGTCAGGGTTCGGGTGATGCCGTCCACTTGCTGGACCTTGGCGACCACCATGCGGCCGAGTTCGTCCACCGTGTCCGCCTGGGCGCGCACGATGACATCGTAGGGACCGGTCACGTCCTCGGCCTGGATCACCCCCGGGATCTTGCCGATCAGCTCGGCGACGGTCGACGCCTTGCCGACCTCTGTTTGGATCAGGATGTACGCCTGTACCACGGAACCTCCAGGGCGGCCACGAGGATCATGTGGGGAGAAGGGACGCCACGGTACCGCGTCGCCGCTCGCCGCGGGGAGACCCGGGCGGGCTGTGGCGGACATCGTGGTGGACGGCCAGCAGAATTCAACGGTCACGTCGACCGTACCGACGACGCAGACGGCTCGCGACCGCAAGCCGAGCAGTGTGAAAGGGCATGGTGAGACTCGGTGAAGGGAACCGTGGGCGAGTTGGGGGAGTTCGGGCTCATCCGGGAGCTGACCTCGCGGCTCACCTCCACCCCGGCCGTACGGATCGGCCCCGGCGACGACGCCGCGGTCGTGTCCGCTCCGGACCGCAGGGTCGTGGCGAGCACCGACATCCTCCTCGAAGGGCGGCACTTCCGCCGCGACTGGTCCACCGCGTACGACGTGGGCCGCAAGGCCGCCGCGCAGAACCTCGCCGACATCGCCGCCATGGGCGCCGTGCCGACCGCGCTGCTGCTCGGCCTCGTCGTCCCCGCCGAGCTGCCCGCGAGCTGGCCGACCGAGCTGATGGACGGCCTCAGGGACGAGTGCCAGGTCGCCGGCGCGGCCGTCGTGGGCGGCGACGTCGTGCGCGGCGACACGATCACCGTCGCGATCACCGCCCTCGGCGACCTGCGCAACCACGAGGCCGTCACGCGCGCGGGCGCGCAGCCCGGCGACGTCGTCGCCGTCACCGGCTGGCTCGGCTGGTCCGCGGCGGGCCACGCGGTGCTCTCGCGCGGCTTCCACTCCCCGCGCGCCTTCGTGGAGGCCCACCGCAGGCCCGAGCCGCCCTACCACGCGGGGCCCGCGGCCGCCGGGCTCGGCGCGACCTCCATGACGGACGTCAGCGACGGCCTCATCGCCGACCTCGGCCACATCGCCGAGGCGAGCAAGGTACGCATCGACATCCGCTCGGGAGACGTCGACGTGCCCATCCAGATGAACGACATCGGCCAGGCCGTCGGCGTCGACCCGCTCCAGTGGGTGCTCAACGGCGGCGAGGACCACGCGATCGTGGCGACCTTCCCCGCCGACGTGAAGCTGCCCGCCCGCTGGAAGGTCATCGGCGAGGTCCTGAACCCCTCCGCGCTGCCCCAGGTGACCGTGGACGGGGCGCCCTGGACCAGCAAGGGCTGGGACCACTTCGGGGACAACGGGGACGCCGGATGAGCGCGCGTCCCGCGGCGGCCCCGGCCGCCCCGCCCCGCGTCCTGACCGTCGCGGGCTCCGACTCCGGCGGCGGTGCGGGCATCCAGGCCGACCTGAAGACGATGCTGGCCCTCGGCACGCACGGCATGAGCGTCGTCACGGCCGTCACCGCGCAGAACTCGCTGGGCGTGCAGGGCTTCTGGGAGCTGCCCGCCGAGGCGGTGCGGGCCCAGTACCGCAGCGTCGTCGACGACATCGGCGTAGGGGCCGTCAAGACCGGCATGCTGGCCTCGGCCGAACTGGTCGAGACGGTCGCGGAGTTGCTCGCGGGCACGGACGCGCCCGCCGTGGTCGACCCGGTCGGCGTCTCCAAGCACGGCGACTCGCTGCTCGCGGCGTCCGCGCTCGACTCGGTCCGTAGGAAGCTGCTGCCCGCCGCCACCGTCGCGACGCCCAACCTCGACGAGGTCGCCCAGCTCACCGGCGTCGAGGTCACCTCCGAGGACGGCCTGCGGCGCGCCGCCGCCGCGGTCCTCGCCCACGGCCCCCGGTGGGTGCTCATCAAGGGCGGCCACCTCGAAGGCGACGCCGTCGACCTGCTCACCGACGGCTCCGAGGAGCACGTCCTGCGGGCCCCGCGCCACGACAACCGGCACACCCACGGCACCGGCTGCACGCTGGCGAGCGCGATCGCCGCGCGGCTCGCCCTGGGCGACGACGTCCCCGCGGCCGTCGCGGCGGCCAAGGAGTACGTGACCGGCGCGATAGCCGCCGGCTTCGCGCTCGGCGGCGGGATCGGCCCGGTCGATCACGCCTGGCGGTTCAGGGAGGCGTAGTCCCGCGCGGAGCGCGGGTCACCCGCCGTGGCCGGCGCTCCCCGGGCACTCCGGGGGCGTGAGCGTAGGCGCACGAAAAAGCCGGCCCCCCTGACGGGGAACCGGCTGATTCAGCAACCAGCTAGGTGGCCGCGCTGACGTCAGCGCGAGACCTTGCCGGCCTTGATGCACGAGGTGCAGGCGTTGAGGCGCTTCGGCGTCCCGCTCACCACGGCACGCACACGCTGGATGTTCGGGTTCCAGCGACGGGGCGTACGGCGGTGCGAGTGCGAGATGTTGTTGCCGAAGCCCGGCCCCTTGCCGCAGACGTCGCAGTTGGCAGCCACGGGTCACTCCAAAGACTTCAGATGCACTTACGGTTAATCCCGGCATGCCGGGATCAGTGCAATGATCGGAATGGCGTTGCCAGGAGGAATGTCCCGATGTGTATCGGGCAACCGGAGCAGCATACAACGACTGCTTCGGTACAACGAAACTACCATGTCTTCCCCGCCCCCCGCCCCGGAGCCCCCGTTCACCCCGGGTCTACGCTGCGTCCATCCCGAGCACGGTCAAGGAGGCGAAAGGTGCCGCAGAACCTCGACGCGGTCGCGGTGCGCGCCTGGTGCCGACTGGCTCTGGAGGCCCTCGGCGGGGCCCGCGAGGAGATCGACTCCATCAACGTCTACCCGGTCGCCGACGGCGACACGGGGACGAACCTCTACCTCACCATGGAGTCGGCTTCCCAGGCCGTCGACGCCGCCTTCACGGGCCATGAGCCGGCCGCCCCCTCCCTGGCCCAGACGGTGCGCGCGATGGCGCACGGGGCCCTCATCGGGGCCCGCGGCAACTCGGGCACGATCCTCTCGCAGCTCCTGCGCGGCATGGCCCAGGTCCTCGGCGGCCCGGACGGCGAGGGCGCCCGTGACGCGGATCACGCCGACGGCCGGACCCTGGAGCTGGCCCTGCGACGGGCCGCGGAGTCCGCGTACGAGGCGGTCGCGCACCCGGTGGAGGGCACCGTCCTCACGGTGGCGACCGCGGCGGCGAAGGCCGCGTCGGCCGAGGACGCCGACGACTGCGAGGCCGTGGCACGCGCCGCCTGCGAGGGGGCACGCGCGGCCCTGGCCCTCACCCCGGGGCAGCTCGCCGTCCTCGGCCGGGCAGGCGTGGTGGACGCGGGCGGCCGCGGCCTCGTCGCGGTGCTCGGGGCGCTGGTGGCCGCGCTGTCGGGCGAGAGGGCACCGTACGGGGGCGCCGAGGCCGGCCACGCACGCGTGAGCGCCGGAGGGGGCCACGCACGCGTGGCGGCAGGCGAGGGCGACGGCGTCCCGCCGGTGGACGAGGCCGCCGCGTGCGACGACCCCCCGGCCGAGGAGGACGGCCCCGCCTTCGAGGTGATCTACCTCCTGGAGGCGGACGACGCCGCCGTCGCCCGGCTGCGGACCCGGCTCGACGGGCTCGGCGACTCCCTCGTGGTGGTCGGCGGCGACGGACTGTGGAACGTCCACGTCCATGTCGACGACGCGGGAGCGGCCGTCGAGGCGGGCGTGGAGGCGGGCCGCCCGCACCGCATCCGCATCACCCACTTCGGCCTCGGCGACGCGCACACCACCCCGCGGCGGCCCAGGGAGCGCGCCCAGCGGGCCATCGTCGCGGTCGTCCCCGGCGAGGGGCTCGCCGGGCTCTACGCCGAGGCCGGCGCGACCACCGTGCCCACGCGCGTGGGGGAGCCGCCCGCGAGCGGTGAACTGGTCGACGCCGTCAGACGGGCGCACGCGCGCGAAGTGGTGCTCCTGCCCAACGACGCGGAGCTGCGGCACACGGCCGCCGCCGCGGCGCAGCAGGCGAGGACGGAGGGTGTGCGCGTCGCGCTGATCCCCACCCGTTCCGCGGTGCAGGGCATCGCGGCCCTCGCCGTGCACGAGCCGGACCGCGGCTTCGACGAGGACGTGGTCGCCATGACGTCGGCGGCCGGCGCGACGCGCTACGGCGAACTGGCCGTCGCCGAGCGGCAGTCCTGGACCATGGCGGGCATCTGCCAGGCCGGTGACGTGCTCGGCCTGATCGACGGCGACGTCGCCGTGATCGGCTCCGAGGTCGCGCACACCGCCACCGCGGTCCTCGACCGCATGCTGTCCGCGGGTGGCGAGATGGTCACGCTCGTCCTCGGCGACTCCGTCCCCGACACGGTGGCCGAGCGGTTGGAGAAGCACGTGCGCGAGACGTACCTGGCCGTCGACACGGTCGTCTACCGCGGCGGTCGCCAGGCGGCGCTGATGCTGATCGGCGTGGAGTAGCGCACCCGGCGGGACGCCCCCGCCCACACAGCCGGTGACCTGCGGACACCGGGGGCTGCGACGGATTGTCAGTGGGGTGGTGTGCAATGGATCTCGTGCCCGCGCTCGAAGAACCCCTGAAGAAAGTGGTCGGTCCCGCCACCGCGAAGGTGATGGCCGAGCACCTCGGCCTGCACACGGTCGGCGACCTCCTGCACCACTACCCCCGGCGGTATGCCGAGCGGGGCGAGCTGACCCGCCTCGCCGACCTCCCGCTGGACGAGCACGTCACGGTGGTCGCCCAGGTCGCGAGCGCGCGCCTGCACACGTTCAAGTCGCCCAAGGCGCCCCGCGGCCAGGGCCAGCGCCTCGAAGTCACCATCACCGACGGCAGCGGCGAGCTCCGCCTGGTCTTCTTCGGCCGCGGCGTCCACAAACCGCACACGGAGCTGCTGCCCGGCACCCGCGCGATGTTCGCGGGCAAGGTCTCCGTCTTCAACCACCGCCTCCAGCTGGCCCACCCGGCGTACGAACCGCTGCGCGGCGCCGACCCCGACGCCGTGGACAGCTGGGCGGGCGCGCTCCTCCCGATCTACCCGGCGTGCAAGCAGCTGGAGTCCTGGAAGATCGCCAAGTCCGTCGAGACGGTCCTGCCGAGCGCCCGGGAAGCCCTCGACCCGCTGCCCGCCCCGCTCCGGGAGGGCCGCGCCCTCGTCCCGCTCCCCGAAGCGCTCCTGAAGATCCACCGCCCGCACTCCAAGGCCGACATCGCCGCCGCCCGCGACCGCCTGAAGTGGGACGAGGCCTTCGTCCTCCAGGTCGCCCTGGCCAGGCGGCGGTACGCGGACGCGCAGCTCCCCGCCGTGGCCCGCAGGCCCAGGGAGGGCGGCCTCCTGGACGCCTTCGACGCCAAGCTCCCCTTCACCCTCACCGAGGGCCAGCAGAAGGTCTCCCAGGAGATCTTCGACGACCTCGCGACCGAGCACCCGATGCACCGCCTCCTCCAGGGAGAGGTCGGATCGGGCAAGACGATGGTCGCCCTGCGCGCCATGCTCGCCGTCGTCGACGCGGGCGGGCAGGCCGCCATGCTCGCGCCGACCGAGGTCCTCGCCCAGCAGCACCACCGCTCGATCGTCGAGATGATGGGCGAGCTCGCCGAGGGCGGGATGCTCGGCGGCGCCGAGCAGGCCACCAAGGTCACGCTGCTCACCGGCTCCATGGGGGCCGCGGGGCGCCGCCAGGCCCTGCTCGACCTGGTCACGGGCGAGGCCGGCATCGTCATCGGCACCCATGCGCTGATCGAGGACAAGGTGCGGTTCCACGACCTCGGCCTGGTCGTCGTGGACGAGCAGCACCGCTTCGGCGTCGAGCAGCGCGACGCCCTGCGCGGCAAGGGCAAGCAGCCCCCGCACCTGCTCGTCATGACGGCCACGCCCATTCCCCGCACGGTCGCGATGACGGTCTTCGGCGACCTGGAGACCTCCGTCCTCGACCAGCTCCCGGCCGGCCGGTCGCCGATCGCCAGCCATGTGGTCCCCGCCCAGGACAAGCCCCACTTCCTCGCCCGCGCCTGGGAGCGCGTGCGCGAGGAGGTCGAGAAGGGCCACCAGGCGTACGTGGTCTGCCCGCGGATCGGCGACGAGGAGGACGACCCGAAGAAGGCGTCCAGGAGCGGCGGGAAGAAGTCGGCCGAGGACCGGGCGGAGCAGGAGGCCACCGCCGAGAAGCGGCCCCCGCTCGCCGTCCTCGACGTCGCCGAGCAGCTCGCGGCGGGCCCCCTGCGGGGCCTTGAGGTCGAGCCGCTGCACGGCCGCATGCAGCCCGACGACAAGGACGCCGTGATGCGCCGCTTCGCCGCGGGCGAGACCCAGGTCCTGGTCGCGACGACGGTCATCGAGGTCGGGGTGAACGTGCCGAACGCCACCGCCATGGTGATCATGGATGCCGACCGCTTCGGCGTCTCCCAGCTCCACCAGCTGCGCGGCCGGGTCGGCCGCGGCTCCGCCCCCGGCCTCTGCCTCCTGGTCACCGACATGCCCGAGGCGGCGCCCGCCCGCGCCCGCCTCGGCGCCGTCGCCGCCACGCTCGACGGCTTCGAGCTCTCCCGCATCGACCTGGAGCAGCGCCGCGAGGGCGACGTGCTCGGCCAGGCCCAGTCCGGCGTCCGCTCCAGCCTGCGCATGCTCGCGGTCATCGACGACGAGGAGGTCATCGCCGCCGCCCGCGAGGAGGCGGCCGCGGTGGTGGCCGAGGACCCCGGCCTGGAGCACCAGCCCGAGCTGCGCACGGCCCTGGACGCCCTGCTCGACGCCGAGCGCGAGCAGTACCTCGACAAGGGCTGACGGGCCGGCCCACCCCGGCGGCCGGGCGGCCGCGGCCGCGGCCGTGTCCGTGCCCGGAGCGGCGCAGTAACTCTCGTCGTCGGC
>NZ_JBFAHX010000066.1:0-33193 GCF_040654435.1 Streptomyces sp. NPDC050703
AGACTTCCTCCACACCTACAACCACCACCGCTGCCACACCGCACTGGGCGGACACCCGCCCATCAACCGCGTCAACAACCCTGCGGGTCAATACACCTAGGGCGTGTTCCGAAAGTGGCGTCGTCCGCCCGGAGGGCGGGTCCGGCGGCGTCCGGTGCGTGCGATCGCACGGCGGAGGGTCGCCCCGGTACTGGTGGTATCGGGGTGATCCCGACAACGCCGCGAGTGTGCGTGCCAGGCGTCGCCGGACAGGCGGGGCTTTCGCCACACGCCCTGGCCGCCGCCGGCCGGCTCGTGCCCGGCCGCTCCGCACGCGGTGCGTCACCGGGGAGGCTCCGTTCGCCGTGCCGTCGCGCGGAGGCCGTCGAGGGCCGATCCGAACCTCTCCAACGCCTGGCCGACGTGCGGCAGTTCCAGCGGCTCCGGCGCGCCCAGGGCCGCCAGGCGCTCCTCGGCCGTCGAGCCGAGGAACGGCGCCGTCGACAGCCGTACGCGCAGCGCGTCGATGTCGTCGCCGAAGCGGTGGCCGCCCGGCGCGGGCATGCCGAGCCGTTCGCCGAGGTGGTCCTCCAGGTCCTGCGCGTCACGGACGCCCCGCGCGGCGAGGCCGGGCCGCAGGGGGCCGAGGTCGGCGTAGAGGTGGCGGCCCGCGAGCGGCGGTCTCGCCAGGGCGCCGGCGGCCAGCACGGCGTGCCGTACGGCGGCGGCCACGCGCGCGTGCAGGCGTACGGCGGCGGCCAGGTGTCCGGTGACGTCGCCCGGCTCCCCGAGCGCGTGGGCCGCGGCCGCCGCGGCGGGGGCGCCGAGGCAGGCGCCGAGCGCGGTCAGGACGTCGAGGGTGCGGGCCCGCAGGGCGGCGCCCGCGGCGTCGGCGGGGAAGCGGGCGACGGCCGCGGGCAGCGCGGGCGGCAGGAAGGCGCCGGTGAGGTCGCTGAGGACGGTCACCCGCCCGTGGTCCATCTCGGCGGGGCTGACCAGGACCGTTTCGTGGGGGCTGTGCAGGGTGTCGCGCCAGGTCTCGTCGCTGACGACGTGCAGTCGCTCGTCGGCGGCCGCCTCGACGGCCTCGTGCAGCACCTCGGGGGGCGGCACGCCGGCGGTCGGGTCGTCGGCCACGCCGAGCAGCAGCAGCCGGGGGTCACCGCCCTCGGCGCGGACCCGGCGGACGGTCTCCAGGAGGGCGTACGGGTCGGGGACGCCGCCGCTCTCCGCGGGTATCGGCACGTGGTAGACGCCGCGGCCGAGCAGCCGCGCCTGGGGCACCCACCAGGCGGGGCAGGGCCGGGGCAGCAGGACGTCACCGCCGACGGCGGCGGTGAGCGCGAGGAGCAGGGCGGGGGCGCTCGGGGCGGCGGCGACGTGGCCGGGTCCGGCGGGCAGACCGCGGCGGGTCCAGTAGCCGGCCGCGGCGCCGAGGAGTGCGGGGCCGCCGCCGGGGGGTTCGCCGTGGGCGCGGCCCGCGGCGCGGGCGGCGGCAGCGGCGAGCGCCGGCAGGACCGGGAGCCCCGTCTCGGGCGGGGGCGGCCCGTACCGCAGGGGGCCACGGCCCTCGTGCTCCGTCCGCCGCATGCGTACCTCCGTGCGCTCACGTCCCAGTGTCCGGCCCCGGCGCGCGGGGCGCTCGCCAACGCTCTCCTGTGCCGTCACGGCGCGGCCCTTCGGCACCTGCCCGCGCGGGGCCCCGGCCGGTGAGGCAGTGCGAGGGGGGCGGGGCTGCGGGCGCGGGACGTCCACGGCGGTCTCAGCGCGCCAGGGACACCAGCTCGCGTTCGAGGCCGCGGCCCTTGGTCTCCACGAGCGCCGCGGCGACGTCGGCCAGTTTCCGGTTCGTCGCCTGGGAGACGCGCCGCAGGACCGCGAAGGCGGCCTCCGCGTCGCAGCCGAGGACGTGCATGACGATCCCGCACGCCTGGTCCACGGCGGCGCGCGAGCGCAGGGCCGTGCCGAGCTGGTCGAGTTCCGTGAGCGCTGCCTGGTGGCGCCGGTCGCGCACGAAGCTCGCCGTGGCCAGGGCGCCGAGGGCCTGGGCGGGCCCGTGCCGGGGGTCGTCGAGCGTGCCGGGGCGGAAGCCGAAGAGCGTCAGGGTGACCGTGAGCCCGGCGCGCCGGAAGGGCAGGGTCACGCTGGAGCGCAGACCGGAGTCGAGGGCGAGCGCCCGGTACTCGGGCCAGCGCTCCTCGCGCAGCAGGTCGTCGGAGCCGACCGGGGTGCCGCGCTCCTCCGCGGTGGGGATGGGCCCCTCGCCCGAGCGCAGCTGTGCCGCGACGAGCCCGGCGAGGTCGGGGTGGGTGGTGGAGACGGGGTGCTCGTCGCCGCCGTCGCTGACCGTGGTGCTCGCGCCGCAGCATCCGGGGGTGCAGCGCACGGCCTGTTCGGCGAGTTCGGAGAGCCTGCGTCCGGGAAGAGCTGATTCCGGGCGGAGCAGGTCCGGGTCCGGCACGGGAGCCATGGGACGTTTCCTCCTCTCCCGCCCGTGTTCCCTCCGGGTCCTGCCGAAAACGGGGGGAGGAGCTAGGTTCGGCACATGTCTCAGGCGGAGGACCTCGGTGCGGATCTCGCGGATTTCGTGCGGCGCGTCGCCGAGTTGCGTTCGGCACGCTCCGTTCCCGCCGCGGATCTCGCCACCGTGCTCGACGCGGCGCTCTTCGAACTCGGCCACGCGGCGGACCGGTTGTGGCCCGCGTACGAGGACCTCGTCAACGGCGGCCGGACGGGCGGCCCTTCGGCGGAGCGGGAGGAGCAGCGGCTGCTGCGGGCCATCTTCCGGCGGCTGCCGCTGCCGGTGGCGCTGGTGGACCGGGAGACCGCGGTGCGGCGGATGAACGCCGCGGCGGCGGACCTGACGGGCCTCCGCGCCGGGTTCGCCACGGGCCGCCCGCTGGCCGGCATCCTGCGCCACGCCGACCGGGTGGCCTTCCGCTCGCAGACCGCGGCGGTCGCCCGCGGCGACGGTGACCGCAGCGTCGTCGTGCACCTCCAGCGCAGCCCCGGGCTGCCGGTCCGCGCCACGCTGACGGCCCTGCGCACCGGCGCCGAGAGCCGCACGGCGGTCCTCGTCGTGCTGCAGCCGTCGGTGACGCGGGCGCGGCGGCCGGTGCCCGAGCCCGACCTCGGCGAGGCGACGCGGCACGCGGCCGAGGTCGACCTGGCGGACGCCATGACGACGGCGCTGCTCACGGCGCCCGCCGGGGACCGCGGGGCGGTCGTCGAGCGGGCCGCGGCGGTGCTGCACGGGCGGCTCGCGGACTGGGTGATCGTCGACGACGGGGCGGCACGCCCGCGCCGTACGACGGTGCTCGGGCCGCCCGGCGCGCCGGTCGCGGAGGTGGCCGCGCAGGACCCCGCCGCGTGCCCCCTCGTCGTCGAGGCGGCACGCGGCGGGGTGCCGGCGCTCCAGGTGCGCCCGGAGGACCCGGACGCCTTCGGCCGTGACGCGACCGGGGCGCCCGTCCTGGTCCGCGCCGAGGTCACGTCCCTGCTGTGCGTTCCGCTGGCCACCGGCACGGAGGGGCCGGTGGAGGGCGTCCTCACGCTCTTCCGCCGCGGCGCCAGGCCGCCTTTCTCGCTGGCCGAGGCGCGGGCCGTCGACGTCCTCTCCCGCCATGTGGCGCTCGCGCTGCGGCGCGGGCCCTCCACCGGCTGAGCCGGGTCAGGCCGCGTCCCGCATGACCTGGTCGCGCAGCCGGTCGCAGCAGCGGCTGATGAGCCGGGAGACGTGCATCTGGGAGATGCCCATCTCGTCGGCGATGCTGCTCTGCGTCATGTCGCCGAAGAATCGCATGTACAGGATGGTCCGCTCCCGTTCGGGCAGCGCCTCGATGCGCGGCCGGACGGCCTCGCGGTCGACGACGACGTCCAGCGCGGGGTCGGGGCCGCCCAGGGCGTCGCTGAGCGAGTACCCGTCGTCGCTGCCCGGGACTTCGGCGTCGAGGGAGAGCGCCGTGAAGCTTTCCAGCGCCTCCAGGCCGGTCCTCGCGTCCTCCTCGCTCATGTGCGCGTGGTCGGCGATCTCGGTGGTGGTGGGGGCGCGGCCGGGGGCCGTCTGTGACAGGTCCTGGTGGGCCACGCGCACGCGGTTGCGCAGGTCCTGGACGCGGCGCGGCACGTGCAGGGTCCACATGTGGTCGCGGAAGTGCCGTTTGATCTCGCCGTTGATGGTCGGCACCGCGTAGCTCTCGAAGGCGGTGCCGCGCCGCGGGTCGTAGCGGTCGACGGCCTTGACGAGGCCGAGGGCGGCCACCTGGCGCAGGTCGTCGAGGGACTCGCCGCGGTTGCGGAACCGCCCGGCGAGCCGCTCGGCCATGGGCAGCCATGCCTGCACGAGCGTGTCGCGCAGGGCGTCCCTCTCCTGCCCCTCGTCCAGCTCGACGAGCCGTCCGAAGGCTTCGGCCGTGTCAGGCGCGTCGTCGTGCGGGTGGCGCCTGCCCCTGGCCGGTAATGGGGTCTTCGCGTGGGATCGCATGGTGCGCAACTCCCTGGGAAAAGGGTGCCTCTGGGGGAACGGTCACCGTGGGAGCGCGTAGGCGTCGGACCACGACGGGCACACACCCGGGGGGGGGCCGAGCAAGCCGCTCCCACGGACGTGCCTCCGGTCCGAAGCACTCTCCTCCGCCTGCCCCGCGCGTGAGGGGACAAACACCTCAAGTGGCCGTTGCAGGTTTCCTCACGGCGTCACCGGACACCCGGATTCCACCGCCGTCCCCCGACCTCGCGGAGGGTTTCCCCATGAGCGCCACCGTCGCCGACCACGTCCTGGAGAGGCTGCGCGCCTGGGGCGTGGAACAGGTCTTCGGCTACCCCGGCGACGGCGTCAACGGGCTGCTCGCCGCCTGGGAGAGGGCCGACGACCTGCCGCGGTTCGTGCAGGCCCGGCACGAGGAGATGGCGGCGTTCGAGGCCGTGGGGTACGCGAAGTTCGGCAGGCGCCTCGGTGTCTGCGTGGCGACGTCGGGTCCGGGCGCCGTCCACCTCCTCAACGGCCTGTACGACGCCAAGCTCGACCACGTGCCCGTGCTCGCGATCGTCGGGCAGACGGACCGCGGCGCCCTGGGCGGCTCCTACCAGCAGGAGATCGATCTGCACTCCCTGTACAAGGAGGTGGCGTCCGACTTCGTGGAGACCGTGACGGTGCCCGAGCAGCTCCCGAACGTCATCGACCGGGCGATCAGGACCGCGTACGCGCGCCGCTGCCCGACCGCCGTGATCATCCCCGGTGACGTACAGGAACTCACCTACTCGCCGCCCCCGCACGCCTTCAAGTCGGTCCCTTCGAGCCTGGACCGCAGCGGCTGGACGGCGCTGCCCTCGCCCACCGCCCTGCGGCGCGCCGCCGAGGTGCTGAACGCCGGTGACAAGGCCGCGATCCTGGTCGGGCAGGGCGCGGCGGGGGCGCGTGCCGAGGTCCAGGAGATCGCGGAGCTGCTCGGCGCCGGGGTGGCGAAGGCGCTGCTCGGCAAGGACGCGCTGAGCGACGAACTCCCCTACGTCACGGGCTCCATCGGCCTGCTCGGCACCCGGCCCTCGTACGAGCTGATGCGTGACTGCGACACCCTCCTGACGATCGGTTCGAGCTTCCCCTACACGCAGTTCCTACCGGAGTTCGGCTCGGCGCGGGCCGTGCAGATCGACATCGATCCGCACATGATCGGCATGCGCTACCCCTACGAGGTCAACCTCGTCGGCGACGCGCGGGCGACGCTGCGCGAGCTGATCCCGCTGATCGACAAGGAGCGCAGGGACGTCTGCCGCGAGTGGCGGGACGAGATCACGGCGGGCGTCACGCGGTGGAAGGGCGTCCTCGCCCGCAGGGCCGCGCTGTCCGCGGACCCGGTCAACCCGGAGTACGTGGCGCACGTCCTCGACGGCCTGCTCCCCGACAACGCCGTCATCACCTGCGACTCGGGCTCGGTCGCCAACTGGTACGCCCGCCATCTGACCCTGCGCGGCGACATGCGCGCCTCGCTGTCGGGGACGCTCGCGACGATGGGGTGCGGTGTGCCGTACGCGATCGGGGCGAAGTTCGCGCACCCCGACCGGCCCGCGATCGCCCTGGTGGGCGACGGCGCGATGCAGATGAACGGCATGGCGGAGCTGATCACCGCCGCGAAGTACCGCCACCGGTGGGACGATCCGCGGCTGGTCGTCGCCGTCTGGAACAACCAGGACCTCAACCAGGTCACGTGGGAGATGCGCGCCATGGGCGGCGCCCCGTCCTTCCCGCCCTCGCAGGCGCTGCCCGACGTGCCGTACGCCGACTTCGCCCGCTCCGCCGGCCTCACCGGCATCCGCGTGGAGCGCCCCGAGGACGTGGAGGACGCCTGGCGGGCGGCGCTCGCCGCGAACGGCCCCGCGGTGCTCGACTTCCGCACCGACCCGGCGGTGCCGCCGGTGCCGCCGCACGCCACCTGGGAGCAGTTCGAGGCGACGGCCGCGGCGGTGCTCAAGGGGGACCCGGACGGGGCGTCGGTGGTCAAGCAGGGGCTGAGGTCGAAGCTGCAGGAGTTCCTGCCGGGGGACGGCGGGGCGTAGGCCCCTGCCGCCCGTCCCCGCCGGGCGCGGGCGGCCTTCAGGTCGTGGTGGCCAGGCGCAGCGGCGGCAGGTCGCCCTGGGGCGCGTGGCGTCCGCCCACGTGCTCCTTCCGCTCCCACCAGGCCGCGTCGCCGTCCTCGATGTACCGCAGGAGGATGCCCTCGCGCAGCGCCCAGGGGCAGACCGTCAGGACCTCCAGGCCGGTCAGCTTCATGGCCGTGTGGGCCACCACCGCGCCGGCCAGGCACTGACCGGCGCGCGCCGCCGAGATGCCGGGCAGCTGCGCCCGCTCGTCGGCCGGGAGCCGTGCCAGCTCCTGGAGCGCCGTGCGCAGCCGCGAGCGCTCCAGCTCGCGCCGCACGAAGGGCCCGTAGCGGCCGGGCGGGGCGCCGCACAACCGGGCGAGCTGCTGGAACGTACGCGAGGTGGCGACCGCCGCGTGCGGCATCTCCCACCGGATGCGGGCGGCCACGTCGCGCAGCTGGTGGCGCACCTGGCGCCGCACTTCCTTGATGTCCCGTTCGCGCGGCGGGTCCTGGCCGTCGAGGAACTGCCGGGTCAGCCGGCGGGCGCCCAGCGGCAGGGAGACCGCGTAGTCCGGCAGGCGGCTGCGGCCGAACGCCACTTCCAGGGAGCCGCCGCCGATGTCGAAGAGCACCAGCGGGCCCGCGCTCCAGCCCATCCACCGCCGGGCCGCGAGGAACGTCAGCTCCGCCTCCGCCTCACCGGAGAGGGTGCGCAGCCGCAGCCCCGTCCCCTCCTCCACGGCGTCGAGGACCTCGGCCCGGTTGGGCGCGTCGCGCACGATCGAGGTGGCGAAGGCGAACAGCGGCTGCGCCACACCCCACCTGTGCGCCTCTTCCTGCACGTCGCGCACCGCTTCGACGAGCTGCCCGACCGATTCGTCGGCGAGCCGCGCCTCCGCGTCCACGTGCTGGGCGAGCCGCAGCCGGCGCTTGACCGTGTGCACGGGCAGCGGCACCTGACCGTCGGCGTCCGCGACGACGAGCCGTACGGTGTTCGAGCCCACATCCACCACGCCAACCCTCATGGCAGTGCGGCTACCCCGCTGCGGCGGAAAAGATTCGGCCGCGCGCCGCTCACACCTCGCGGCCGAGCAGGTTGAGCAGCCGGGTCTGCCCGTCGGCGTCGGGCGGTGGCTCCACCGCCCGGTCGAAGAGTCCGGTCTGCGCCAACTCCTCCGCGTACGGCTCCACTTCGCGCCGGGCGAACTCCACGAGGTCCCCGGGGAGCTTCTCGTGCGCGCCGATCGCCCGCGAGAGGTCCCAGGCGTGCACGACCAGGTCCATGGTCATCTGCGCGCAGTAGTGGGTGGCGGAGGACTCGCCCGACGACAGCTGGACCGTGCGGTCCAGGGCGCCCGGTTCGCGGAAGGCCTCGCGGGCGGCGGCGGACGCGGTGTCCCAGGAGGTGACCGGGTCGGGGCCGAGCACGTCGCCGTCGAAGGAGTCGCCGACGCTCTCGACACCGGCACCGTCACGGACCAGCGAGGGCACCCAGAGCTGTTCGGCGGTGAGGTGGTTCACCAGGTCGCGCACGGTCCAGTCGGTGCACGGCGTGGGCGCGTCCCACTGGTCGGGGCGGATGGCGTGCACCCGGTCGGCGAAGAGGTCGAGCGCGTCCCCGTGCCGGTCGAGCAGGTGTCCTTCCGCCCCCGCTTCCGTGTCGGTCACGAGTCCGCTCCTCCTCGCTCGCGCGCGCCCTCACGGGTCCGCCCGGCCGCGACCGACCTGCGTGGATGGCGTCGGAGGTACTCGCCCTCCAGCTCCGCCATGCGTTCGTTGTGGGTCCGCAGGGCGTCGTCCGAGCCGTGCAGGAGGGTGGTGTGGCGGGTCCGGTGGATCGCCTCCAGCTCCTTTATGAGCTGCTGGTCGTCCAGCTGATCCGGTTCGACTCCGGTCATGGGTCGCTCCTCGTCGCATCGTCGCGTCGGTTCGTGCCCACCGTGTACCCACTCGGCACGGCCTACTCAGGATGCAACGCACCCGGCCCCCGCGCTCCTCACGGGGGCCGGACGGGCGGTCCGCCGGAGGCCGGGCGCGGGCTACCGCTCGCGCTCCACCCTGCGCTCGTCCCAGACCGGTTCCCGGGTCTCGCGGACCCGGCCGTCGCTGCCGAAGACCAGGTAGCGGTCGAAGGAGCGGGCGAACCAGCGGTCGTGGGTGACGGCGAGGACCGTGCCCTGGAAGGACTCAAGGCCCTCTTGCAGGGCTTCGGCCGACTCCAGGTCGAGGTTGTCGGTGGGCTCGTCGAGGAGCAGGGCCGTGCAGCCCTGGAGTTCGAGCAGCAGGATCTGGAAGCGGGCCTGCTGGCCGCCGGAGAGGCGGTCGAAGTTCTGCTCGGCCTGGCCCGTCAGCTCGTACCGCCGCAGCCGCGACATCGCGGCGCCCCGGTCCTGCGCGTGCTCGCGCCAGAGGATGTCGAGGAGCGGGCGGCCCATCAGCTCGGGATGGGAGTGGGTCTGCGCGAAGTGCCCCGGCACGACGCGCGCGCCGAGCTTCCAGGTGCCGGTGTGCGCCACCGGGTTCTCGGGGTCGCCCGCGAGCAGCCGCAGGAAGTGCGACTTGCCCGAGCCGTTGGAGCCGAGGACGGCGACCCGCTCGCCGTAGAAGACCTCCAGGTCGAAGGGTTTCATCAGGCCGGTCAGTTCGAGGTTTTCGCAGGTCACCGCCCGTACGCCGGTGCGGCCGCCGTGCAGGCGCATGGTGATGTCCTGCTCGCGCGGCGGCTCGGGCGGCGGCCCCGCCTCCTCGAACTTGCGGAGCCTGGTCTGCGCCGCGTGGTAGCGCGAGGCCATCTCGTGGCTGACGTCGGCGGCCTGGCGCAGGGTGCGCACCAGCTTCTTCAGCTGCTCGTGCTTCTCGTCCCAGCGGCGGCGCAGCTCCTCGAAGCGCGCGAAGCGCTCCTTGCGGGCCTGGTGGAACGTGTCGAAACCGCCGCCGTGCACCCAGGCGTCGGCGCCCTCGGGGCTCTGCTCGACGCTGACGATCTTCTCGGCGGCGCGGGCGAGCAGCTCCCGGTCGTGGGAGACGAAGAGGACCGTCTTGCGGGTCTCCTTGAGCTGCCCCTCCAGCCAGCGCTTGCCGGGGACGTCGAGGTAGTTGTCCGGCTCGTCGAGGAGCAGCACCTCGTCGGTGCCGCGCAGCAGGGCTTCGAGGACCAGGCGCTTCTGCTCGCCGCCGGAGAGCGTGCGCACCTCGCGGAACTGCGCCTTGTCGTACGGGACGCCGAGCGCGGCCACGGTGCAGATGTCCCAGAGGGTCTCGGCCTCGTACCCCTGCACCTCGGCCCAGTCGGAGAGCGCCTGGGCGTAACTCATCTGGGCGGCCTCGTCGTCGACCGTCATGATCGCGTGCTCGGCGGCGTCCACGGCCTTCGCGGCCTCGCGAATCCTCGGCTGCGCCACGGAGACGAGCAGGTCGCGCACGGTGCTCTCGTCCCGCACCGAGCCGACGAACTGCGGCATGACGCCGAGCCCGCCGCTGACGCTGACGCTGCCGCCGTGCGGCTGGAGCTCACCGGAGATCAGCCGGAGCAGCGTGGTCTTGCCCGCGCCGTTCGCCCCGACCAGGGCGACGACGGAGCCTTCACCGACCCGGAAGGAGACATCACCGAGCAGCGCCCGCCCGTCCGGCAAGTAGTACTCCAGGTGCGCCGCTTCCAGATGTCCCATGCGCCGGATTCTCCGTGCCCGGCGCCCGCCGCCGCAAACCGGTTTCCGCGGCTGTAGTGCCGGTCACCGCTTGCGGGTACCCGGAGCGCATGAGCACAGATGCCACCCCCACGTCCGCCCTCGCCCCGCACATCGGCCCGCCGCACGTCACCCCGAGGACCCCGGAGGGCCTGCGGGCCCGCCTCCTCGCCCTCGACTCCCGGGCCTTCGACGCGGTCGCCGCACGCCACTGGCCCGGCGGCGACCGCCTCCTGCCCCGGCTGAGCCGGAGCGCCAACCACGGGCTGCTCTGGTTCGGCACGGCCGCGGCGATGGCGGCGGCGGGCCCGCGGGCCCGCCGCGCCGCCGCGCACGGTGTCGCCTCGCTGGCGCTGGCCTCCGCCGCCATCAACACGCTCGGCAAGCGCTCGGTACGCAGGCCGAGGCCGCTCCTGGACGCCGTACCGCTCATCCGGCAGCTCAAGCGGCAGCCCATCACCACCTCGTTCCCCTCGGGCCACTCCGCGTCCGCCGCGGCCTTCGCCACGGGTGTGGCGCTGGAGTCGGGTGCCTGGGGCGCGGCCGTCGCCCCCGTCGCGGGCGCGGTGGCGCTGTCCCGCGTCTACACCGGCGTGCACTTCCCCGGCGACGTCCTCGTGGGCGCGGCCCTCGGCGCGGGCGCCGCCTTCGCGGTGCGCGGCCTGGCCGCGTCCCGGAGGCCGCGCACGCGGACACCGGGCAGGACGCCGGCGGACGCCCCCGCGCTGCCGGGCGGCGACGGCCTGGTCGTGGTCGCCGAGGACGGGGCCGGTGAGCGGACCGGGTCCCTGCGCGAGGCGCTGCCCCTGGCGGAGTTCGTCGTCTGCGACGCCACCGAGCTCCCCGCCGAGCTGGAGAAGGCCGCGGACCGCGCGCGGGCCATCGGGGTGTGCGGCGACGACACCGCGGTGAACGTCGCCGCCGCCGTCGCCCTGCGGCACGCCCTGCCGCTCGCGGTCCTGCCGGGCGGCGCGTCGGAGCGCTTCGCGTACGAGATCGGCGTCGAGGAGGCCCTCGACGTGTGCCGCGCCGTGGAGTCGGGCAGCGCGGTGGCGGTCGCCGCGGAGCGCCTGCGCATGGGCGGCACGGAGACCGACGTGGAGGGCGGCGGTGGCGTCCTGACCGTGTACCGGCCGGGGGCCGACCCCACCCGCTGACCACACTGCCCACACTGACCACATGCTGATATGCGGGTCTCATTATTCGGCATGGCGGCGTACGGTTCCCGGTACCGCAGCGAGCCCGGCGAACCGCGAAGGAGCACCGCCATGCCGAAGGAGACCGCCGTCTACACGCACGGACACCACGAGTCCGTGCTGCGCTCACACACCTGGCGCACCGCCGCCAACTCGGCGGCCTACCTCATCGGTTCGCTGAAGCCGCACATGAAGGTCCTCGACATCGGCTGCGGGCCCGGCACCATCACCGCCGACCTGGCGGAGCTGGTGCCCGACGGCCACGTCACGGCCGTGGACCACGCGCCGGACATCCTGGACAGGGCGCGCGCGACGGCCGCCGGACGCGGACTGACGAACATCGACTTCGCCGTCGCCGACGTCCACGACCTCGACCACCCCGACGACTCCTTCTGCGTCGTCCACGCCCACCAGGTGCTCCAGCACGTCGGCGACCCGGTGCGCGCCCTGCGCGAGATGCGGCGGGTCTGCAAGCCGGGCGGCATCGTCGCGGTCCGCGACGCGGACTACTCGGCGATGACCTGGTACCCCGACGTGCCCGCCATGGACGACTGGCTGGACCTCTACCGGCGCGTGGCGCGCGCCAACGGCGGGGAGCCCGACGCGGGCCGCCGCCTCAGGGCCTGGGCCCTGCGGGCCGGCTTCACGGACGTCACCGCGACCGCCGCCACCTGGTGCTACGCCTCCGACGAGGAACGGGCCTGGTGGAGCGGCCTCTGGGCGGACCGCACGGTCGCCTCCGCCTACGCCGGGCGCGCGGTGGCCGGCGGTCACACGGACGCCGCGGGCCTCGATGCCATCGCGGCGGCGTGGCGGGCGTGGGGCGCCGAGGCGGAGGGGTGGTTCGCGGTCCTGCACGGCGAGATCCTGTGCCGGAAGTAGCGGCACGGCCGCCCCGGCCCGGCCCGGCCCTGGCGCTACTCCCCGGGCCAGTCCCTGGACATCCCTGGGCCAGCCCCTGGGCTAGTCCCTGGGCAGCAGGGGGCCCAGCGGGCCGAGGTCGAGGTTCAGGTCCTCGGGCTTCAGCCCGTACCGGTCGCGCAGCTCGGCCATCCGGTCCTCCAGGAGCATCAGCGTCAGCCCGATCCGCTCCTCCTGGTCCTCGGTGAGGTCACCGGTGTCGAAGCGGCGCACGGCCTGGCGCTCCATGAGCTGCCGCAGCAGCTCGATGATGGTCAGGACCAGCTTCACCAGGTCCCGCTCGACGGTGTCGGGGTCGAGATCCACCCGCCGGCGGCCGTCGCGGTCCTCGCCGGTGGCCGCCAGGGTCTCGGCGAGACCGTCCGTCTCCCGCGGCTCGGGCTTCGCTGTCTCAGGGCCCTCGGTCTCGGGCTCCATGGTCACTCCGGTTCCCTCCTCGACGACGGCATCGGCCCGCTGTCCGGCCACGGCGAGGGCACCTGCTCGTTCACCGAGCTGATCAGGGCGTTCAAGTCGATGCGTACGAGGTCCACGTCCGCGATCCGCAGGGTGAGGTCACCCGTGATGACGACCCCGCCGGCGAGAAGCCGGTCCAACAGGTCGACCAGGGCGATCTCCCTGCGCTCCACCACGGTCATCGCGAACGCCCCGCTCCCCCGCCGCTCTCCGCGTCGTCCCCGGTGAAGGAGTACGCGGCCCAGGGCCCCGTCAGCTCCACCGTCAGGCCCGCGGTGTCCTCGTCCTTCGTGCCGTCCACAAGCTCGACGAACTCCTCGGAGTGCGCGCGGGGCACCAGGTAGGCGGCGTTGAGGATGTTCCGGCCGGGCGTGTGGGAGAGCGAGGAGTTCTGGGGGGCGTGCAGGCGTGAGTCGTCGGCGTGCCGCGACAGTTCCTCGTGCAGCCGCTGGGCGAACGCCTCGGCCCGCTGCCAGCCCTCCTCCTGCGCGGTGCGCTGCTGGCGCCGGCGGCGCAGGTAGTCGCGGCCGGAGAGCGGCTTCTCGGAGGTGGCGCCGGCTGTTGCGGATGTCTGCTTGTCTGAGGAGTGGTTGCCCGAGGAGCGGTTGTCGGACGAGTACTTGTCTGAGGAGTCCGCGCTCTCCAGGTGGACCTTCACGCCCCACTCCACGCAGCCGTCGATCCGGTCGAGGATGCGCCAGAACCGCTCGGCGCCCTCCTCCAGCATCGCGCGGACCCCGCTGTCGTCCCGGAAGACGGTCGCGAGGCGCAGCGGCAGCGGGCAGGTGACCGAGGCCAGGGCGCCGATCACCCGCTGGTGGGCCCTGGCCGTCTCGGAGAGCCAGTCCAGGTTCTCCAGGTGCGCGCGCAGCGGCTCCTCGGCGAAGTCCCGCGCCGGAACCGGGCCCACGAGGGCGACCAGGCCCTCGTGGTGGAGCTGCCGGGGCGGGACGCCGCCGACCCCGGTCAGGTCGGCGGCGAGGGGTGCGTCCAGAGGGCGGCACACCGCGTACACGTACCGCAGTTCATCACTGGTGGCGCTCACGTGACTCCTTCTCCGCGGGCTCAAGGGACTCGCGTCCCTCAAGCTCCTCGATACGCCTTCTCAGCTCGGCGTTCTCCTGGGCGAGCTCGCCCCGGTGCGCTCCCGATGAGAGCGCCGGGTCGTTCTCCCACCAGTCGATACCCATTTCCCTGGCCTTGTCGACCGAGGCGACGATGAGGCGGAGCTTGATGGTGAGCAGTTCGATGTCGAGCAGGTTGATCTTGATGTCACCCGCGATGACGACGCCCTTGTCCAGCACGCGCTCAAGGATGTCGGCGAGGTTGGCTCCCCCGCCGCTTCCGTAGGGGTCGGGCAGCCGGCCCGGGGTGGCCGTCATCGGCGGCTCCGTCCGCCGCCGGACGACTCGGCGTACTCGCGCCGCTTGTCCTCCTCGGCGTCGGCTTCCTCGGCGTCCTCGTACTCGCCGTCCTCAGCCTCGCCTTCCTCGGCCTCGTCGTCCTCGTACTCGGCCTCCGGGTCGTCGGCGTCCTCGGCCTCCGGCTCGTCGCCCCGCTCGTCGGTCCGCTCGTCCGGGCGCTCTTCCTCGTACTCGTCCTCGCCGTCGCCCTGAACCTCGTCCTCGTCCTGGTACTCGGCCTCCGGTTCGTCGTCCTCCGGCTCGTCCTCGTACTCGGCTTCCGGTTCGTCCTCGTACTCGGCGTCCGCGTGCTCGTCCTCGTTCTCTTCGTGCTCCGCGTCCGCGTGCTCGTGCTCGGCGTCCTCGCGCTCTTCCTCCGCCACGGCGTCCTCGTGGCTGCGGACGACCTCGCCGTCGCGGATCTCGCCGCGCCAGCCGTCGCTCGCCTCGCCGCGGATCGAGATGTGCCGGGCGAAGTTCTTGAGGTCCAGACGGGCCCTGCGGCCCTGGGCGCGCCAGATGTTGCCGGTCTTCTCGAAGAGGCCCTTCGGGTAGTACTCGATGACGAGCAGCACCCGGGTGAGGTTCTCCGCGAGCGAGTGGAAGGTGACGACCCCCTTGGTCGTCCCCTTGGCGCCCTCCGACGTCCAGGTGATCCGCTGGTCCGGGACCTGTTCGGTGGTGTGCGCCTTCCAGCTCCGGCTCGACCAGAAGACCTTGAGCTTCCAGTCGGTGTCCGTGTCGTTCGCCACGGTGACGCCCTTGACGCCCTTGGCGAACGTGGAGAACTCCTGGTACTGGGTCCATTGGTCGTACGCCTCGCGGATCGGCACACCGACGTCGATGTACTCCAGGATGACGGTGGGCTTCTGGCCCGCGCCGCCCTTCTTCCGCTTGCCGCCGCCGATGCCCTTGACGGCGTCGGTCACCTTGTCCTTCAGGTGGCCACCGCCGATCTCCAGGGCGCTGCGCACCGGGCCCTTGCCCTCGGCGACCTTTCTGCCGGCCTGGAGAGCGAGTTTGCCGAAGCCGGGGCTCTTGCCGTCGGCGATGTCGTTCAGCTTGACCGTGGCGTCGCCGAGCTTGTGGCCCACGCCGACGAGCATGCGCTCCGCCTGGGCCATGAGGTAGGACTGCGCCTCCTCCTTCAGGCGTTCGACGGCGGGGCCGCGCGCGATGTTGCTCAGGGGAGAGTCAGCCATTGTCGCGGCCCCCCTTCGACGTGCCGCCCGAGCGGGCCGAGGTCGCCCTGCGGGCGGTACCGCGGGCCGCGGCCGTCTTCTTCTGCGTCGTCTTGCGCGCCGTCTTCTGCGCGGTCTTCTTCGCCGGCGTCTTCTTCGCCGCCGACCGGGGGGCGGACTTCGCGTCCGTCTTCGGCGCGGACCGGGAACCCGAGGACCGCTTGGCCGGCGCCTTGTCGCGCCGCCGGCCGTCCCCGGACTCCTGGTCCTGGTCCTGGTCCTGATCCCGACCCTCGTCGTCGTCCTCGTGCCCGTCGTCCTCGTCGTCCTCGCGCTCGTCGCGCTCGTCGCGCCCCACGACCTTGCCCTTGATGTTCTTGGCGTCATCGGGCACGACGCCCGCGATGCGGTCCTGAACGTCCAGGGTGCGGTCGTGCAGACGGTCGGCGAGTCCTTCGAGCTGCCGGTTGAGGAGGGAGCCCGTGGCCGCCTTGCCCACACCCCGCAGATCCTGGCGAAGCTGGTCGCCTATCTCCTTGAACTGCGGGTTGTTCTCCAGCTGCTGGGTCACCAGTGAGCCCAGCGCCTTGGGGCTCAGGTTGAGCCGCTTGCCGGCCACCATCGTGCCCACGGCGAACGCGAACTTCGCCTTCTTCGTACGGCCGAGGACGTATCCCGCGCCCACGGCGAGGCCCACTGCCAGTCGATTCATCAGAAGTCCTGTCCTGTGCTGTGTTGCAGCCTGTCGAGGAGCTCGTCCTCGCGCCGCTCGAACTCGTCCTCGTCGATCTCGCCCGCCTCCAGGCGTTCTTCGAGCCGGGAGAGTTCACGACGGATGGCCGAAGGGTCGTAGTACTGCCGCTCCGCCTCGTCGACCACCTGCCGCAGCACCCAGAGGGAGCCGCGGGCCGGGGCGAGGGGCAGCATGAGCAGTTCGCCGATCAGTCCCATGCCGTTGCTCCGCTACTCCGCGGGCTGCGAGGGCCCCGGGTCGACGAAGCTGTACGGGGGCAGCGGTCCGTGCACCCGCAGCTCCAACTGCGGTTGCGCGGCCTTGAGTTCCTCGACGGCGGCGATGAGGCCCTCGGCCGACTCGCGGGCCACCAGGAACGAGATGTTCGCCAGCCAGCCGGTGCCCTCGGGACCCGGTTCGATCGCCTCCGCGGTCGGTTCGAGGACGCGCCGCACCTCGGCGGCGTCGCTCTGCTCCCGGGCGCGCACGGCGTTGGACACCGCCTCGCCGAGCTTCAGCTTCTCCTCCTGGGAGCCGCCGCCCTGACGCTGGTTGGCCTCGACCATGGCGCGCAGTTCCGGGGTCTCCGCGAGGACCTGGTGCAGCACGGCCTGTTCGTTGTGGGAGGCCTTCACGTTGTACTCGACCTTGCCGTCGAGTGCGCGCAGCCGCTCGCCGTAGTGCTCGGCCCGCTCGCCGAGGACGCTGACGACCGTCTCGTCGTCCGGCGCGAGGCTGCCGAAGCGCATCGGCAGCACGGAGCCCGCGGCACCCGCCTCGGAGAGGACGTTCTGGTGGGCGAGCAGGTCGCGACGCTTGGGCTTGAGGTCCTCGGGAGCGTCGCTGACGATCGCCGCGAGGTCACCCTGCTTGAGGATGCGCACGGTGCACGCCGGCTTGCCGATGCCCTCCATGCCGTCGGGGAGCGCGGGGTGAGCGCTGCTCGCGATGCCGTAGACGTAGGTGGTCACTCCTGCTCCTCCTTACGGCGCGACGAGGTGGAGCGGCGGGCACGCGGCCGCTCCTCGCGCTGGCCTTCCTCACGGGACTGCTTGAAGGCGTCCGATATCGTCTCGGCCGCCCCGGAGAGCGCGCCCTTGGACTTGCCCTTGGCGCCGGACTCCGTGATCTCGCCCACGAGGTCGGGCAGGCCCGGGTCCTTCTTCGGGCCCGACTCCAGGTCGAGGCGGTTGCACGCCTCGGCGAACCGCAGGTAGGTGTCGACACTCGCGACGACCACACGGACATCGATCTTCAGGATCTCGATGCCGACCAGTGAGACGCGAACGAAGGCATCGATGACGAGTCCTCGGTCGAGAATGAGTTCCACGACGTCGTACAGGCCGCTGGAGCCGCCTCCGCCGCCGGACTGTTGTGCCGGAACCACGGTCATACCGCTGACCTCCTTGAGTCTTGTGTCTTCCTTGCCTTGCTTGTCTTGCTTGTCTTGCTTGTCTTGCGTGCGCTTGGCCTCGCGTGCGCCTGTTCTTGCGTGTGCTTGCTGACGCGGGCACGGCTGTTGGACCCGTGAGCGCGGTGATGTACGTGCGTGTGCGTACGGGGCCTATCGGCCGGCGCCGCGCGGCTCGGACCGTCCGCGCTCATAGCGGCGGAGCCGCCGGTAACCGGTGAGCTCGCCCCGCGGGTCGAGCTGCACCTCGTAGCTGGCGAGCAGGCTCATCGTGTCGGGAACACGGGCCAGTTCGAGGACTTCGACCTCCAGCATCCAGCCCTCTTCGGTGCGTTCGAAGGACGACACCGACTCCGGCGTCATGCCGGTCAGCTCGGCGAGCTGCTCGCGGGCACCCCGGAGGATCACCATGGGGCCCGGCGTGGCGTTGTCATCGGTCATCTGCTCGTCCTCTGACGACTGGTTCTCTGACGACTGGTTCTCTGACGACTGGTCCTGTGACGGCTGGCCCTCTGACGACTGGTCATCAGAGGGCTGCTCGTCTGACGGTCGCCCGTCTGACGCCTGCTTGTCTGACGCCTGCTTGTCTGACGACTGCTTGTCTGACGACTCGTCCTCGGACACCCGCTTCGCCGAAGTCCCCTCGGCCGAAGTCCTCTTGGCCGGAGCCCGCTTGGCCGGAGCCTTCTTCGCCGGAGCCTTCTTCGCCGGAGCCCGCCTGCCAGAGCTCTGCTTGTCGGAACTCCGCTTGTCGGAACTCCGCTTGTCCGAGGTCTGCTTGTCTGAGGTGTCCTCGTGCTCGTGCTCGCGCTCGTCGGAGGTCTGCTTGTCCGACGTCTTGCTGTCGGTCATCTCGGCCTCCCGGGTCTGCGTCTTGGTGGGCTTTTCGCCTGATGTGTTGCCGTCTGTCGTCTTACGCGTCGTATTGGCCATGTCCACCTCCCCCTCCGGATTACCCGTAAAGCCTTGGCCAAACGTGATCCATAAACCTTCGGGGCCGGGGTTCCGAGGCCCTCAGTCGCCCAGGGCGCGCAGCTTCCTGCGGGCCGGGCCGAGGGACCGTCCGGTGCGCGGGAGTTGGGCCCACGGGTCGCTGCGGGCCTGCTCCAACGCGTTGTCGATCGTCCAGTGGCGGGCGTCCACCGCCGGGTCGTCGAGCTGTTCCCAGGTGAGGGGCATGGCCACCGGGGCGCCCGGTGCGGCGCGTACGGAGAAAGGGGCGACGGCGGTCTGCGCGTACGCGTTGCGCTGGACGTCCAGATAGAGCCGGTCTCCCCGCGCCTCCTTGCGGGCGGCCGTCGTCAACCGGTCGGGGTGGGCTGCGGCGAGCACCTCCGCGACGTCCTTCGCGAAGCCGCGGACGTCGTCGAAGTCATGGCGGCCGTTGAGCGGTACGACGACGTGGAGTCCGCGTGAGCCCGTGGTCATCAGGGCGGAGGGCAGGCCGATGTCGTCGAGGAGCCGGCCGAGCAGCCGGGCCGCGTCCCGTACGGCCGCGAAGTCGTCCTTCGCCGGGTCCAGGTCGAAGACCAGCCGGTCGGGGTGGTCGATCCGGCCCGTACGGGAGAGCCAGCGATGTAGCGTCAGACAGGCCTGGTCGGCGAGGAAGAGCAGCGTCGCCGTGTCGTCGCAGACGGTGTGCGTGACGGTGCCGCCCTGCTTCGCCACCTCGGCGCGCGTGACCCACTCCGGGTAGTGGTCCGGGGTGTCCTTCTGCATGAAGCGCGGCCCGGTTACGCCGTCCGGGTGACGCTCCAGCATCAGCGGGCGGCCGCGCAGGTGCGGCAGCATGAAGGGGGCGACGGACCGGTAGTAGTCGAACAGGTCCGCCTTGGTGTGGCCCTCGCCGCTGCCTTCCGGCGTGCCCCGGCCCCCGTCAGGCGCCGGGAAGAGGACCTTGTCCGGCCGGTGCAGCCGCACGGTGTGGCGGCCGGCCCGCACCGTTCGTGCGTCGTTCATGGCGTTCCCTTCGGCTCGGCCGGTCCGTCGGCCCGGACGCGGGCGGCACGGGTACCCGGTCGCGGGTCCGGTAGTCGCCTCAGGTCGCCCGTTCGGGGGGTGGCAGCACCGGCACCGCGGGGTGGCTGCCCCCACCCGGGATTCGGGGGAGAACGGGCGTGACCTGCGGCTTCCCCGCCGGGAGGATCGAAGGCGACCCTTTCGAACTCCTCCGGTGAGGCACCGCCATGACCCGCACCAGGACCAGCCCCCTCGACCACGACCCCCGCTCCGGCTCCGGCCCCGGCCCCGGCCCCGGCCTTGACGCCCACCGGCCCCCACGCGAACGCCCCCGCCCCCACCCCCGCTCCGGCTCCCGGGAATCCCCGCTGCTCCCCCGCGGCCTGCCGGGAGCCGACGGGGAACCGCCCGCGCCCGACGCCGTGCGCGGGGCCTTCGCGCTCTGGCTCACCGCGGTCGCCGCAGGCGTCTTCGAGACGGTGCTCGCCGTGGTCAGGACCCTGACCGAGGCCGACGCCTCCACCGGTGGCCTCGCCGCCGGGCTCGCCCTGCGCGTGGCCGTCTGCTCGGCGGCCGTCCTCGTCGCGGTGCGGATGCGCCGCGGCGCGAACTGGGCGCGCCTGGCCCTGGCCTGCGTGCCCGGCGTCCTCGGCACGCTCTCGCTGGTGGACGGGCCGGTGCGGTGGCCGGCCGACGGGCACGCGCTCGGCGAGGCGTTCCGGCACCTGGACGCCGTGGACGTGCTGTCCGGCGGCAGCCGCGTACTGCATCTGGCGGCCGTGCTCGCGGCGGTGACGCTGATGTTCCGCCCCGCCGCGAACGCGTGGTTCAGGAAGTGACGCACCGCGCGGCGGCGGTGGTCACCGTACGACGCCCTGCTCCACCAGGAGCCGTGCCGCCGCCGCGATCGACTGGGCGTCGATGCCCGCCGCGCGCAGCTGCTCCTCGGGCGACGCGGAGCCCGGCATCGTCCGTACCGCGAGCCGTACGAGGCGCGGCACCGGGCCGCCGTCGGTGAAGGCCTCCATGACCGCGTCGCCGATGCCGCCCTCCTCGCGGTGGTCCTCGACGGTGACGAGGCAGCCGGTGCGCTCGGCGGCCTCGCGCAGCGTCCGGCGGTCGACCGGCTTGACCGAGTACAAATCGATGACGCGCACCGGGATGCCCTCCTCCGCGAGGAGTCCGGCGGCGGCGAGCGCCTCGTGGACGGTGACCCCGGCGGCGACGACGGTGAGCCGGTCGGCGTCGGAGGAGCGCAGGACCTTGGAGCCGCCGACGGGGAACTCCTCGCCGGGCCCGTAGATGACGGGCGTGTCCCCGCGGGAGGTGCGCAGGTAGCGCACGCCTTCGAGGTCCGCCATCGCCTCGACGAGGCGCCCGGTCTGGTGGGCGTCGCACGGGTAGAGGACCGTGGAGCCGTGCACCGCGCGGAAGGTGGCCAGGTCTTCGAGGCCCATCTGGGAGGGCCCGTCCTCGCCGATGGCGACGCCCGCGTGCGAGCCGACGAGGTTGATCCCGGCGCCGCTCACCGCCGCCATGCGCACGAAGTCGTGGGCGCGGGTGAGGAAGGCGGCGAACGTCGAGGCGTACGGGACCCAGCCGCGCGCGGCCATGCCGACGGCGGTGGCGACGAGTTGCTGCTCGGCGATGTAGCACTCGACGTAGCGCTCGGGGTGTTCCTTGGCGAACCACTCGGAGCGCGTGGAGTCCCCCACCTCGCCGTCGATGGCCACCACGTCGCCGCGCGCCGTGCCGAGCGCGGTGAGCGCCCGGCCGTAGGCGTCGCGGGTGGCGACGGAGTCGCCCACCTCGGAGCGCGGCAGGTCGAAGTGGCCGGTGCGCTCGGCGTGCAGGGTCCGCGCGGCGGCGGGCTTGCGCACCTCGACGTGGACGCGGTGGCCGCCGCCGAGTTCGGCGATCGCCCCGGCGGCGTCCGGCAGCGGTTTGCCGTGCTGCCCCTCCCTGTTCTCGACGGCGGCGACGCCCTTGCCCTTGAGGGTGCGGGCGAGGACCACGGTCGGCTGCCCTGCGGTGGACGCCGCCTCCTGGAGGGCGCGGTCGACGGCGTCCACGTCGTGTCCGTCGACCTCGACGGCATGCCAGCCGAAGGCCTTGAAGCGGTCGGCGTAGGCGTTCAGGTGCCACTCGTGGCGGGTCGGGCCGCGCTGGCCGAGGCGGTTGACGTCGACGATCACGGTGAGGTTGTCGAGGTGCTCGTAGCCCGCGTGTTCGGCCGCCTCCCAGATGGAGCCCTCGGCCAGCTCGCTGTCGCCGCACAGCACCCAAGTGCGGTAGGGGATGCGTTCGAGCCGCTTGCCGGAGAGGGCGATGCCGACGCCGACGGGGAGGCCCTGGCCGAGCGAGCCGGTGGCGGTCTCGACCCAGGGCAGTGCCCTCGGTGTCGGATGGCCCTGGAGGCGGCTGCCCTCCTTGCGGAAGGTGAGCAGCTCCTCGTCGGTGAGGGCGCCCGCGGCCTTGTACGCGGCGTAGAGCAGCGGCGAGGCGTGGCCCTTGGAGAGGATGAAGCGGTCGTTGCCCGGGTGGTCGGGGCGTTCGAAGTCGTAGCGCAGATGGCGGGCGAGGAGTACGGCCATCAGGTCCGCGGCGGACAGGGAGGATGTGGGGTGTCCCGATCCCGCGGCGTCCGCGGCGCGCACGGAGTCGACGCGCAGCTGCTGGGCGAGGGTGGCGATGTCACTGCTGGTCATGCGGGTCCTCCCGGTGGTTCGCCCGGTGGTTCGGGGGTTCCTGGGCGTGGGGGTCGTGGACGGAGGCGTGGGGGTCGTGGACGGAGGCGTGGGGGTCGTGGACGGAGTGGGGCGCGGCTGCCGGGAACCGCGCGACTTCGGGCGACGCGGTGTCCAGGGGCACCGACGCCGAGCGGACCAGGCCGAGCTGCACGGCCTGGCGCGGCAGTAAGGCGTCCAGGAGCCAGTCTGCGGCCACGCGGACGCGGTTGCCCGGCATGGCGGCCAGGTGGTAGCCGCGGGTGACGGCCCCGGCGAGCGGTCCCGACAGCGGGACGCCGAGCGGGTTGGCGGCGGCCTTGGCGCCGCCGAGGTCGACGGTGAATCCCAGGTCGCGGTGGCGGTAGGGGCGCCGCGTGCCGTGCCCGAGGGAGGCGGCGACGTTGTGTGCGGCGGTGGCGCCCTGCCGCCAGGCGTGCTGGGCGGTCATGGGGGTGTACTGGCCCGGGTGGTGCCGGTCGGGCACGGCCGCGGCGTCGCCGCAGGCGAAGACCTCGGGGTGGCCGGGGACGTTGAGCCAGGGGTCGACGCGCAGCCGCCCGCGCTCCAGCGGCCTGCCGAGGCCCGCGACGAGCGGGTCGGGCCGCACTCCGACGCACCAGGCGAGGGTGCGCGTGCCGATGAACTCGCCGTCGTCCAGGAGGACGCCCTCCGACGTGGCCTCCTTGACGGAGGTCCCGGTCCGCACCTCGACGCCCCGCCCGCGCAGCACGCGGTCCGCGGTGGCCGCCAGGCGTTCGTCGAGTTCGGGCAGGACCCGGCCCGCGATGTCGAGCAGCAGCCAGCGGGGGCGGACGCCGTGCCGCAGCGGCTGCTTGCGTACCAGCGCGTCGGTGAACAGGCGTCCGTGCGCGGCGAGTTCGACGCCCGTGTAGCCCGCGCCGACGACGACGAAGGTGCAGCGCGCCCGGCAGGTCTCCGCGTCGGGCGCGGCGGCGGCGAGTTCCACCTGGCGGGTGATGTGATCGCGCAGGTAGAGCGCCTCGGGCATGCCGCGGAAGCCGTGCGCGTGCTCGGCGACGCCGGGTACGGGCAGGAGTTTGTTCACGCTGCCCACGGAGAGGACGAGACGGTCGTACGACAGCTCTCCGCGCGTTCCCTCCGGGTCGGTGTACGTCACTTTGTGCTGTTCCATGTCGACGCCGTCGGCCTCGCCGAGTGCGAGGCGTACGCGCGGCAGTGTGCCCGGCAGGGAGACGGTGACGCGACGCGGTTCGAGGACGCCCGTCGCCACGTGCGGCAGCAGGGGCAGGTAGAGGAAGTAGTCGGTCGGGTTCAGGAGGGTGATGTCGGCCTTGCCCCGGGCCAGGCGGGACAGGGTGTGCGCGGTGCGGTAGCCGGCGAATCCGGCTCCGATGATGACGATGCGGGATCGGATCACGGTGTGCCTCCGGCGGGTCGGGTCCTCCGCGTGCCCGACCCCGTGCACGCCAAACTCCGGCGCGGCCGGGCGCCGGGGCGGCCTCCGGGAGCGCCGGAACAGGAGGTCCGGCGGCCCCTGGACTCCGTTTGCCCCGGCGCGCCGGGGTTACCCGGTCCCTGCCCGGCGACCTCGGGTTCGGCCCGGCCGAACCGGTCGGGCGGACCCGTGCGCACCCCTGTGGCCGCCGCGGGCCCGTGTGCCCCGCCGCCGGCTCCCCCACGCCGCGCACCATGGACACAGGAAGATCCAGATGAAGGACGCAGTCTCCATCGAACGGCCCGTCGTCTCCGCCTACACCGTGCCCGCGGACGCTCCCGAGGCGGACGGCACGTTCGCCTGGGACGCCACGACGGTGGTCGTCGTCGAGGTCAGCGCGGGCGACGCCACCGGCACCGGCTGGACGTACGCGCCTGCGGCCGCCGCCGCGCTGGTCGACGAGCAGCTCACCCCCGCGGTCCTGGGGCGTGACGCCCTGGACATCCCCGCCGCGCACGACGCGATGACGAAGGCGGTCCGCAACACCGGGCGCCCGGGCGTCGCCGGATGCGCCATCTCGGCGCTCGACATCGCCCTGTGGGACCTGAAGGCGCGCCTCCTGGAGATCCCGCTCGTACGGCTCCTCGGCGCGGTCCGCGACGAGGTCCCCGTCTACGGCAGCGGCGGCTTCACGACGTACCACGACACGCATCTGGCGGCGCAGCTCAACGGCTGGGTGCACGGGCAGCGCATTCCGCGCGTGAAGATAAAGATCGGTGAGGCCTGGGGCCGGGCGGCGGCCCGCGACGTGTCGCGGGTGCGCACCGCACGCGAAGTCATCGGCCCGCAGGCCGAGTTGTACGTCGACGCCAACGGCGCCTACACGCGCAAGCAGGCGGTACGGGTGGGCAGGGTCCTCGCCGAGCAGGGCGTCGGCTGGTTCGAGGAACCGGTGTCCTCGGACGACCTGTGCGGGCTCGCGCAGGTCAGGGACGCGCTGGTGTGCGACGTGACGGCGGGCGAGTACGGCTACGACCTGCCGTACTTCGCGCGCATGATCCGGTCCGTGGACTGCCTCCAGGTGGACGCCACGCGCTGCGGCGGCCTCACCGAGTGGCTGCGCGCCGCGGCCCTCGCGCAGGCGCACGGCCTTGAGGTCTCGGCGCACTGCGCGCCCCACGCGCACGCGGCGGTCGCGGCGTGCGTGCCCAATCTGCGGCACGTCGAGTGGTACCACGACCATGTGCGCATCGAGTCGATGTTCTTCGACGGGGCGCTCGACCCGACCGGCGGCACGGTCCGCCCGGACGGCGGGGTCGGGCACGGCCTCGGACTGCGCACGGACGAGGTCGAGGAGTTCCGCGTCGTCTGAGAGCCGGGGTTATGACACAGGCTCTGAGCCGTCCGCCCCGGGGCGCGGGGCTCAGCGTCCGCCGCCGGGAGCGGGCGTCGAGGGCGGCATGGGCGGCGGCGCGGGGATGCCGGGTCCGGCGGGCGTGTCCTGTCCGCCCCGCGGCCGGGACGGACGGGCCGCGTTGCGCAGCAGCACCGCCGCGAGGCCGAGCAGCACGGCGACGACGAGGGCCGCGGCCCAGTCGTGCAGGCCGAGCGCCAGGGCGAGGCCGACGGCCAGGGCGACCGCGGCGCCCGCGTAGAGCGCGGCGGCGCCCGACGCGGCGTACAGCGTGGCCTTGCGGCGCTGCCTGCTGGTCTGTTCGCGCAGTTCGGCGCGGAGTTCCTCGCGGACCGTACGGACCAGCTCATCGGTGAGCGCCTTGTCGAGCGGCGGCTTGCCGAGGCCGGTCGGAGTCGTCTTCTCGGAGCCCGTCATGGCCCCCGGGTACCCGGGCCCCGCGACCGGTAACGGTGTGATGCAGCACACACCTTGACGTGGTTGCGGGACGGGTAGGCGCCGCGTGATCGCCCGGATGCACATCCGTCCGGGAAGCACCATCAGCACCACGGAGGTATCCATGTCCTCGAAGCGACGCCGCAAGAAGAAGGCCCGCCGCAAGAACGGCGCGAACCACGGCAGCCGCCCCCAGTCCTGACCGAGGGCCTTGAGCGGCATCAGGAGGGCGGCATCCGAACCGGGTGCCGCCCTCCGCCGCGTCCGGCGTGCCACGGGCGTGCCCGACCTGCCGGAGGCGGTGGCGGCGGGGCGGGCAATCATGAAATCGTCTCGCCATGGAGATCCTGGGGACCACGCTGCGCATCTGCGTCGAGGACTTGGAGTCCTCCGTCGCGTTCTACGAACGGCTCGCGGGCGGCAGGGCCATGCGCTTCGAGCGCGGTGGCGTCTCCGTCGCCGCCGTCGGCTGCTTCCTGCTGATGAGCGGCCCGAAGGAGGAACTGGACGTGCTGCGCAAGGTCTCGGCGACCATCGCGGTGCAGGACGTCGAGGAGGCGTACACCGTACTGACCGCCTCCGGCGCCCGCGTCATCGCGGGCCCCGTCCCCACCCCGGCGGGCCGCAACCTCATCGCGATGCACCCGGACGGCTCCGTCTTCGAGTACGTGGACCGCCGCATGACGACGGCCTGACGCCCGGCACAGCGCCGGCCGCCGCCCGGTGAGCGGCGGCCGGCGCTGTCACGCGGTGCCGGTCAGAGCGTCTTGCCGAGGCGGTCGGCGAGCAGGGCGGCGAAGCGGGCCGGGTCGGCGAGGTCGCCGCCCTCGGCAAGCAGGGCGGTGCCGTACAGCAGCTCGGCCGTCTCCTTCAGCTCCGGGTCGTCCGCGCGCTTCTCGTGCGCCGCCCTGAGCGCGCCGACCAGCGCGTGCCCCGGGTTGAGCTCCAGGATGCGCTTGACGGGCGGCAGCTCCTGGCCCATCGCCTTGTACATCTTCTCCAGGGCCGGGGTCAGCCCGTCGTCGTCGCTGACCAGGCACGCCGGTGAGCTGGTGAGCCGGGTCGTCAGACGGACGTCCTTGACGTCGTCGAGCGTCTCGTTCAGCCAGGTCAGCACCGGCGCGTAGGCCTCGGCCTGCTCGGGTGAAGCCTCCTCGTCCGAGGTCAGGTCGACCTCGCCGCGGGCGATGGACCGGAACTCGGTGCCCGCGTACTCGCGGACGCCCTCGACCCAGATCTCGTCCACCCGGTCGGTGAGCAGCAGGACCTCGTACCCCTTGGCCTTGAACGCCTCCATGTGCGGGGAGTTCTCGATCTGCGCGCGGGTGTCGCCGGTCATGAAGTAGATCTTGTCCTGGCCCTCCGGCATCCGTTCGATGTAGTCGGCCAGGGTGGTGGGCTCCTCGCCTGCCGTGGAGGCGAAGGACGAGATGTCGAGGATCGCCTTGTGGTCCTCGGACGGGTCGAGCAGGCCCTCCTTAACGGCGGGGCCGAACTCGCGCCAGAACGTGCGGTACTTGTCGGCGTCCTTGCCCATCAGCTCCTTGATGGACGCGAGGATCTTCTTCGCGAGGCGGCGGCGGATGAGCTGGATGTGCCGGTCCTGCTGGAGGATCTCGCGGGAGATGTTCAGCGACAGGTCGGCGGCGTCCACGACTCCCTTGACGAAGCGGAGGTGGTCGGGCAGCAGCTCGCGGCTGTCGTCCAGGATGAACACTCGCTTGACGTAGAGCTGGAGGCCGTGGCGGGCGTCGCGCTGGTAGAGGTCGTGCGGGGCCCGCGCGGGCAGGAAGAGCAGGGCCTCGTACTCGAAGGTGCCCTCGGCCCGCATCTGGATGATGTCGAGCGGCTCCGACCAGTCGTGGCTGACGTGCCGGTAGAACTCGTGGTACTCCTCGTCGCTCACCTCGGAGCGCGGGCGGGCCCAGAGCGCCTTCATCGAGTTGAGGGTCTCGTCGCCCATCGTCACGGGGAACGAGATGAAGTCCGAGTACCGCTTGACGATCTCCCGGATCTTCGCCGCGTCGGTGTAGTCGTGGAGGCCGTCCTCCTGGTCGGTGGGGCGCAGGTGGAGGCGGACCGAGGTGCCTTCGGGCGCGTCCTCGACGGTCTCGACCGTGTAGGTGCCGTCGCCGTCCGACTCCCAGCGCACCCCGGCCGCCTCACCGGTCTTGCGGGTCAGCAGGGTGACCTTGTCGGCCACCATGAACACGGAGTAGAAGCCGACGCCGAACTGGCCGATCAGGTCGGCCGACTCCTTGCTCTCCTTGAGCCGGCGCAGCGTCTCGGCCGTGCCGGATCTGGCGATGGTGCCGATCAGGCCCACCACCTCGTCGCGCGACATGCCGATGCCGTTGTCCCGCACGGTGAGCGTGCGGGCCTCGGAGTCGGCCTCGATCTCGATGCGCAGGTCGTCCGCCTTGAGGCTCTCGTCCTGCAGACCGGCCAGGCGCCGCTTGTCCAGGGCGTCTGAGGCGTTGGAGATGAGCTCGCGCAGGAAGATGTCCTTGTTGGAGTAGATGGAGTGGACCATCAGCTCCAGCAACTGGCGCGCCTCGGCCTGGAACTCCAGCGTCTCGGTGCTCATGACTTCCCTTCTGGGTCGGTTCCCTTGCGATGCCCATATTTTCAGGGGACGGGGCTGTGCGCACGCATCGGGGTCTCACTCACCCGGGGGCCGGGTCCGGAAGTCGTAGCGGGGCGGCACCGGTTCGCCGCCGGTGGCCGCTGTCCACAGTTCGCCCGGGGTCTCGGCGCCCTCGCGCAGGTCCGCGGCCTCGAAGCCCTCGTCGAAGACGGCGCGCACCGCCGCCATGTCGCCCTCGGCGTGGCGGATGCGGGCCTCGACGAGGCGGAAGCGGCCCTCTGCCCTGGTCGTGGGGTGCAGCCGCCGCCACACCTCCCTCGCGGCTTCCGGGCGGTCGGCGGCGAGCAGGGCGGTGATGGCCTCCCTGCCCAGCGCGGCCGTCGCCGCGGTCCAGGCGACGCCGTCGTCGCGCCGCTCCTGGCAGAGGTCGTCGAAGGCCTCGGCGTACCGGTCGGCGGCCCGCTCGCCGTGGCCCTCCTCCTGGTCGGCGAAGGCGAGGCAGCGCAGCAACGGCCAGCGCGAGGGGGCGAGGGCGAGGCCGCGCTCCCAGCTCCTGACGGCCTGCGCGCGGTCGCCCGCGTGCCACTGGGCGACCCCCAGGTGGTACTCGGTGTGCGGGCGCGCGGGCGCCGTCTCCAGCATGTCGCGCCAGTGCCGCGCGACCAGCGTGGGCCCCGGCGGCGCCACCTTGCGCGGCTCGGGCACGGCCCCGGTGCGGAGCAGTTCGAGCCACGGCGTCTGCTCGGGGCCGAGCGTCGACTCCTCGAAGGGCGTGCCCGGCAGCTCGTACCCGGCCCGCAGCACCTCAAGGGCGCCCCATCCCGAGCCTGTCGCCAGCCGCTCCCCCGGCTCGGCGTCGGCGCGGGCCAGCCACGCCTCGTAGGCGGCGTCGACCGCCTCGCGCGGCAGGGCGTCGGCGAGCCGCGCGGCCACTTCGCCGCGGGCGCCCCGCCAGTCGCCGTGCACGCGGTCGGGCCGTGCCGTGAGCGGCCCGTAGGACTCCAGCCAGCTGAACTCCGCCTCGGCGTCCAGGCGTACGTGCTCCAGCTGGGTCCTCGCGAGGCCCGCCTGGATCTCCGCGTAGCCCCCGGTGCCGGGTTCGGTGAGCCAGCGCTGCCAGCGCCGGCCGCCCCGGCCCGAGCCCCAGACGAAGAGCTTGCGGCCGCGCGGCAGGTCGGTGGAGGTCTGGACGATGCCGTGCCCCTCCTGGTCGAGCGCGGCGATCCAGCGCCGGGCGCCGTCCGGCACGTCGTAGAAGTAGTCGGCGGGGTACTCACTGCGTTCGGGGTACGTCCGGTCGACGCCCTCCGCCTCGGGGACCGGCACCTTCCGCAGCCCGCCCGGGCAGGCGAACCGCCATGCCTCGTCGGCCGGGGCGAGCACCCTGCGCTCCTCGGGCACCGCGATGTTCGACCACCAGTAGACGGGGGCGGGCTTCTCGTGGGGGTTGCGCACGCGCACTCCCACGTGCAGGAAGTCGGAGTCCTCGGGGAGCCAGAGGTCCACCTGGAAGGGCAGGTCGCGCAGGCGTTCCCACTCCCACAGGCGCAGCATCTGCCCGCCGTCGGGCGCGGTGACCCTGGCGGCGTGGACGGGGGCGCAGGCCAGGGTGGTGTGTCCGGTGGCGCCGATGTTCCACTCGATGCCGCCGGAGAACCAGGCGCCGTTGAGCGCGAAGCCCGCGGGCTGGAGCACCGGGTTGCGGTAGAGGAGTTCGCGTCCGGTCGGCTTGTGCAGCAGGGAGTGGACCCGGCCGCCGTACCCGGGCAGGACGGTGGCGCGCAGCCGGTCGTTCTCGATGACGAGGGTGTCGAGTTCCGTCTCGGTGCGCTCGCGGCCGTACCCGTCGAGCATGCGTACGGGCAGGATGCTGCGCAGCGGTTCATGGCCGAGTTGGCGGGCCATGTCGCGCGGCAGGCCCTCCTTGTCGCGCTCGTCGGTCCTGTGCGCCGCGCGCGGGGGCCGCAGCGGCGGCAGCGGGTTCTCGGGGCCCAGCGGGGCGGCGGGCAGGGTGAGTACGTCGCGGCGCACGGTGGTCTTCACGATCACCATGGAACACGGTCGCCGGGGCGCCGAGAAGAGGGTCTCCGGGTCAGGTTCGCGCGGGGGCGCGCGGACCCCGCTCAGGAGGCCGCTCGGCCCGCCGTCCCGGCCGTCAGCGCCCAGCGTTCGTGGTCGCGCCAGGCCCCGTCGACGTGGAGGAAGTCCGGCGAGAAGCCCTCGTACCGGAAGCCGCGACGGCGCACGAGGGCGATCGAGGCGGCGTTGCCCGGCTGGATGTTGGCCTCCAGGCGGTGCAGGCCCAGCTCCGCGAAGGCGTACGCGACGACGAGCCCGAGCCCCTCGTCCATCAGGCCGCGCCCCGCGGCGTGGGCGAAGGCGCCGTAGCCGAGGGCCCCGCAGCGGAAGCCGCCGAGGACGATGTTGTTGATGTTGATGAACCCGGCGATGGCACCGCTGTCCCGCTCGCGGAGCAGGAAGCCCTCCCTGGCCGGGTCGTCGATGAGGGCGGTGGCGTAGGCGCGGTAGGCGTCGTCGGTGTGGGGCGGGAAGAGCCAGGGCCGGTGCAGTTCACGGCTCTCCCGCGCGCGTGCCGTGAACTCGGCCGCGTCGGCGAGGCGGAAGTGCCGTATCCCCACGCGGGGGCCCACGGCGAGGTCGACGGGTGTGTCGGGCATCGCTCCACGCTATCCGGGGTCCGCCGTCACCTGCGCCGCCCGATGAAGTAGGCGCCGCACAGGGCGCCGATGAGGCCCGTGGCGAGCAGGGCCGCCCACAGCGGCATGGTCACTTCGGGGACCAGCAGGCGGATCTTGGTGCTGCGGGTGTTCTCGAAGATGAAGACCAGGGTGAGGACGCCGATGAGGGCGACGACGACCCTGCCGGGCGTCACCATGCCGCCGCCGTCCTTCGAGCCGCGCTTGGCGGTCCTTGGGCTCATGGTGGACCCCTTCCGTCGGAGGTGTGCCTCCCCCGGCACCAGCATGGGCGGCCGGTGCCGGTTCGCGCGCGGCGAAGGTGCCTCCGGGACGCATCCCTGGGCCATACGGGTGAACGTCAGTGGCGGACCACCGGCAGGTCGAGGGTGCCGGTGTCACCGGGCGCGCTGGTCACCGTCACCGGCTTGACGCCCTTGTTCCCGCCGTACGCGCCGTCGCTCGCCGCCACCACGAGCCGCAGGCGGTGGCCCTTGGCGTAGCGGTGGACGATGCCGGGCAGCGAGACCGTGAACGGCTTCGTCACGTCGGGCACCCGTACCGGTGAGACGAGGCGGTGGACGAGCGTCCTCGTGCCGTCGGGCGCGACGTCGTACAGCTTGGCGAAGAGGACCAGCTTGTCGGCCGCGTCACCGGAGTGCTGCACCCGCTCGGTCCGCGGCGAGATCACCTTCAGCCGCGCCCGGGGCGTTCCCACCACGTCCACGGCGTCGGTGAAGGGCTCGGTGGTCCAGTCGAGGTAGGTGCCCTTCCTGTCGTACGGCGCGGGGTCGCGCAGGCCGAGCATCCCGGCGAGCGAGGACTCGGAGTGGCTGGTGGGGACCAGCCGGTTGCGGTACTCGCGGCTGCCGCGCGCCACCTTCGCGCGGTCGTCGACGAGCTTGCCGTCGCCGGAGAGGTAGAGCCTGCGGTGCGGTGCGGGGACGGTGCCGGCGGTGGCGTAGGTGTGCCGCGGGTCGTCGATCCAGTCGCGGTAGTAGGCGAAGGAGGGGCCGGTGTCGACGCTGGTGTCGCGGTGCAGGTAGCGGTCGAACCAGGCGAGGACGCGCTTGCCGACGTAGGAGGTCTCCAGGTTGCCCGCGCCCATGTTCAGTTCGCCGGAGGCCGGCTCGCTCTCGCCGCCGCTGTGGCCCGCGGACTGCCAGATCATCTTCGCGGTGGTGCCCTGCGCCCTGAGCGTCTTGTACGTCGCCTCGGCCTCGCCGAGGTTGAACAGGCTGTCGGCCTGGCCCTGCACGAGGAGGGTCGGCGTCCTGACGCGGTGGAGGTAGGAGACCGGGGAGACGCCGCGCGCGTACTCCTGGAGGGCCTTGGTCCGGTCGGCGGGGTAGCGGCCGGAGTTGAGCGTGCGGATCGTCTCGCAGGCCCGGGTGACGAAGTGCAGGCACTTCAGGGAGTTGACGCGGGAGGGGTCGAGGGCGGGCTGGAGCAGCGGCTGGCCCTCGCCGATGAGGAAGAAGCCGTTCATCCACTGCCACTTGGCGGCGCCGGGGACGCGGCGGTCGGCGGCGTTGTTGGGGTCGAGCGAGTAGGAGAGGTCGTGCCAGGTGACCATGGGGACGAGGGCGTCCAGGCGGTGGTCCACGGACGCCGTGGCGAGCTGGATGGCGCCGCCGTAGGAGCCGCCGATCATGCCGACGCGCGGGTCGCCCTCGCCGTCGGCGGTGACGTAGTCGACGGTGGTGCCGTCGTCGGCCGCGCGCTCGCCGGCGAGGAAGTCGACGAGTCCGGAGGCGGCCCTGCCGTCGATGCCGGGGTCGTCGAGGGAGATCAGGCAGCCCGACCTGCCGAAGCCGAGGCCGGAGTAGACGAGCGAGACGTAGCCGCGCTCGGCGAAGGCTCTGCCCGCCGCGGCGGTCCCGCCGTCGGACTTGCTGCCGCCGAAGCCGTTGGTCGTGAGCACGGCGGGCGCGGGGTGCGCGGCGTCCACCCCCGCGGGCCGGTACAGGTCGGCGTCGACCGTGCAGGTGCGGTCGCCGGCCGGGACGGTGAACCTGAGCGCGGTGACGGTGTACCGGCCCGGCGCGCTCGCCGCGGCCGGAGCGGCGACGGCGAGCGGCCAGGCGAGGGCCGCCGTGACGGCGAGGGCGAGCGGCGCGCGGGCCGGGGCGAGGCGACGGGACAAGGGGACCTCCACGCTGAGGACGGCCGGCGGCGGACGACGGCGGGCGCCCAGGGGCGGCAACCGGCGTCTACTGACCGGTAGGCACCGGTGGGTTCATGCTGTGACACGTGTCAGGCGAAGGTCAACGATCGTGACAGGGGTTTCTCCGTCGCCGGACAGGCGGGGCTTTCGCAACACGCCCTAGCTGTATTGACCCGCAGGGTTGTTGACGCGGTTGATGGGCGGCTGGCCGCCGAGTGCGGTGTGGCAGCGGTGGTGGTTGTAGGTGT
>NZ_JBFAHX010000067.1:0-32555 GCF_040654435.1 Streptomyces sp. NPDC050703
CACCTACAACCACCACCGCTGCCACACCGCACTCGGCGGCCAGCCGCCCATCAACCGCGTCAACAACCCTGCGGGTCAATACACCTAGGCCGTGCGTGTCACGCACACCGGCCGGTCACCGCGGTCCGGCGCGGGAGTGACGCGGCTCGGCCGCAGGGGCCGCTCACCCGGGCGGGGCGGGTTCAGGCGCCTGGGCGGGGCGGGTTCAGGCGACCGGGCCCGCCGAGTTCAGCCAAGCCCCGATGTCCGGCAGCGCGTCGGGGCCGCTGGTCCGCGCCACCGTGGCGGCGAGGTCACCGATGGAGACACCCTGGAGCGACGCCCGCCAGGCGGCGTCCGCCGCGGACATCACGCGGGCGATGGGGCACGGCTCCGCACACTGCTCGGGAGGCGTGCCGAAGGGCCCGCGCCGGCGGATCTCGGTGCACGTGAACGCCGGGCTCGCCCCGTCCACCGCCTGCACCACGTCGAGGACCGTGATCTCGGCGCCGCCCCTGGTCAGCACGTACCCGCCCGTCTTGCCCTGGACGGACCTGACGAGGCCCGCGCGGGAGAGCGCCTGCATCTGCTTGGCCAGGTAGCTCGGCGAGACGTCGTGCAGCCGGGCGAGGCGCGCCGCGGGGACCGGTTCGGTCGCCGCGGTCAGCACCACGCAGCAGTGCAGCGCCCATTCCACGCCACCCGACAGTTTCATGCCTTCTTCCGCCCCTCCGTTTGACTCGGACACAGAGTATCCGAGTACCATCTCGGACATCAGATATCCGAGTTTGCCGCCCCCGGCGGCACGCGCCCACGGAAGGGCACGCTCATGAAGATCACGGTCATCGGCGGTACCGGACTCATCGGCTCCCAGCTCGTCACGCGGCTCCGCGACGCCGGCCACGAGGTGATCGCCGCGGCCCTGTCGACGGGGGTCGACCTCCTGAAGGGCACGGGGCTCGACAAGGCGCTCGACGGCGCGGAGACGGTCGTCAACGTGACGAACTCCCCCACCTTCGACGAGGCGTCCCCCGAGTTCTTCCGCACCACCACGGGGCACCTGCTGGCGGCCGGCGAGCGCGCGGGCGTGCGCCACCAGGTCATCCTCTCCATCGTCGGCGTCGACCGGGTGCCGCAGCTCGACTACTACCGCGCCAAGACGCTCCAGGAGGAGCTGCTGCGGAACGGGCCCACGCCGTACTCGATCGTGCGGGCCACCCAGTTCTTCGAGTTCATGGACGCCGTCATGTCCTGGACGGCCGATGACGACACGGTCAGGTTGCCCTCCACCCGCGTCCAGCCCATCGCCGCGGCCGAGGTCGTCGAAGCGCTCGCCGACGTCACGGCCGGCGAGCCGCTCGGCGGCGTCCTGGACGTCGCGGGTCCCGACGTCTTCACCCTCGACGAGCTCGGCCGCCTCACGCTGGCGGCCCGCGAGGACCGGCGAACGGTGGTCGTCGACGAGCGGGCGGGCATGTTCGGCGCCGTCGAGGGCGACGTCCTCGTCGCGGGCCCCGGCGCGCGTCTGGCCCCCACGCACTACCGGGACTGGCTGGAGTCCGCTCTCTGAGACCGCCGTCTCACCGGACCGCGCGTGCGCAGGTACGCGGCGACGGCCGCCCCCACGGCAGGTTCAGGCCCGCTCGGGCCAGGAGCCCACCGGTCCGCCAGGGTCGCCGGCACCACGGCCGTCCCCGGTCGGCTCGTCGAGGGTCAGCACGCGCGGACGCATCGCCACGGCCCGGCTCCCCGCGCTGCCGGGCCGCTGTTCAGCGGGTGTCCGTCTCCCCTCCTCGGCGTCCTGCTGCTCCTCGGGCGGCGGCCTTGTACCGCGGTGCCTGGTACCGGGGGCGCGGGGACATGTCGGCCTCGACGCCGGGCGGCGGGCCGTGCTTGCCCCCCCCGGGAGCGGAGGCGTGGGCTCGGACGTGACCTGCGGTGTGTCGCGCGGGCCGCTCGTGCGGGCGTCGTGCCGGCCCTCGTGCATCGGGATGCCTCCTGCGGAAGTCGGACATGGACGGTGGCGCGCGTGCCGCGTTCTCGTGCCGCCCAAGATCGGTGCGTGGATCGGGCGCCCTGGCCCCCGGGGGAACAAACGGGTGAAAACGGCATCCGGCCGGGCTCCGCTCCCGTCCAGCGGTCAGCAGCTGTCCCGCAGGACGTCGCAGGTGTGCCGGAACTCCTCCATGAGGCGGTTCGCCTCGATGACGAGGACGCCGTACGGGCGTGTCGGGTCGGCGAGCGGCAGGCCGGACCTCGCCGCCTCCTCCGACACCTCGCGCGCGAACTTCTGGGCGTCGTCGGCCAGGCCGTCCAGGCGCCGGGACTGCTCGGCGAGGGAGTCCTCGTCGAGTTCGGCGAGCACGTCGGTGATCTTCGAGAGGCCTTCGAGGAAGTCGGCGTAGCGGCGGAAGAACGCGCCGTCGTCGAGCCTGGCCTCCTGCTCGGTCCACTGGTCCAGGCTGCGGGTCAGCGACGACACCTGGTACAGCGCGCGCACCAGCGCTTCGAGCACCGCCCCGTACCCCTCGAACGAGACGGGGCCGCCGCGTCGCCGGCGCAGCAGCAGCCGGGGGTTGTAGTAGAGGCTCTCCTCCGCCGTGCGGAAGCTGTCCCGGGCCTGCGTGATCATGCCGCCGGTCTGCTCCGCCCTGCTGTGCCACTGGCCGCAGTGGTCGGCGTCGATCTCGTTGTCGCGCAGCACCGGGTACATGTCGCCCACCAGGTCGCCGAGGGCCGCCGAGAGCGTGCGCAGGCCGTACTCCGCGCTGCGGAACCGCATCGGCGGGGCCACCGTGAGGTTGACGATGACGCCGATGCCGCAGCCGATGAGGACGAGCAGGATGATCTGGCCGAGCTGGGTGATCTTCTGGCTGTCGGTGGAGGCGAGGGCGTAGGTGGAGAAGGCGAAGAACGCCCCCGTGGCGACCTGGGAGCCCTGGGAGCCGAGCGCGGGCCAGCGTCCGATGGTCAGGCCGACCACCGCCACGAGCACGAACGTCAGCAGATCCGAGCCGATCAGGAAGCCGAGGCCCGCGACCATCGCCACGCCGACCGTCACGGCCGCCAGGTACCGCAGCGACTGCAGCAGCGACCGGTAGACCGTCACCTGCATGATCAGCACCGCGGAGAACGGCGCGAAGGCCGGTGACGGGGTGTTCAGGACGTCGTAGGAGAGGAACCACGCCAGGGTCGCGGCCAGGGTGCTCTTGAAGATCAGCAGCAGGGTGTGCCGCTCGTAGCCCGGTGTCTCCAGGGCCCGCTGCCACCACTCCCACGCCCGGCTGGTCCAGCGCCGGAGAGCGCCCGGGGTCCGCTGCCCCTCGTCGTCGCCGACCATGGCCGTGCTCCGTTCCGATCTGTTCCGTTGCTGTTCCTTCTCGGCCGCGCCCGGGGGGAATCGCCGAGTTCATCCTGCGGCTCTGCCCGGAAGCCCGCATGCGGGGTCGCCCCGGGCCCGCACTCGGGTCCCCGGCGGGTGAGCGGTCACACCGCCCCGGCCGTCCAGTCCACCGGTTTCCCCGGCCCACGCGGCGGCACGCGCCCGAGTATCGGGTTTTCCTCCCGCATTTCGGGGGACGCCGGGTCACCTTTCGGGGGACGACGCCTGGTGACCTTTCGGAGGACGCCGGGTCACCGGATTCTTCGCCGGATCTTTCGACGAGAGCACGTTTACGTCATCGATGAGCGGCCAGGCGTAATCGCAGCACACAATTCCGAACCTTTGGAGGGTGGGCGACATGGCCGCCAACGAGAAGACCCAGGCGAAGAGCGAGCAGATCAGCGGCAAGGTCAAAGAGACCGCGGGCCGCGCCGTGGGCAACGAACGCCTCACCGCCGAGGGCCGTGCCGAACAGGCCAAGGGCGACGCCCGGCAGGCCAAGGAGAAGATCAAGGACACCGGCAAGCACTGAGGCCGGCACCACCGGACCCCGGGTCCGGCACCACCGTGCGGCGGGGCGCCCCTTTCCAGGAAGGGGCGCCCCGCCTCATGTCGGCACCCCCGGCTCAGCATCTCGGCACCCCCGCCTCGGCCCAAGATCATCAGCGGTGCAGAATGCCCGTATGCCGATATCGAACAGCCCGCAGCCGGCGACGCTCGACGACGCCCCGCTCATCAGCCGCGTCCTCGCCGACGCCTTCGACGACGACCCGATGATGCGCTGGTTCTTCCCCGACGACGCCTCGCGCCGGGAGGGTCTCGGACGGTACTTCTCCACGCTCTTCACCAGGCAGTACGTCCACCACGGCGTCTGCGAGCGCACCGACGCCGCGGTCGCCTTCTGGGTGCCGGCGGAGGCGCGGGCGAAGGCCGTGCCCGACGCGGAGACCATCCAGGAGCTCCAGTCCATCCTCGGCGACCGCGCCGCCGCGTTCCGTGAGGCCGCCCAGGCCGCCGCCGAGCACGCGCCGGAGGAGGAGCACTGGTACCTGGCCGTCGTCGGCGCCGACCCGGCCGCCCGCGGCCAGGGGCACGGGGCGAACCTGCTGCGGTCCGGACTCGCCCGGGCGGACGCGGCCGGCATGCCGGTGCGCCTGGAGTCCTCCAAGCCGTCCAACCTGCCTTTCTACGAGCACTTCGGCTTCTCCGTGGTGGAGGAGACGCGACTGCCCGGGGGCGGCCCCGAGCTGTGGGCCATGCGGCGTGCGCCTCGGGATGCGGCGTGACCGACCGGATGAAGAGAATGGGGAGGACGGGCGCGCGTTAAGCGTCGGAATCGCCGGGTACCTCGGTGCGGACGAAAACGATTCCGCCGTACGAGGAAACGAGGAGCGAGCAATGCAGATCGGTTACAAGCTGGCCGCCGAGGCATTCGGCCCCAAGGAACTGGTTCGGCAGGCGGTCCTCGCCGAGGAAGCCGGTTTCGATTTCGTCGAGATCAGCGATCACTACCACCCCTGGCTCGACAATCAGGGCCACTCCCCGTTCGCCTGGACCGTGCTCGGCACCATCGCCGCCAAGACCTCGCGCATCGAGCTGGCGACGGGGGTGACGTGCCCGACCGTGCGCTACCACCCGGCGATCATCGCCCAGGCCGCCGCCACCCTCTCCCTGGTGTCGGACGGCCGTTTCGTGCTCGGCCTCGGCTCGGGCGAGCGGCTGAACGAGCACGTCGTCGGCCGGGGTTTCCCCGACGCCGTCAGCACGCGGCACGAGATGTTCCGGGAGGCCCTGGAGATCATCCGGCTGCTGTGGAGCGGCGGCTACCGGTCCTACGAGGGCAAGCACCTGCGCCTTGAGGACGCCCGCGTCTTCGACCTCCCCGACGAGCTGCCGCTGATCGCGGTGGCGGCCAGCGGCAAGGCGTCGACGCGCATCGCCGCGGAGCTCGGCGACGGCCTGTTCGCCACGGAGGAGAAGCCGGAGATCGTCCGGCAGTACAAGGAGGCGGGCGGCAGCGGCCCGGCGTACGCGGAGGTGCCGATGGCCTGGGCGCCCGACGAGCACACCGGGGCGAAGGCCGCCCTGGAGACGTCACGGTGGGCGCTGACCGGCTGGAAGGTCATGAGCGAGCTGCCCAACCCGGTCAACTTCGACGCCGCCACCACGACCGTGCGCGAGGAGGACGTCCTGGAGAAGTTCGCCTGCGGCAACGACCCCGCCCGGTACGTCGAGGTGGCGCAGAAGTTCGTCGACGCGGGCTTCGACCGCCTGGTCATGCAGAACGCGGGCCCCGACCCGGACGGCTTCGTCGACTTCTACCGGCGTGAGCTGGACGGCCGCATGCGGGCCCTGCGGCCGAGCGGCACGCGGGGCGCCTGACCCCTCGTCGGCTCCCGCCCGGGCGGCGGGAGCCGACGTTCACCCCGCCGCGTTGTCGACGCGCAGCCGCACCTGCTCCTCAAGGCGTTCCAGGCTGCTGTCGAGGGCACGGTGCACGGCCTCCTCGCCCGGGTCGTGGCTGTCCTCGAAGAACGACAGGTGCACCGTCACCTCGCTGGTCCCCGTGCCCATGCCCGCGACCTGCAGCCAGCCCGTGTAACTGCCCTGCTCGCGGGTGCCCCACTCCAGGCGCATCTGGTCCTTCCTGGCGCGCAGCAGGGCGGACACGTCCTGGTCGGTGCGGTCCTCGTGCACGGTGACCGCGGGCAGCTCCCCGGCGTCGACGTGCAGCTCCCGCGGCAGCCACGCGTCGAGCTGGCTCACGTCGGCGGCCTGGTCGAAGACGTGCTCCGGCAGTGCGGGCATCGTGCGCGAACGCTCGTACTCGGTCATCGCGGTACCTCTCATCGGCTGGGGACATGACGGAACACGTGACAACGCATGCCCGGCTCTCCGGAGCTGAAGCCGCGCCCGCGCAGAACCACCCGATCGCCGCCCCGTCGCGCGCTCGGCCGGTGTCACGACACGGGCTCCCGCCCCTGCCGTGCGTGGTGTGCCCGGGTGACGGCGACCGCGAGGAGGGCGGTGGCGCCGCCGAGCACCATCAGCGTGCTCGGCGATGTGTGGTCGACGGCGATCCCGCCGGTCAGCGCCCCGAGCGACATGGTCGCCTGGAACGAGGCGGTGAACAGCACCGAAGCGGCCTCGGGCGCGTCGGGTGCCGCCCTGGCGAACCAGGTCTGCGACGCCACGGGCACCGCCCCGTACGCGAGGCCCCAGAGCACGAGCAGCAGGACGGCGCCCGGCTGCCCGCGTCCGAGGAGCGGCAGCAGGAGGGTGACCGCCGCGATCACGGCGGCGGCCAGGCCGAACGCGAGATGGGGCCTGCGGGTGACGAGGGCGCCCCCGGCGAAGTTCCCGGCGATGCCCGCGGCGCCGTAGAGCAGCAGGAGGACGGTGACGAGGACCGGGCCCGCGTGGGTGACCTGTTCGAGGAACGGCGCCACGTAGGTGTAGGTGCCGAAGTGGGCGAGGACGACGAGGAAGGTCAGCAGCAGGGCGAGGCGTGCGGTGCCGCCGCCGAGGGCCCCGCGCAGCACGGTGAGGCGCGTGGCCCGCAGGGGCGGGAGCGGTGGCATGACCAGAAGCAGCATGGCGAGCACGGCGGCGGAGAGCGCGCCCATCGCGGCGAAGGCCGTCCGCCAGCCCGCGAGGTCGCCGACGAGGGTGCCGGCCGGCACGCCGAGCACGGAGCCGAGCGGTACCGCCGAGAAGACGACCGCGGTGGCCCGGCCCGCCGAGGCCGCGGGCACCAGGCGTCGCGCGAGTCCGACGCCGATCGACCAGAAGCCGCCGATCGTGACGCCCACCATGACCCGGGAGACCAGGACGAGCCAGTAGTCCGTGGCGACGGCTGCCAGGAGGTTGGCCGCGGTGAGGACGAGCATGAAGGCGCAGAGCATCAGCCGCCGGTCGGCGCGCGCGGTCGCCACGGTCACCAGGGGCGCGGAGACCGCGGCGAGGAGGCCGGGCATCGTCATCATCAGGCCCGCCCTGCCGTCGGAGACGGCGAAGTCGGCGCCGATCGAGGTGAGCAGGCCGATCGGGAGTATCTCGGTCGTCACGATGGAGAAGAGGCCGAGCGTGACCGCGAGGACCGCGAGCCAACCGGCCGGGGTGGAGCGGGTCGGCGGGCCGGGAGCGCCGAGCGTGTCCGGGGTGTGGGCGCGCGAGTCGGCGGTGGGTGTCGGGGTCATGGGTCCGTCTCCGGTGCGGGGCCAGTGGGATGACCCCAGTGCACCGTCTCCGCCCGGCGAGAGCTGGCAGGTACGCGACGTCACCCTCACGGCCCCGGTCCGTCCGACGGGCCTCGGCCCCGGTCCGTCCGACGGGGAGGCGGTCCCCGCCGGGCGGGGGGCGTGCGCGTACTCGTCGGTGACGGACCCGACGAGTACGCGCGGCCGGGCGGGGTCAGCGGCTCGCGGTGCGAGCCGTCACCGGTCCGGCCCCGGTCGGTCAGACGCCGGCGATGCTCTGGATCCAGGAGCGGTACGCCGTCACGTTGGTGTAGGCGGTGGTGGTCTGGCGGTCGCTGGTGGAGGCGACGCCGACCTGGACGCCGTTGGCCATCATCGGGCCGCCGGAGTCGCCGCCCGCGGTGATGCCGTCGCCGCGCCGGGCGCAGATGGCCTGGCCCTGGTAGGCGTCGCGGCAGCCGCCGGAGACGACGACGTTGGCGACCTTCAGGAGCCGGGACTGGCAGTTGATCTCGGAGCCGCACTGGGAGGTGGCGCCCCAGCCGTACACCTGCACGGTCTGGTTGACGGAGACGGAGCCCGGGCTGCCGAGGCGGGCGTAGCTGCCGGAGACCGAGCGGTCGAGCTTGACCAGGGAGAGGTCCGAACCGGAGTGGTTGCGGATGCTGATGCCGTTGGCCGTGGTGCCGCCGGAGGTCTGGTCGAGGCTGCCGATGCGGAAGGAGAGGTTGCCGCCGCTGACGCAGTGCTTCGCGGTGAGAATCCAGGTCGGGGCGATGATCGTGGCGCTACAGGTCTGCTGGCCGTTGGAGAAGAGCCGGGCCGCCCAGGGCGCGTTGGAGGCGTAGCCGCCGCCGATGATGGGCTTGGGCGAGTCGACGGCCGCCACGCTGGGCGCCGCGGTGTTCGCCGCGGTCTGCGCCGCCGCCGTGGGAGCCAGTCCGAGGACGGCCATGGCGGTGGCCGCGAGGGCGGGGACGAGTCTCGATATGCGCATGTTCGAACTCCATCGTGTGGGGGTGGAACGTCCCGGGTGGGGACTGCGGGCCGCATAGGTATGCAGCGACGACGCGCGCGCCACGAGCGGGTCGACCATGGCGCGTGCATGCCATTTCGGCTGGGGTGAATGTGGCAGAGGATGCGTCGTGGCCGCAAGGGGTCGGCGGCCGTCAATTCCATGGGTCCGTTGGGATGTTGGCTGCCGCGGGCCCCTTTCGCAGTTCGCTGTCGCTACTTGACCTTCGATCACTTTCCGACGTCCGCCCGAGGTGAGCGCGCTTCACGACCGTTCGGGGCCCTTGATGTCTACGTGCGTAGCATTGCGAATTGACGCATGATCAAACGGGGCTGTTTCAGGTCTGGACCACTGGTGGCGCAATGGGCCGGTCCCGGCGGGGTACCCGGGGACGACGGCGGCGTCCACCGCCGAGCGGCATCCCTTCGACTCCGAGGAGGTACGTGCCATGCGCGCCCTCAAGCGCAGGCTCGACCGCAGTCTGACCGCGCAGGCGATCCTGATCTTCATGCTGACGGCCGCCGTCACCGCCCTGCTCCGCCCCGGCGAACATCCGGCCTGGTGGGCGGTGAAGGGCGGGCTCTACACCGGCATCGCCATGGCGTTCGTCGTCGCCCAGCGCCGCAGGGCCGGCCGTGCCGCGGGAACCGACCCGCGCAAGGTCGCCGACCTCAACCACCGCATCCGGCACCGCGAGGTGCCGCGGGACCCCGAGGAGCGGGCGTCCATGCGACGGCTCGTCACCGCCCAGCTCCGCCAGATGGAGCGGGGCAGCCGGTGGCTCCCCTACTGGCTGGGCTTCATGGGGCTCATCGCCGTCGGCACGCTCGTCCTCGGCACGACCACCGGCTCGATGGCCCTCCCGCTGTTCTTCGCGGCCGGTGTCCTGGCCTTCTGCTGCTGGGTCCTGTGGGCGCGGCACATCGCCATGGACCGCTTCCGGTACATGCGCTCCGCTCTCAGTGGGCGGACCCCGGCGCGTGGCTCCTGAGCGGCGGGCCCCACGCGTGATGGACTGGCGGGACGGCGACCGGCCCCGGACGATTCCCCGCCGGGCCGGGGCGCGGCTCCGCGACTGCATCCGAATGACGTGCTCGGGCGGTATGAGCCCGCAAGCTTCCACCGGCCGAACGCGACGAGAGGTAGCCCTTCATGTGCCGCACCCGGACGCAGGCCGCTCCCGTCGGCGGCGACGGCGAACCGGACCTCCGGCACGGGCGCGCCCGCACGCCCGACCTGGTCGACACCGACGTCCCCGCGTCGGTGGGCCATACGCTCGACCAGATCCTGCGCGAGCGGCTCGACGCCGCACGGGACATCGACGCCACGTTCGCCGACGACGTGGCGCGGCGCGTCGCCCGCTTCACGCTGGACGGCGGCAAACGCATGCGCTCGCAGTTCCTGTGGTGGTCCCTGCGGGCCTGCGGCGGCCCGGCGGACGCCGCCCGCACCGAGGCGGCGCTGCGGATCGCCGCCGGGCTCGAACTCATCCAGACGTGCGCGCTCGTGCACGACGACGTCATGGACGGCTCACCGCTGCGCCGGGGCGGCGCGTCCGTGCACCGCGACCTGTCGGCGCAGTACGCGCGCCCCGACGGCACCGGGCGGGCGTTCGGCGGGTCCGCCGCGATCCTCGTCGGCGACCTGGCGCTCGCCTGGGCCGACGACGTGGTGACCGCGACCGCGCTGGGCCCGGCGGCCGAGCACCGCGTCCGCGAGCTGTGGCAGGCGATGCGGACGGAGATGGTGGCCGGGCAGTATCTGGACCTGCACGGCCAGGCCACCGAGGCCCGCTCGGTGTCACGGGCCATCCGCACGGCCTCCCTCAAGAGCGCCCTGTACTCGGTGGAGCGCCCCCTCGCCCTGGGCGCGGCCGTGGCCGAGGCGGACGAGGCGGCCACCGAGGCGCTCTGCTCCGCGGGCCGCTGCGCCGGCCTCGCCTTCCAGCTCCGCGACGACCTGCTCGGCGCCTTCGGCGACCCGCGCCGCACCGGCAAGCCGTCGGGCGAGGACCTGCGCGAGGGCAAGCTGACCTACCTGGTCGAGGTGGCGCGGGCCCGCGCCACGGCAGCGGCGGACCACCGGTCGCTCACCGTCCTGGAGAAGACCGTGGGCAACCGGGAAGCGGGCGAGGACGACCTCGACCGGGTGCGTGACGTGCTCGTGGCGACCGGTGCCCGCGGGGTCGTCCGGGACAGAATTCAGCAGCTCGCGGAGCGGAGCCTGCGCTGCCTCGACGGTGCCGCGCTCACCCCGCACGCCGCACAGCGCCTGCGCGGACTCCTCGGCGCGGCGGCGGGGGTGCCGCCCTCCGGGGCCGGCGCCGGGCCACCGGACCCGGAGCACAGCACCGCGGGGACCGGCCCCGACCCCGTACGCCCCTGCTCGGGAACGGGCCGCCGATGAGGACCGTCGAAGGACCCACCTCCCGCGTGGTGGTCGTCGGGGCCGGTCTCTCCGGGCTCTCCGCCGCCCTGCACCTGCTCGGCGCGGGCCGCGAGGTGACAATCGTCGAACGCGCCGCGCACCCCGGCGGCCGGGCGGGAATCCTGGAGCGGGGCGGCTACCGCTTCGACACCGGGCCGACCGTCCTGACCATGCCCGACCTCGTGGCGGAGGCCTTCGCCGCCGTCGGCCGGGAACTCGGCGACCACCTGGAACTCCTCCCCCTGCACCCCGCCTACCGCGCGCGGTTCGCCGACGGCAGCCAACTCGACGTCCACACCGGGGCCGAGGAGATGGAGGCCGAGGTGGCGCGCTTCGCGGGGGCCAGGGAGGCGATCGGCTACCGGCGGCTCCGCGCCTGGCTCACCCGCCTGTACGAGGTGCAGACGCGTCGTTTCATCGACGCCAACTTCGACTCACCGCTCGACCTGCTCACCCCTGACCTGGCCCGCCTCGCCGCCCTCGGCGGCTTCGGCAGGCTCGACGCCCGCATCGGCCGGTTCCTCTCCGACGAACGGCTGCGCCGCGTCTTCTCCTTCCAGTCCCTGTACGCGGGCGTGCCCCCGGCCCGCGCCCTGGCCGCGTACGCCGTCATCGCGTACATGGACACCGTGGCCGGGGTCTTCTTCCCCCGCGGCGGGATGCACGCCCTGCCGCGCGCGATGGCCGCCGCCGCGGCGGACGCCGGGGCCGACATCCGCTACGGGCACGACGTGACCCGGCTCGAACGCTCGGGGGACCGCGTCACGGCCGTCATCACCGAGCAGGGGCGCATCCCCTGCGACACCGTCGTCCTCACCCCCGACCTGCCCGTCGCCTACCGCCTGCTCGGGCACCGGCCCCGGCGTCCGCTGCGGCTGCGGCACTCGCCGTCCGCGGTGGTCCTGCACGCGGGCACCGACCGCACCTGGCCCGGCCTCGGCCACCACACGATCTCCTTCGGCGCCGCCTGGAAGGAGACCTTCCGGGAGCTGACGGGCACCGGCCGCCTGATGTCGGACCCCTCGCTGCTCATCACCCGCCCCACCGCCACCGATCCGGGCCTCGCGCCACCGGGCCGCCATCTGCACTACGTCCTCGCGCCCTGCCCCAACACCGACATCGGCCCGGGCACCGCGGAGTGGCGCGGCCTCGCGCCCCGCTACCGTGACAGCCTCCTGCGTGCGCTCGAATGGCGCGGACTCGACGGGTTCGCCACCGCGATCGAGGAGGAGTGCCTGGTGACACCGGTCCACTGGGCGGCACAGGGGCACGCGGCGGGTACGCCGTTCTCCGCCGCCCACACCTTCGCCCAGACCGGCCCCTTCCGGCCGCGCAACCTCGTGCGCGGCACCGTCAACGCCGTCCTCGCCGGCTGCGGCACCACGCCGGGCGTCGGCGTGCCCACCGTCCTCATCTCCGGCAAGCTGGCCGCCGCCCGCGTCACGGGCGGGCGGCGGGGCCCCGTCGCGGGGAGGCCGCGCCCATGACCGCCAGGGAACTCGACGCGGCGGGCATCACCGACCCCGCGCTGCGCGCCGCCTACCGCCACTGCCGACGCCTCAACGCCCGCCACGGCACCACCTACTTCCTGGCCACCAGGCTCCTGCCGGTCGAGCGGAGACCCGCCGTGCACGCCCTGTACGGCTTCGCCCGCTGGGCCGACGACATCGTGGACGACCTGGGCTCCCTGGCCACACCGGCGCAACGGGCCACCTCCCTCGACCGCCTCGGGAGCGACCTCGCGGCCGGACTGCGCGCGGGCGGCGGCGAGGAGCCCGTCGTCGCCGCCCTCGGGGACACCGCGGCCCGCTACGCCATCCCCGCCGAGCACTTCACCGACTTCATGGCGTCCATGCGGCAGGACCTGGAGGTCGCCGAGTACGCCGACTACGCGGCGCTGCGCGGCTACATGCACGGTTCGGCCGCCGTCATCGGCCTGCAGATGCTGCCCGTGCTCGGCACCGTCGTCCCCCGCGAGGAGGCCGCCCCGCACGCCGCCGCGCTCGGGGTGGCCTTCCAGCTCACCAACTTCCTGCGGGACGTCGGCGAGGACCTCGACCGGGGCCGGGTCTACCTCCCCCGCGACCTGCTCGCCGCGCACGGCGTCGACCGCGCCCTCCTGCGGTGGAGCAGGGACACGGGCCGCCGGGACCGGCGCATCACCCGGGCGCTCAAGGCCGCCGCCGCGCTCACCCGCGGCGTCTACCGCGAGGCGGCCCCGGGGCTCGCCATGCTCGACCCTCTCTCCCGCCCCTGCGTCCGCACCGCCTTCGTGCTCTACGGAGGCATCCTCGACGCCGTCGCCGACGGCGGGTACGCCGTCCTGCACCACCGGTCCCGCGTCCCCGGCCGCCGCCGGGCGGCGGTCGCCGCGGACGGCCTGCTGCGCCTCGCCGCGGCCCGTCTGCGCCACCGCGTGTCCGGCGGTACGGAACCGGCCCCGGCCCGCGGCCTCCTCCGGAAGGAATCCGCATGAAGGGCCGCCGCTCCCCCGCCGGGCGCCTGCCGCTCAGCCTGCGCCGCGGGCCCGTGCCCTGGGACCGCCAGCGGCCCACCTGGCGCGAGGCCAGGCCCGGCGTCATCGCCGCGGCCCTGAAACGGGCCCAGGCACGCCCGTCCGGCAACTGGTACGTCATCGGCGGCAGCGGGGACGTCACGGCCGAGCGCCCCCTCGGCCGTACCGTCGCGGGCACCGAGGTCGTCGCCTGGCGCGACGCCGACGGCGTCCTGCGCGCGGGACCCGGCAGCTGCCCGCACCTCGGCGCTCCCCTGAAGGAAGGGCCCGTCCGCTGCGGCACGCTGATCTGCCGCTGGCACGGCCTCGCCCTCGACGGGCGCGCCAGGGCGGGCTGGGTCCCCTATCCCGCGTACGACGACGGGGTGCTCCTCTGGGTCAGGCTCGACGAGGCCGGCGGTGAGGACCCGCTGCCGCGGCCGGTCGTCCCCGGACGGCCGCGCCCGGCCGACGCCCTCGCCGCGGTCTGCACGGTCGTCGGGCGCTGCGAGCCGGAGGACGTCGTCGCCAACCGCCTCGACCCGTGGCACGGGGCGTGGTTCCACCCGTACTCCTTCGCCGACCTCACCGTGGTCGGCGCCCCGGGTGGCGACGTCCGCGAAGGAGGCGCCCAAGACGACGCGTTCACCGTGGACGTCTCCTTCAAGGTGGCGGGGCGCGCGGTGGTGCCGGTGCGCGCGGAGTTCACCGCGCCCGGACCGCGCACCGTCGTCATGCGCATCACCCGCGGCGAGGGCGAGGGCTCCGTCGTGGAGACCCACGCGACGCCGCTGGGCCACGACGCGGCGGGCCGGCCGCGCACCGCCGTCGTGGAGGCCGTCGTCGCCGCGTCCGACCGCCGCGGCTTCGCGCTCGCCAGGGCCGCGGCGCCGCTGGTCCGGCCGCTGGTGCGGGCCGCGGCGGGCAGGTTGTGGCGGGACGACATCGCCTACGCGGAGCGGCGCTGGGAGCTGCGGAGCAGCGGGCGGTTCCCCGGCTGAGCGGACAGCCGGGGGTCAGGTGCCCGCCAGGCGGTTCAGGAGCCGCAGCGGGGGTGTCCTGCCCTTGCCGGGGACGGTCCACAGGGTCTGCCCGCGCAGGCCCCACCGCTCAAGGAGTGCGTTCGCGGCGAGGAATCCGGTGGTCGCGGCGCGCTCCATCAGCGCCACCGGAAGGCCGGTGCGCACGAGGTCGCCCGCGACGGTGACCGCCGGGTCGCTGGTGCGCACTCCGGGCCTGTCCCGGTAGCCGCCCACCGGGAACAGCGGGCAGTCGGCCCGCCATTCGTGCCGCGCGTCGACGATCACCGCGTCACGGGTCTCGGGGTAGACCTCCCGCAGCCGGCCGGTCAGCCGCTCCTGTTCGGCGGTCCTGTCGGCGCCCGCGTCCACCGCGTAGGCGTGCAGTTCGATGACCGAGCCGCCGGTCCGCCGTGACCAGCGGGCCGCCTCGCCCTCCCAGCGCTCCAGGACGCTGACGTTGTCCAGGGGGCCGTAGCCGCTGGTGCCGAGGAAGCCCGGCCGGCCGGGGGCCACGGGGCGGTCGAGCCAGAGGCGGGAGACCAGGAAGGGCGGGGCGGTGCGCAGCCGCAGGACGCGGGCGCGCCACCGCTCGTCGCAGAGGTGGGGCGAGCGGGCGACGAGATTCCGCAGGCCCGCGGTGTCCAGGGCCAGGACGGCGGCGTCGTGGCGCCGTTCTCCGTCGGGGGTGCCGACGTGGAGGCCGCCGCGCGGGCCGGGCCGTACGCTCTCCACGCCCTGACCGGTGCGGAGGTCGGCTCCGTGCCCGGTGAGGTAGTGGGCGAGCGGCTCCCACAGGGCGGCGGGGAACGGTTCGGCGGGCACGTCGAAGAGGAGGCCTTCGCTGGAGCCGAGGAAGTAGATGTGGAACATCAGGGCGAGTTCGGCGGCGGACAGCTCTCCGGGGTCGGCGAAGAAGCTGCGGGAGAACACCTCGAAGGCGAGGTGGTGGGCGGCTTCGGGGAAGCGGACGCGTTCGAGGAGCTGCCGGGCGCTGGTGCCGTCGAGCCGCTGGTACACCTCGGGGACGCGCACGTCGAGGAGCGGCAGGGCGGCCCTGGGGTTCAGCCGGGCCAGGTCGCGGACGCCGAAGGTGGGGCTGAGGGCGGCGAAGCCGAGCGCGCTCCAGGGCGGGGTGCGCGGGACGCGGGCGAAGCTGTCCTGGAGGCCGCCGCTGTGCCGCAGCGGGTAGTCGGGCAGTCCGACGAGCCGGCCGAGGCCGGGGTCGGTCCTGCGCAACAGCCCCCGCAGGTTGTAGTACTGGCGGAAGAACGCGTGGAAGCCGCGGCTCATCGTCACCGCCGAGCCGTCCGCCAGCCGCACCGGCCAGCCGGCCAGGCGCCCGCCGAGCTGCCGCTCGCGCTCGTAGAGCGTGACGTGGACGCCCCGTTCGGCGAGCGCGGTCGCCGCGGCGAGCCCGGCGATCCCGCCGCCGATGACCGCCACGGTGGGCGCCTCGCCCGTGACGCGCGCGGCTCCCCGGGGTCCGGGGACGATCTGGGCGCGCCGGTCGCGGCCCCTGCGGGGCGTGCCGCCGGGCCTCATCGCCCGGTCCGTGCGGGGAAGGGGGCCGCGTCGGGCGCCTGGGCCACGATGGTGTGCACGATGCCCGTCTGCCAGCCCGGCATCGGCAGGACGCGCACCCGCTCGAAGCCCGCCCAGCGCACCCGGGTCCGGAGTTCGGCCGCCGTGTCGAAGGCGATGACGCTGCGGTACAGATGGCGGTAGAGGCGGCCGTCGCCCGCCAGGCTGCCGACGGGGAGGACGACGCCGGTGCAGACCGCGGTCCACACCGCGCGGTCGAGGGCGTTGCCGCCGAGGGTGTACTCGTGCACGGCGAGCCGGCCTCGCGGGGCCAGGAGGGCGCGGGTCGTGTCGAGTACCGCGTCGGGGTCCTTGAGGTTGCGGAACAGGTACGCGGCGAAGACGGCGTCGAAGGGGCCCGTCACGCCCTCGTCGGCGAGCCGTTCGGCGGGCGCGTGCACGAAGGAGACACCGGGCGGCCAGCGCTTGCGGGCCGCCTTCGCCAGCATCCCCGCGGAGGCGTCCACCGCGACGATCCCGGCGCGCGGCGCGGCGCGCAGCAGGGCCGCGGTGGACGCGCCGGTCCCGCACCCGAGGTCCAGGAGCCGCAGCCCGGCGCCGCCGTTCGGCAGGCCGAGGCGGCGGGCGGATCTGCGCAGGTGGGCGTGGTAGCCGGGGTTGAAGGACACGAAGCGGTCGTAGCTGCGGGCGGCGTGGTCGAAGGCGGCGGACAGGGTGTCGTCACGCAGCACGGTCATCTTGGCGTCTCTCTGTCGGTTCCTTCGGGTTCGGACCGCCCCGCCGTCCCGCGGCGCGCTCCGGGGTGGGCGCGCCGCGGCAGCCAGGGCAGTTCGAGTGCGGTGCGGAGCATGGGGCGTACGGGGGTGCGCAGCCCGATGGTGAGGTCCTCGGTCCAGCGGGTCCCGCCGTCGAGGAAGCGCAGCAGCCGAGCCATCGGCACGTGCTGGAACAGGCCGGTGAAGAAGGGGGCTCCCGCGACCCGCCCGGTGTCAAGGGCCCGCAGCAGTACGGCGTCCATGGCGAGGGAGCGCGCGGAGTGGGCCGGGGGCGGCAGGGGGTCCCGTCCCTGCCGGCAGGCGGCGGCCACCGCCCTGCTCTGGCGCTGCACGGCGGCGAAGGTGTAGCCGGTGGAGGGGCGGGTGGCGCCGCCCGCGGTGCCGATGTGGAAGACCGAGCGCCCCGCCCGGCGCGGGAACCGGGCGTCCGTCATGGGGATGATGCCCTGCTCGGCGCGGTGCACGGTGAAGCGCTCGACGCCGAGGTGGCGCCGCGCGTAGTCGTGCAGGGCCCGCTCGTACTCCCGTTCGTCGAGGGGCGCGGCGGAGAACTCCGTGTACTCCACCAACGCCTGTCGGGCCGTGAGGGGCAGGACGTAGGCGAAGGAGAGGCCGCGGGCGGGCTGCGGCGTGCGGAAGTCCATCAGGTCCGCCACGCCCGCGTCGAAGACGGGCCGCTCGGTGGTGAGGTGCCAGCCGCGGAAGTGCTGCAGGAGCCTGGTCCGCGCGGGCGGCGGTTCGCGCAGCGGGCGGGAGTCGAAGACCCACCTGGCGCGGAGGGCCACCGGCCGCCCCTCCGGGGTGGTCCCGCGGACCTCGGCCCCCTGGCCCGCGTCGCGCACCTCGTCCACGTGGGCCGTCAGGCGGCGCAGCCGCGGTGCCGCGTCGAGGCGGGCCGCGACCAGGGTCTCGAAGGAGGTCGACCGGAGCATCTTGTACCGCAGCGGGGCGGGTGAGCCGACCACGGGGGTGCCGTCGGGGGCGCGTACCCGGAGGGTGTCCCACACGGCGGACAGCGCGTCGTCGAACTCTCCCCCGGCGGCCTCCCAGTAGCACCACGTCCGCTCCGGTGGCCTGGCCGGGCCGGGCGGGGCGTCCACGAGCGTCACGGACGGGACGGGCCCCCATCCGGGCTCGGGTGCGCAGAGGCGGTGGGCGAGGGAGAGCCCTGCGGCGCCCGCGCCCACCACGGCGATCTCGCAGTCGTCCACGCGTCACCTCGCCCTCGCCGCACGTCACGTCGGCGCGCGTCGGTCGCCGTCCCGGTCGGTCAGGATTCCGCACGGGGCCGCCCGGTGGATGCAGGCGTGCGGGGATTCCCGCCTTTCGGCGGGAAGGATCGCCCCGATGCGCGCCGGGAGGCCGGTCACCGACCGAGTACCCCGCTCAGCCCCTTTCCCGCTCCACGGGGAGCCACAGTTCGGCGTCCGCCCGCGCGCCGTCCGCCGAGAGGCGGGTGCGCAGGATCTCGGGTCCGGGTCTGCCGCGGTAGGGATTGGCGGGGAACCACTCCGTGAACACGTCCCGCCACAGCTCCTGGATGGCCGCCGGCGCCGGGCCCGAGGTGGTGAAGACCGCCCAGGTGCCGGCCGGGACCGGGAGGACGGCGGCGCCCTCGGGCACCGCTCCCCCGTCGGGCGCCGAGGTGACGACCCCGTGGTAGTAGTCGAGCCGGGTCCCCTCGGCGCGGCCCGGATCGAGGCCGTCGCAGACGGCGACGGTGCCCCGCGGCTCCTGGTCGGAGAGCTTCTCCAGGCTTCCGGTGGTCTCCGGCCGGATCGCCCGGACGAAGTCGATGATCGCCTGGTTCGGCCCCGTGTGCACCAGCGGCACCCTGGCCCTCGGTCCGACGACGCTGAACTCCGGCTTGTCGACCACGCGGTACCGCATGCTGCCGCTCCCCTCGACGGTGAGCCGGAACGTCAGCCGGGGCTGGGATACGAGCGCGGTGCCGCCGCGGCGGGCCTCGCCGGGGCCGACCCCGTGCATGGCGCGGAACGCCCGCGCGAACGCCTCGCCCGACCCGTACCCGTACCGCACCGCGACGGCGAGCAGCGGCTCGCGCCCCGCGAGCACCTCGGCACCGGCGACGGTGAGCCGCCTGCGCCGGACGTACTCCGACAGCGGCATGCCCGCGAGCGCCGAGAACATCCGGCGCAGGTGGTACTCCGAGGTGGCCGCGGTGCGCGCCAGGTCGGCCACCTCGACGCGCTCGTCGAGGTGGCGTTCGATCTGCTCCATGGCCTGGTTGAGCCGTTCGAGCACCCTGAGTCCCCTTCTTCCCGTTTCTTCCCGTTTCTTCCCGTGTTCTCTCAGCGTGCCGCGGCGACCCGTTCCAGCCAGGGGCGGAGCGCGGCGTTGAACTCCGCGGGGCGTTCCAGGTTCGGCAGGTGGGCCGCCGACTCGATGACGCACAGCGTCGAGTCGGGGAGCACGGCGTGCATGGCCTCCGCGTCGGCGACCGGGGTGAAGGCGTCGTCGCGGCCCACCACGACGAGGGAGGGCACGGTCGCGCGGGCCAGCAGGCCGCGGTAGTCCGGGCGTTCGGCCCTGCCGCGCAGCGCGGCGGCGGCTCCCTCGGGCGGGGCGGCCAGCATCATGCGGTGGACGTAGGCGGATGCCTCGGTGTTGTACGGGGCGACCATCTTGTCCCGCACCTCGTCCGCGTACCCCTTCATGCCCTCGGCGAGGAGCCGGTCCGCGGTGGCGTTGCGGGTGGCCCTGCCCTCCGGTGTCTCGGCCGCGGGGAAGGTGTCGGCGAGGAGCAGGCCCGTGACGCGCTCGGGGAAGAGGCGGTAGCACTCCATGACGAGCTGTCCGCCCATGGACAGGCCGCCGAGTGCGAACTCCCGTACGCCGAGGTGGTCGAGGAGCGCGGCGACGTCCGCGGCGAACGTGGCGAACTCCGTGGTGCCGGGCACGACGGTGGACTCGCCGTAGCCCCGCAGGTCGGGTGTGATCACGCGGTGGCCGCTCGCGAGGGCCGTGCGCTGCGGGCCCCACATGGAGCGGTCGAAGGGGTGGCCGTGGAGGAGTACGAGGGCGGGGCGCCCCGCGTCACCGCCCTCACCACCCTCGTCGTCGTAGCCGATGGTGACGCCGTTGACCTGTGCGGTTGCCATGCGGGGAGGCTAAGTTGGGCCGGCGGCGCGCGGCAAGGACTTAATCCTCCGGGCAGGCCCCGCCCGGTCGCCGCGGCGTCCGGGGCGTGTCGTAGCGTATTCGCCATGTCCACGCCGCCCCAGCCCGGTGGTTTCGGTCCTGTCCCGCCTCCTCACGAGCCGCGGCATCCGCAACCGCCCCACGCCCAGCCGCCTTTCCCCCAGCAGGGCGCTCCCCATCCCCAGCAGGGCGTTCCGTACGCCCAGGGTGTGCCGTACGGGCACCAGCCCCCTCCGGGACCCGGGCCCTGGGGCCCGCCGCCCATGGCACCGCCGCCCCGGCACAGCACGGCCAAGGTGCTCGGCATCCTGGGCGCGGTCGCCGTCGTCCTGGTGGTGGCCGCCGTCGCGGGGTACCAGCTCTTCTCCCGGTCCTCCGGCGCGTTCCCCGAGGCGAAGTACCGCATGTCGGTGCGGGACGAGCTGCTCGACGGGAAGTACGAGCTGTCCCAGGACCTCTCCGACAGCTCGGGCAAGGCCGTCGTCGACGAGAACCGGAGCCGGGCCAACGTCCGGGACCCGAAGGCGGTCGTCGCGCAGTACGCGGGTCAGGGCGAGCAGGCGGGCGGCGCGCTGGTCGTCTCCGGCATGTACGGGCGGTTCAAGGACTCCGCTTCGGCGCGCGACGACATGATGCGGGGCGCCGCCGAGGCGCAGGGCGCTTCGGTCGCCGTACCCGCGCGCGACATCACCCCGGCGGGCTCCGGCATGACGGTGCGCTGCCAGGTCCTCACCTCGGACCAGGGCACGGGCGGCGCGCGGAGCAACGTGCCGATGTGCGCCTGGGGTGACGACAACACCGGGGCGACCGTGGGTCTCGTCACTCCGGAGGACGCCGCGAAGGACCCCTCGGACATCGACCTCGACGAGCTGGCGCGGACGACGCTCCGGGTACGCGAGGAGATGCGCGAGCCCATCCGCTGAGCCGGGGCGTCGGAGGCGGCCGGACCGGGGCGTCGCCGCGCGGCACCGGGAGCGGTCAGCTCGAAGAGTTCTCAAGACGCGACCGCCCGTTCAGGACATCGTCGGCGACCTCCAGGATCGGCCGCTCGTGGGTGAAGGCGTAGGCGCGCAGGCGGGCAAGCGCCTCATCGACGGGGACGTCGAGGCGGACGCTGAGCACGCCGACCGCCTGGTGGAGCAGGGCCCGGTGCAGCGGCAGCGGTCCCTCGCTGCCGACGTCACGCGCTCCGTCGGGGCTGAGGAGCATCAGGGTGGCGGCCTCGGCGAGGATGAGGACGTCGCTCATCTGGTCGCGGGTGAGCGGCCCCGGTCTGTCGCGGCGCCCGGTGAGGCAGCCGAGCCGGATGACGCCCAACTGGAGGGGCATGACGTACAGGGCGCGTACGGGGTGTTCGAGGAGGGGCGGGAGCAGGGCGGGCCACTGATGGGCGGGCACGGCGCGCAGATCGGGCACCATCACCTGTTCGCCCGTGCGGACGGCGTCGAGGCTGGGACCTTCGCCCAGGGTGTACTGCAGGTCCTCGACGGCCGTACCGGTCGCGTCGGAGGGGTCGCTCCACACGAGTTCGAGGCCGGAGCTGTTGCTCAGGGAGATGATGAGACCGTCGAGGTCGAGCGCGGCCGCGAACTGGGCCGGTTGCAGGGCCGAAAGACCTTGGGGCCCCTGGGACGCTGTAGCCAGAAGGGTCATGACGTCTGGGACTGCTGCGGACACCGCAGGGCCTCCTTGACTGGGTTGCGATGGGGCGCTGAGGTCGGCCCGCGAGGTCACCCGGCGAGGAGGAAGGTCACTCCCGGTGCGGTTCCTCGGTCGGTGCGGAGAAGAGCGCCACGTCCGCGGCACCCCGCACGACCTCCTCGCACAGCCGGGTGAGCGAGGTGCGCTGGGAACGGGCGCGGCGGCGCAACCGGTCGAAGGCGGCCTCCGGTGCGATGTCCAGCCGGGCTCCGAGGGCGCCCTTGGCCTGTTCGATTGCGATACGGCTGTTCAGCGCGGTGTGCAACTGGCCCACGCGCTCCGCCTGCTCGTGCGCGAGGCGCTGGTGCAGGATGCCGATGGCCGCCGCGTCGGCCAGCGACTGGGCCAGGGTCAGGTCGGGCCCGGTCAGGCCGTCGCTACGGGTGTGCAGGGCGTTCAGCGCCCCGATCACGTCCTCCCGCAGGCGCAGCGGCAGCGCGGCGACCGTCGCGAACCCGGCGGCGCGGGCCGCCGCGGTGAAGCGGGGCCAGCGGTCGAGGGCCGCGGTGAGGGTGAGGTCCACCGGACCGACCTGCTCAGCCGTGCCGCAGCAGTCGTGGCACGGGCCTTCGCCGCACTCCGTCTGCAACTCCTCCAGTCGGTGGGCGGCGTCGGAGGAGGCGGTGACGTCCACCAAGCGGCCCAGGCCGTCGATCATCACCACACCTGACGCTTCCACGCCCAGCAAGTCGGTCACATGGTCGCTCAGTACGTGCAGGAAATCGACCAGGCGGAAGCCGTCCGCGAGAGTGTCCGCCAGCTCCACGAACGCCCGGGCCAACCGTTCTTCCCGCTCCGGTTGCGCCATCGCGATCACCGTGTCCCATCGGTCGGGTACCGCCGTCGTTGTTCCTCGACCCGTGCCGAGGGGCGTGGCCCTGCGGCCATTGTGGAGCCTGCCCCGCCGCACCGGAACGGTTTCTGCCGGATTCGGCCGACGGCCGACCGCACGAGTGACACGGGGCCGTGCCGTCGGTGCCCCGGCCCGGCCGCACCCGACCCGTCCGCGCCTCGGCGGCCAGGAGGGGTACACGGGTACGCGTACGACGAAGGCACGAGATCCGATCATCGCCCCCGAGGAGCACCATGACCCAGCCGTCCGCCGCCGCCTGCGGGGCCCCTGGCCCCGACGAGCACCCGACCATGGCCGACCGCGGCTGGCTCGCCGTCGCCTGCCGGCTCGCCGCCGAGCATCCGGCGGCGGGGAACGGACTCTCCGCGGGCGTGGTCGTCGTCGCCGACGACGGCACGGAGCTGGCACGCGGCCACTCCGGCGAGGGCTCGCCCGTGCACGCCGAGCAGGCCGCGTTCGGCACGCTCACCGCCGCGGAGACCCGGTTGAGCGGGGCGACGGTGTACAGCTCGCTCGCGCCGTGTGCCCGGCGCCCCGGTGGCGTGCGCCCGTGTGCCGAGCTGATCCGGGACTCCGGGGTACGGCGCGTGGTGACCGCCCTGCGCGACCCCGAGGGGGCCGTGTCCGCGGGCGACGGTGCGGGGCTCCTGGAGTCCGCGGGCATCACCGTGATCGAACTGCCCGAGTACGGGCGCGCCGCCATGAAGCCCAACCGGCGTACGCCGTGAACCACGGGCGCCGCTGTCCCAGCAGCCGGACGGCTCCGCCGCACGGGCGTGTTCTCCTGCACGATGCCCGAATGGACAATGCGCGTCGGATCGTCAGCTCGGGGTCACCGCTCGAACCGCGGATCGGGTTCTCCCGCGCGGTGCGGACAGGGCCCCACGTCGTCGTCGCGGGGACGGCGCCCATCGGTGAGGACGGCTCCACCGTGGGGCCGGGTGACGTCTACGCCCAGACGGTGCGGTGCCTGGACATCGCCGAGCGGGCGCTGCGGGACGCGGGGGCGTCGGTCGGGGACGTCGTCCGCACCCGCCTCCTGCTGACCGACGTGACGCGGTGGGAGGAGGCCGCGCGGGCGCACGGCGAGCGGTTCGCCGCGGTGCGGCCCGCCTGCACGGTCGTCGAGGTGTCCCGTTTCATCGACCCCGCCTGGCTGGTCGAGGTGGAGGTCGACGCGGTGATCGGCCGGGAGACGGGCGAGTAGGACACGGGGTGTTCCGGCCGCGGGTCTCCCGGCCGCGCCGCGGGTACCGGCGGCCGGGACCGCCGCCTCATGCCCGTCATGCCCGTCAGCCTGACATGGCGTCACGGGCACTTCGCCCGGCTTCCTCGGCCACGCGCTGCAGCCGGTCCCTGTGGTCCGCCCGACGTGGTCAGAGCGGTGTCAGCGGGCCACGGGAGACTTCCGCCGACGGACACGGCCGGCGGTACACGGGTGCGGCCGGCGGTGAGACAGGGGGACGGGAGACCATGAGGCGAAGAACGAGCGGGGGGCTGCTGGCCGCGGCCACGGCCGCGACGGCCCTGGCGGGCACGGCGGGGGTGGCGGGCCCGGCGGCCGGCACCGCGCACGCGGCGGGCCCGGCCGCGGCGTGCGTCATGCGGGAGAACAGCCCGCACACGGACTGGACCGGGATGACCTGGGACGCGGACATGATGTGCGACAACGCGCCCGGCGACGTCCACCTGCAGTCGTTCGCCGACAGCCCCGTGGTCGGCCGGATGGTGACCACCAGGAGCTGGTTCGTCTGCTGGAAGGTCGGCGACCCCCACGCCGGGGGCAACGACATCTGGTACTACACCCAGGGCGACGAGGTCGTCTCCCGGCCCACCGCGCAGGCCTGGGGCTACATGCCCGCCGTGCGGCTGGAGACCTCGCAGGACCCCGAGCCCGGCCTGCCCAAATGTTCCTGGGGATGAGGGGACACAGAAGTGACGAGGGGGATACGGGGATGACGAGGGGGATACGGGGATGAAGACTCGGTCACCGGTCACGACCGGGCGGCGGCGTGCCCTCGGGGCGCTGCTCGCGGGCGCGGCGGTCTCGATGTGCCTGCCCGCCGCCGGTACGGCCACCGCCGCGGCCCGCGCGGACGCCGCGGCTCCGGTCTGCCACGTCCGCGAGGGCGTACAGCACACCGACATCAAGGGCCACACGTACACCAAGGACCTCTACTGCGAGAACGCCGTCGCCGACGTCTTCGCGACGCCGGAGGTGTACGGCACGGTCATCGCCAAGCTGAAGACGTCCCCCAGCTGGTTCGTGTGCTGGGAGAGCGGCGACCTGCATCAGGGCGGCAACCGCATCTGGTACTACACGCAGGGCGACGAGATCCTCAACTGGCCGCTGTGGAAGGGCTGGGGCTACGTGCCCGCGTTCCGCATCGAGACGGAGCCCGACCCCTTCCCCGGCCTGCCGGCCTGCCTGCCCGGCTGAGGCCCCCGGCCCGTTCGGCCCGGTCCGTCCACCCAGCCCGCCCACCTGCCCGGCACCACCCTGCCCGGCCACCGACATCTGGAGTGAACTCGTGGCGATCCTCGAAAAGACGCGCGGCGTACGCACCGCCGCCTGCGCCCTCGTCCTCGCGGCCGCCGCCCTGTGGCCCGCGGCCCCGGCCTCGGCGGCGGCTCCCGCCCCGGCGGCCGACGCGAGCTGCGCCCTGCGGCCCGGCGTCACCCACACGGACACCCTGGGCAACACCTTCACCGGCGATCTGTACTGCACCAACGCCCCGGGCGACCTCTACGGACGCCCGGCCTTCGACGCCCCCGTGACCGGACGGCTGAAGACGACCCAGAGCTGGTTCGTCTGCTACTCGATCGGTGAGGCGCACAAGGGCGGCAACAACGTCTGGTACTACACGCAGGGCGACGAGACCGTGGAACTGCCGGGCATCAGGGCCTGGGGCAACATCCCCGCCAGCAGCGTGCTGACCAGCACCGACCCCTTCCCCGGGCTGCCCCGCTGCCCCTGGCACTGAGAGCCCGGGGTCCGCCTCGGGGCGGCGGTGGGCGGCGTACCGGCCGCCGTCGACCGCCACCCTGCCGGCGGGGGCCTGATCACCTAGACTCGGCCAATGGCCAAGTACTTCGACGTGCACCCCGACAATCCCCAGCGGCGCAGCATCACCACCGTGGTCGACAGCATCCGCTCCGGCGCGCTCATCGCGTATCCGACGGACTCCTGTTACGCGCTGGGCTGCCAGCTCGGCAGCCGCGAGGGCCTCGGCCGCATCCGGACGATCCGTCAGCTCGACGAGCGCCACCACTTCACGCTCATGTGCCAGAACTTCGCGCAGCTCGGCCAGTTCGTGCACCTCGACAACGACGTGTTCCGCGCCATCAAGGCCGCCACCCCCGGCCGCTACACCTTCATCCTGCCCGCGAGCAGGGAGGTGCCCCGGCAGCTCCTGCACCCGAAGAAGAAGACCGTCGGGGTCCGCATCCCGGACCACACCGTCACCCAGGCACTCCTCGCCGAGCTGGGCGAACCGCTGCTGTCCAGCACCCTCCTCCTGCCCGACGAGGAGGAGCCGCTCACGCAGGGCTGGGACATCAAGGAGCGGCTCGACCACGTCGTGGACGCCGTGATCGACTCCGGGGACTGCGGCACCGAGCCCACCACGGTCATCGACTTCTCCGACGGCGAGGCCGAGATCGTCCGCCGCGGGGCCGGGGACACGTCCCGCTTCGAGTAGCCCCTCGCGCGGTTCAGCGGCGGCGCCGGCGCTGCGGGGTCCAGCCGGCGCCCAGGCCGGCGAGGTGCAGCGCCAGCACGGTCAGACCGAGCAGCATCAGGCTGGTGGTGCCGAAGAAGATGTTGGTCGAGGTCTCGGTGATGTGGAGAATCCAGGCCAGGCCGAACACGACGGCAGCGCCGACAGCGAGCACGGTGACTCCTTCGGGAGGGCGCGGAACGACGCCGCGCGGCGGTGCGGGGGGTGGCTCACTGGCCGGATTCCCCGCGAAGGTCCGTCCATGCGCGCCGCCCGCGCGCACCGTCCGTCGGCACGGTCCGTCCGCGCTCCCGGCGCCTTCCGGCCTGTGATCTTCATCGCTGCGCCGTCGCGCCCCGACCGTTCGCGGGCGTGCCACAGCGCCGGTGGGACACCGCTTCCACGACCGTACGGAACACGCGGGACCACTCCCCCTCGTCCGCCGTCTCCGGGGGCGGGCATCGCCTCACCGGATGGAGCGCGTTACTGTCACCGAACCGCCCGGGGAGCCGCCGTCACCACTGCCGTGGCGCCGGTTGACCAGCGGGGCCGGTACCACGCGACCATGGAGACTCATTGACGGACGACCAGCAGGTGCACCGACCCGAGGGCGAGCCGTCCTCCCCTCTCGGCCCGGAGACGCGGCGGCTCGCGGCCCAGGCGGCGGAGCTGCGGCGGCAGGTGGCACGGCTGGAGGTGCAGGTGCGCTCCCGCCCCAAGATCGCGCTGGCCGAGGGCGTACTGGTGGAGCGGTACGGCCTGCCGGACACCGAGGCGGCGTTCTCGCTGATGCGCCAGGCGTCGCAGCGGGCCAACATCAAACTGCACCAGGTGGCCGTCGCGGTGGCCCGTACGTCGGGCCCGAAGCCCGGTGCCGAGACCTGGTTCGAGCCGCGGCCACCGGAGCCCGCCCCGTTCCTCGGCGCGCTCGGTTCCCGCACCCTCGACGCGGGGAACCAGGGAGAGGTGCTCGGCAGCGCCCTGAGCCGCGTGCTCGACATCACCGGCACCGACATGGGCAACGTCCAGCTGGTCGAGGACACCACCCTGCGCATGGAGAAGCACACCGGTCTGAACCAGGAGTTCACCGACTTCTTCGCGTTCGTCGACGGGGGCACCTCGTGCTCACGCGCCGCCATCGCCAGTAGCCAGGTCACCGTCAAGGACGTGGCGGTCTCCCGCGGTTTCGACGACCTCTCGCGCCGCGTGATCCTCTCGGCCGGCAGCCGTGCCTGCCACAGCGTGCCGCTGGTCGACGGCTCTGACACCGTGCACGGCGTCATCTCCTCGCACCATGCCCGCCCCCTGATCGGCTTCACCCGCGCACAGCTGCGGGCGCTGCACGAGACCAGCCGTGCCACGGGAGCGTGGATCGACTGGCACCGGCGCACCGTCCTGCCGCGGGCGCTGGAGGATCTGCACCGGCTCGCTCTCGCCCGGCACGCCTGAGCGCGCCCACCCGCGGCGCCCCTCACCGGCGGTTCCTCGCGGAATCTTCACGTCGACAGGCTGTTCCCCTCCGTTCGGGCGGGCACCCGCAAGGGGTCCTCGACGGAAAGGGGAGCGACATGATCATGGTCGCCGTCCTGCTCCTGCCGGGTCTGGCGCTGCTGCTCCTCCTGATGGTGCGGCTGGAGGACCGGCTGCTGGCCCCAGGGCCCCGGCCCCGCCCGGCCCGGCACGCACGCCGGCACCACCTCCGCCTGATCCGCGGCGGCGGCGAGGTGCGGGCGGAACCGGAGAGCCGGCACATCCGGCCGGCCCGGCCGCGGGAGAGAAAGGCCGCTTGAACGGAGCCCGCGGTCCCCTCGACGCGGGTTCCGCTGCCGGGGCCGCGTCGCCGGGAATTCCGGGACGGCGGCGCGGCGTGAAAGTCTGTGGTCATGACGACGAATGACTACGACCGCGTACGTGCGGGGATCGAAGCCATGACGGCATACATCTCCGGCGAACCAGCGATGGACGAGTACATCGCGGAGATACGCGCGAAGGACGGCAATCTCGACCAACTCGCCGACAGCGCCACCGCGTTGTGTGCCGCCCTGCTCTTCCAGATCGCCGGAATGACCGGGAAGACACAGCACGAAGTGCTGCAGGAACTGGCCCACGGGCTGAACCGGAGCGAGGCGGAGCAGCGGGGGTGACCGCGCACACCGCTCCTCGGGACGCGGCGTGGGCCCTGCGGCGCACCGCCCTGCGCCGTACGCCCGTATCGATGTGGAACGAAGACGTCTCCGACTGGGCCGCGGCCCTGACGTACTACGCGATCCTGGCCCTGCTCCCCGCGCTCCTCGTCACCGTCAGCCTCATCAGCCTGGTCAGCCCGGCCACCACGGAGGCGCTGATAGCCGAGGTGACGGACTGGGCCCCCGCGCAGTCGGGGCGCGCCCTGCACGCGACGCTCAGCGACATGGCGGACGCGCGGTCGGCGGCGCTGACCGTGGTGGTGGCGGGGGCGGTCAGCGCGGTGTGGTCGGCGTCCAGTTACTCGGCCGTCTTCCGGCGTGCGCTGCACGCGATGCACGGGGTGCCCGACTGCCGGCCCGTCTGGCGCAAGGCGCACCGGGTGCTGATGACCGCGGTCACGCTGCTCGCGCTGCTCGTCGCGAGCCCGCTCCTGCTGGTGCTCAGCGGTCCGCTCGCCGAGGGGGTGGGCCGGCGCATCGGGGTCGGTGACGCGGGACAGACGGCGTGGGGGCTCCTGAAGTGGCCCGCCCTGCTCTGCCTGGTGGCGCTGCTCGTCCTCGTCCTGTTCCGCAACGCGCCGCCGACCGCCCGCGGCTGGCGCCGCAGCCTGCCGGGTGGTGTGCTGGCGGCGCTGCTGTGGCTGGTGTCGTCGGCGCTGTTCACCTGGTACGCGTCGGGGTTCGGCAGCTACGGCAAGCTCTACGGTTCGCTCGCGGGCGTCGTGGTCTTCCTGGTGTGGCTGTGGGTGTCCAACCTGGCGCTGCTCGCCGGTGCGCAGTACACGGTGGAGCTGGCCCGGGTGCGGGCCGCCGCGCGGTGACCGTGCGCGCCGCCGCGGGTCAGGCCGCCCCGTCGTACGGGGTGACGCGGCGGTAGGCGGCCCGCGCGTAGAGCAGCCGGCCCGTGGCCGTGCCGATGAGGGCCGCCGCGAGCAGGCAGGCCATCCAGCCGGGGTCGCGGTGCCCCGCCCAGGAGATCTCCCCCGTGGGGTGGGTGGCGAACACGTTCAGGAGGGCCCAGCAGAGCAGCGCGGTGCCCGGTGCCGCGGCGAACCGGCCGAACATTCCCAGGGCCCCGGCGAGCAGGGAGAGCGCGGCCAGCGCGAAGCCGGTGCGGTCGAGGGCGCCGAGCAGGTCGAACACGCCGATCAGCGCGAAGGAGCCCCAGGAGGCGGCCGTCCAGACGAAGGGGGTGGCCAGGGGCTCGGGGACCGGCCTCGCGCCCCTCGCGATGTGCCGCCACTCCACCGGGCCCCCGGCGTGATACCGCCACTGCGTCATCGTCGACTCCTCCCCGCCACCGGGCGCGGGTGCGCCACCGCACCCGGGCCCGCCCCGGCTTCTCGCTCGTGCGGCACGACCACCGCACCGGACCGGAGCCACGGTCCGCGATCCGGTCAGCAGATTGTCGCACCACATCCGAGGGGTGCGTTCCGCTCCGCGGTGCCCGCCGTCCGGCCCGGCCGGTCCCGCGGTCAGCCCTGGGTCAGGCGGCCGATCTCCCGCGGGTCGAGGCCCGTGAGCTGCGCGATGCGGGGCGCGGGGATTCCGGCGGTCAGGGCGCGGTGGACGAGTGACTCCCGCTCCCGCGTGGTGTCCCTGAAGTCCAGCAGCTCGGACTCGATGTCCGTCACGGACCGGGGCGCGCAGGCCTGCTGGACCCGGATGGTCTCCTCGGGGCTCAGTGGCACCGGCAGCCGCTCGGCGTCCTCCGGGATGATCGCCTCCGTCTCCGCGGGGAGGATGCGGACGAGCTCCGACGAGGCCGACACCCCGTGGGCGTGCAGCCATCCCTGGACCGCGGGGGTCTCACGGCACTCCAGCTCGCCCACCGCGGCGAAGGGCGCCCCGATCAGGGGGTGGCGTGCGGGCAGCAGAAACAGGCAGGCGTCGTCGGCCATGGCGGCGGAACCGTTCTCTCATCGTAGGTCAGCGGCGTCTGATGCTAACGCCGCCGGGTGCCGCGGATGACCCTCTCCCCGGCCTCTCCTGACACCTGCCCGGAGGGGGCGGTGTTGCACCGATCGGCTGGTGCGGCGCATCAGGTGGCCGGGGCCGGGTATCGGAGCGGGGAAGCGGACCAGAGAGGCAGGCACTTGATGTTCCCTTCGCAGGACGTAGTCAAGCTGATCCTCAAGGACCACCGGATCGCGGAGGATCTGCTGCGGCAGTTACGGCACGGCGGTCCTTCCGGCCGCCGTCACGCGCTGCGGGAGTTCGTCCGGCTGTACGTGGCCCACGTACGGGCCGAGGAGGCGGAGGTCTATCCCGCGCTCAAGCGGTGCGCGGGCATCGACGACGACCAGATCCAGCGCGGCCTCGACCACCACGACGAGGGGATCGAGGCGCTGCTCGATCTGCTGGAGGCCGACGAGCGGAGCCCCTGCGCCTGGGACGCCCGGCTCGACGAGCTGGTCGCCGCGGTGACGGACTACGCGGACGAGACGGAGCGGACGCTGCTGGCCGATGCCCGCGAGCGGGTCACCCCGGCGGGCCGCACCCGCCTCGGCGCCGCGTTCGCGAGGGAGCGCGCCGAGCAACTGCGCGCGTGCCGCGGCGACATGGACGACGTACGACGCATGGCGCACGGCTGATCACCGGCTCGGCAGGCGGGGTCCCGCGGCCCGAAGCGCGCCGCCACCACGCGTGCCGGGCCCTTGTCGAAGGTGGAGGCAGAGATGGCACGGACACGGCGAACGGCACGCGCACCTCGCCACGAGGGCGCGTCGGGGGTCACCGGTGAGGCCGGGGAGCGCAGAGCGCCGCTGTCGACGCCTGCACGCGTGACCGCGATGCTCGTCGCCTTCGCCGGCATGGTGGCCTTCGCGGTGGTGCTGGCCCGGCTGACGCTGGAGCCGTCGGCGGCCTCCGAGGCCCTGACGCACAGCAACTTCACGCCGGGCGACTCCATACGGGACTACCTGGCGCAGCCGGGCTTCCGTGACACGGTCAAGCAGATCGGCGGCAACATCCTGCTCGGGGTGCCGTTCGGCATGCTGCTGCCCGTGCTCCTCCCCCGCACCCGCGGCCTGCTCCGGGTGGCGCTCGCCACGGCGCTGACCATGGTCCTCGTCGAACTGGCGCAGGGCGCCTTCGTGACGGGCAGGACCTTCGACATCGACGACGTCATCCTCAACACCACGGGCGCGCTGCTCGGTTACCTCCTCCTGGGGCGCAGGCTCGGCCGGGCCGTGCATCCCCGGCGGCACCACTGGTGGCACCGCTTCACCAGGCGCGAGGCCCGAAAGGGGCGGTGAATTCACCTCCGCCTCGGAAGTGAAATGTCACCCAATGCGTTTATTCGCCGCGCATATGGTTACACGGTGTAGCGGAAGCCTCGCACGAGGGAGTCTTCGCGGAAGGGCAGGCACATGTCCGTAAGCATGCTGGCCATCCTGGGCGCGGCCGTGGCGATCATCACTGCGCTGCTGCTCGCCCGCCCGCTGAACCAGACGAGTACCGACGACCTCCGGCGCCGCTTCGGTCCCGAGTTCGACCGCGCGGTGGCGGAGCACCACGGGGACATGGCTGCCGCCGAGCGGGAGCTCAGTGAACGCCTGCGGCGCTTCGGCGGCCTGCGCGTCAAGGGGCTGAGCACGCCCGCACGTGAGCGGTACCGCTCCGAATGGGCCGAGCTGCAGAAACAATTCATCGACGCTCCTGGGCAGACGGTGGCGCGGGCCAACGCCCTGCTCAACCGGCTGGCCGTGGAGCGCGGCTTCCCCGCGGAGTCCCGTGAGCGGCAGGCCGACGCCCTCTCCCTGCACTGCCCGCGGTACGCCCACGGCAGCCGCGAGCTCCACGAGGCGGCGCGGCGCGCGGCGGCGGGCGAGACCGGCGCGGAGGCCCTGCGGCACGCGATGCTCGCCGGGCACGACCTCTTCCTCGAACTGCTGACGCCCCGCCCGCAGGACCGCAGGGCCGACGCGCTGACCGGTCACGCGCGACCGCACCGCCGCCCCTTCGGCCTGCCGTCCCAGCGGTCGGCGCACCCCACCCGCCACTGACGAGCCGTCATACCGGCACGCTCCCGCGCGCGGGGGAGGCTTGCTAGATCCAGCTGTCCACGCGCACGGTGCCCTCGTCGGTCCGCGTACC
>NZ_JBFAHX010000068.1:0-31927 GCF_040654435.1 Streptomyces sp. NPDC050703
TCCGTGTGGTGCAGTCCTAGACAGCTCCACCACACCGGAGGTCTTCGCCTTTGATCAAGACCCCCGTGTCAACAACGCTCGTGATCAATACAGCTCGACGCCGTCGAGGCGGGTGCGGCCGGGCGGCTCCACGAGGAGCTGGGGGACGCCGACGTCTACATGCGCGGCGTGCTCCACCAGTGCGAGCCCGCCGACCGGCAGCCGCTGGCCGACGCCCTCGCGACGCTGACCGGTGAGCGCGGCAGGGCCTTCCTCGTCGAGCTGTCCGAGGCGGCCAGACCCGTACTCCTCGGTCTCGCGGCGGGCCCCGGTGGGCCGCCGCCCAAGCTCGCCCCCGTCTTCGCGCACGGCCTCACGCCCGCCGAGGTGGTGGACGACGCCGTGCCACGGCATCTGGCGGCGGCGGGCCTCACCGTCCTGGCCGAGGGGGAACTCCCGCTGGTCACGACGGAGTCCGCGGCCGATGGCAGCCGCATCGAACTGCCCGCGCGCTGGCTGGTGGCGGGGCGGGCCCGCTGACCCGCGCGGACGGCTCATCACGCTTGTTCCGTCAGAACCGTTGACGAACCCCGGTCACCCTCTTAGCTTCTACGCGTCGTACTTCGTACGTCATATATGAGACGCGATATGTGAGATCTGAGGATGCCCATGACGTCCGTCCCGACCCCGGCACCGACGGCCGCCGCGCCGCCCCCGGTGCCGATCCCCTCACGTACGCAGTACGTGCTCGAATCGGTGAAACACCGCATCCTGACTGGTGAGTTGAGCCCGGGGCAGCCGCTGATCGAGACGGAACTCGCCCGCGAGTACGGTGTCTCCAAGACCCCCGTGCGCGAGGCGCTGAAGACCCTCGCGGGCACCGGCCTCGTCGAGATGAGCCAGTACAAGGGCGGGTCCGTGCGCACCGTCGACGCGGCCATGGCCCGCGAGGTCTACGACGTACGGCTGCTCCTCGAACCGGAGGCGCTGCGCCGCACCGTGCTGCGCGGTGCCCCGCTGGAGGCGGCGCGCGAGGCACTGGAGCGGGCCGACGCCGCCGAGGACGCGGCCGAACGCTCCCTCGCCAACCGGGAGTTCCACCGCGCCCTCTACATCGACTGCGGCAACCCGCTGCTCGGGCGGCTCCTCGACGGCGTGCGGGACCAGGCCGCGCTCGTCTCCGCGGTGGCCTGGGCCGCCGACCCCTCGTGGGCCCGCGAGGCCGACGAGCACGAGCAGATCCTGCGGCTCGCCCTCGCCGGGGACCAGGACGGGGCCGCCGAGGCCCTGCACCGGCACATCGAGTCGTTCGTACGGCGCGCCTTCCCCGGAGAGGAGCGGGCGACATGAGCTTCGCGACGCAGCGCGCCGCGCTCGCCGATGTCGTGGCCATCCCGGTGACGCCGTTCACCGAGGACGGCCGCGTCGACCGCGCGGCCCACCGGGTGATCCTGCGCCGGCTGCTCGACGGCGGCGTGCGCACCCTGACGCCGAACGGCAACACCGGCGAGTTCTACGCCCTCTCGCCCGCCGAGCGCCGCGAGGTCGTCGAGCTGACCCACGCCGAGGCCGCGGACCGCGCGGTGCTGCTCGCCGGGGTGGGCCACGACGTGCCGACCGCGGTGGCCGCCGCCCGGCACGCGGGGGAGCACGGGGCGAGCATGGTGATGGTCCATCAGCCCGTGCACCCCTACGTCTCCGACGCGGGCTGGGTCGCCTACCACCGGGCCATCGCCGAGGCTGTGCCCGGCCTCGGCGTCGTCCCCTATCTGCGGGACGCGGGTCTGCCGGGCGCCCGGCTCGCCGAGCTGGCCGACGCCTGCCCCAACGTCATCGGCGTGAAGTACGCGGTGCCGGACGCCGTACGCTTCGCCGGGTTCGCGCGGGACGCCGGGCTCGACCGCTTCGTATGGGTGGCCGGACTCGCCGAACCGTACGCGCCCTCGTACTTCTCGGCGGGCGCCACCGGCTTCACCTCCGGGCTCGTGAACGTCTCCCCGGCCCTCTCGCTGCGCATGATCGAGGCGCTGCGCGACGGCGACCACCCGCTGGCCATGAAGGTGTGGGAGCAGATCCGCCGCTTCGAGGAGCTGCGCGCCGCCGACGGCTCCGCGCACAACGTCACCGTCGTCAAGGAGGCCCTCGCGACGCTCGGCCTGTGCCGGCGCGACGTGCGGGCGCCGAGCAGCCTCCTGCCGGACGCCGAGCGCGCAGAGGTGGCCGCGATCGTCGAGGGGTGGTCCCTGTGACCGGGCCCGAGGCGGAGCGGGGCGGTGCGCGGCGGGAGCTGCGGAGCAGCCAGTGGTACGGCGACGGCATCTCCTCGGGGCTGCGCTCCTTCAGCCACCGTGCCCGCACCCGCCAGCTCGGCTACCTCCCCGAGGAGCACCTCGGCAAGCCCGTCATCGCGGTGCTCAACACCTGGTCCGACATCAACCCCTGCCACTCCCATCTGCGCGACCGCGCCCAGGCCGTCAAGCGCGGGGTGTGGCAGGCGGGCGGCTTCCCGCTGGAGTTCCCGGTCTCGACGCTCAGCGAGACCTTCCAGAAGCCGACCCCGATGCTCTACCGCAACCTCCTCGCCATGGAGACCGAGGAGCTGCTGCGCTCCTACCCGGTGGACGGCGCCGTACTGCTCGGCGGCTGCGACAAGACGACACCCGCGCTGCTCATGGGCGCCGCGAGCGTCGACCTGCCCGCCGTCTTCGTGCCGGCCGGGCCGATGCTGCCGGGCCACTGGCGGGGCGAGACGCTCGGTTCGGGCACGGACATGTGGAAGTACTGGGACGACCACCGCGCCGGGCTCATCGGCGACTGCGAGCTGACCGAGCTGGAGAGCGGCCTCGCGCGCTCGCCCGGGCACTGCATGACGATGGGCACCGCCGCCACCCTCACCGCGGCGGCCGAGGCGCTCGGCGTGACGGTGCCCGGCGCCTCGTCGGTCCCGGCGGTCGACTCCGGGCACGACAGGATGGCGGCGGCGTCCGGACTGCGGATCGTCGACCTCGTCCGTGCCGGCCGGCGGCTCTCGCACATCCTGACCGCGGACGCCTTCGAGGACGCGGTGACCACGGTCCTCGGGCTCGGCGGCTCCACCAACGCCGTCATCCACCTCATCGCGATGGCGGGGCGCGCCGGGGTCGGGCTCACCCTCGACGACTTCGACCGCGTCGCCCGTACGGTGCCGGTGCTCGCCAACGTCAGGCCGGGCGGCGAGAAGTACCTCATGGAGGACTTCCACTTCGCGGGCGGCCTTCCCGGCTTCCTCTCGCGCATCACCGACCTGCTGCACCTGGACCGGCCCACCGTCGCCCACGACACCCTGCGCGAACAGCTCGCCGGGGCCCGCGTGCACGACGAGGACGTCATCCGGCCCCGCGGCAACCCGGTCGCCGCCGAGGGCGGCGTCGCCGTGCTGCGCGGCAACCTCTGCCCCGACGGCGCCGTCATCAAGCACATCGCCGCCGAGCCCCGGCTGCTGCGGCACACCGGCCCCGCCGTCGTCTTCGACGACTACCGCACGATGCAGCGGACCATCCACGACCCGTCCCTCGGCATCACGCCCGACCACGTCCTCGTGCTGCGCGGCGCGGGCCCCAGGGGCGGGCCGGGCATGCCCGAGTACGGGATGCTGCCGATCCCCGACCACCTGCTCAAGCAGGGGGTGCGGGACATGGTGCGGATCTCCGACGCGCGCATGAGCGGGACGTCGTACGGCACGTGCGTGCTGCACGTGGCGCCCGAGTCCCACGTCGGCGGGCCGCTCGCGCTCGTCCGCACCGGGGACCCCATCACCCTCGACGTCGCCGGCCGCACCCTCCATCTCGGCGTGGACGACGCCGAGTTGGCGCGCAGGCGCGCCGAGTGGACGCCGCCGCCCGCCCGCTACGAGCGGGGCTACGGGGCGCTCTACACCGAGCAGGTCACCCAGGCGGACACGGGCTGCGACTTCGCGTTCCTCGCGAGGCCGGGCGTCGTGCCCGATCCGTACGCGGGCTGAGCCCCCGCCCCCGCACCCCTTCGTACCTTGTCCCACCCCACCCTCTTGCATGTCCGGTATCTCGAACGCTGTGCGGAAAGCGCTTCCTCCCGCTCTCCGTCGCACCCCCAGGATCGGAGAACTGTCATGGCACAGGCCGCAGCCGTGGCGAAGCCGCCGCCGAGCACCGCGCAGCCGCCGCCCGGCAAGGAGCGGCGGCGCCGGCGGGGGGCCGGGGCGAACCCGCGCCGCCTGCCGTACCTGCTGATCGCCCCCGCCGCCCTGCTGATGCTCGGCTTCATCGCCTACCCGGTGGTCAGCGTCTTCTCCTACAGCCTGCGCCACTACAACCCCACCAAGCCGTGGCGCAACGGGTTCGCGGGCCTCGACAACTTCGTCACCGCCTTCACCGACGACCCCGACTTCTGGCGCACACTCGGCTTCAGCCTCCAGTGGGTGGCCGTCGAGATCGTGCTGCAACTGCTGCTCGGCCTCGCGCTCGCCCTCCTCGTCAACCAGACCTTCGTGGGCCGCGCCCTGGCACGCGCCCTCGTCTTCTCGCCGTGGGCCGTGTCCGGCGTCCTCACCTCGACGATCTGGCTGCTGATCTTCAACTCCCAGACCGGCATCACGCGTTACCTCGCCGACATCGGCATCGGCTCGTACGGGACGTCCTGGCTCTCCGACACCGGCACGGTCTTCCCCGCGGTCGTGGTCGCCGAACTCTGGCGCGGCGTCCCCTTCTTCGCCATTCTCATCCTCGCCGACCTCCAGTCCGCCCCGAAGGACCTGTACGAGGCGGCCGAGGTCGACGGCGCAAGCCGCCTGCGGCGGTTCCTCCACATCACGCTGCCGCACCTGAAGGACGCGATCATCCTCTCCACGCTGCTCCGCGCGGTCTGGGAGTTCAACAACGTCGACCTGCTCTACACCCTCACCGGCGGCGGTCCGGCCGGCGAGACGACGACGCTGCCGCTGCGCATCGCGTCCGTCGCCGTCGACTCGCACGACTTCGGCTACGCGTCCGCGCTGACCGCCATCGCCTTCGTGATCCTTCTCTTCTGCTCGCTGCTCTATCTGCGGCTCAGCAAGTTCGGGGGCCAGGACACATGACCACCACACTCACCGCGCCCGGCAGGGCCGCGGCCGACGCGGGCACCGGGCCCACCATGATCGGGCGGACGCCCCGCTGGCAGATCTACCTGCCCCTCGGGCTGTACCTGCTCTTCACCCTGATCCCCTTCTACTGGATCGCGCTCTTCGCCGTCCGCCCCACCGGCTCCACCTCGCTCGTGCCGTGGCCCATAACCTTCGAGCACTTCGACAAGGTGTGGACCGAGCGCAGCTTCGCCACCTTCTTCCAGAACAGCCTGCTCGTCGGCGTCGTCTCCATGGTGATGACCACGCTCGTCGCCCTCGCGGGCGGCTACGCGCTGGCCCGCTTCGACTTCCGGATCAAGCGCGGGTTCACGCTGGCGCTGCTCTGCTCGCAGTTCATCCCGGGCGCGCTGATGCTCGTACCGCTCTTCGAGATCTTCGCCGAGCTGCGGATGATCAACTCCCTGGCCAGCGTCGTCATCGCCGAGACGGTCTTCCAGCTCCCGCTGTCGATGATCCTGCTCAGCGGCTTCATCAAGAACGTGCCCCACGTCCTGGAAGAGGCCGCCTGGGTCGACGGCTGCGGACGCTTCCGCGCGTTCTGCGCCGTCGTCCTGCCGGCGCTGCGGCCCGGCCTGATCGCCGTCGGCTCCTTCGCCTTCGTGCACAGCTGGAACCACTTCCTGTTCGCCCTGATGTTCCTCAGCGACCAGGGCAAGCAGACGATCCCGGTGGGCCTCGCCACGCTGATGGGCGCCGACAGCGTCGACCTCGGGGCGCTCGCAGCGGGCGGCGTGGTGGCCGCCGTGCCCGTCGTCATCGTCTTCGCGTTCATCCAGAAGTGGCTGGTCACTGGGTTCAGCGCGGGGGCGGTGAAGGGATGAGCGCGCGCCCGCTCGACCCGCGTCCCGCGCTGCCCGTGGTCCTCGCGGGCGCCCGGGGCCACGGCCGCCGGCACCTGGAGAACATCCGCCGCCTCCAGCGGTCCGGTCACGTCCGGCTCGTGGGCGTCTGCGAACTGCGTCCGCTGGAGGCGGCGGAGCTGACCGGCTTCGGCGCGGTCGCGCAGTCCGACGACCTCGCGGGGCTGCTCGACTCGACGGGTGCCGCAGCCGCCGTCGTCTGCACCCCCATCCCGACCCACACCGGCCTCGCGCTCACGGCGGCGGCCCGCGGCGTCCACGTCCTCCTGGAGAAGCCGCCCGCCCCCTCGTACGCGGAGTTCCTGCGGATGGCCGACGGCGCCGCGGCAGCGGGCACCGCCGTCCAGATCGGCTTCCAGTCGCTCGGCTCGCACGCCCTGCCCGCCATCCGCCGGCTCCTCGCAGAGGGAACGATCGGCGAGGTCACGGGCGTGGGCGGGGCCGGGGCCTGGGTGCGCGACGCGGCGTACTTCCGGCGGGCCCCGTGGGCGGGGCGGCGGCGCCTGGACGGCGTGGACGTGGTCGACGGCGTCCTGACCAACCCCCTGGCCCACGCGGTGGCCACCGCCCTCGCCCTGGCGGACAGCACGGCCGCCGAGGACGTCACGGCCGTGGAGACCGAACTCTTCCGCGCCCACGCGATCGAGTCCGACGACACCTCGTGCGTACGGGTCTCCACGGCGTCCGGCGTCGAGGTCGCCGTCGCCGCGACGCTGTGCGCGCACACCCAGGAGGAGCCGTACGTCGTGGTGCACGGCACCGAGGGCCGCGTCACCTTCTGGTACAAGCAGGACCGCGTCCTGGTGCGGCACGGCGCCGCCATGGCCGCGGGGCCACCCGCCGTGTACGGCAGGACGGACCTCCTGCGGAACCTCGTCGACCACCTGCGGGGCGAGGCGGAACTCCTGGCCCCACCCGCGGCGACCGGCGCGTTCATGCGCGTGGTCGAGGCGGTACGGCTGGCGCCGGACCCCGAACCGCTGCCCGCCGGCGCGTGGCACGCCGCGCCGGGGGAGCACGCCGAGCGCCGGATCGTCCACGGCATCGACGGCCTGGTGGCGGTGGCGGCGGACTCGCTGCGCCTGTACTCCGAGCTGGGGGCGGACTGGGCCCTGCCACACCCTCGGCCCTCCCACGGTGACCCCCACGACGAGCTGAGGACGCGATGAGCCCCTCCCCGCACCGGAGCCCCGGCCCCCTCGCCCTGCGCTGCGCGGGGCGCCCCGTGGCGCGCTACACCGTCCGGCCCGAGCTGGCGCGCACCGCGGCGCCCCGGCCCTACCTCCACCCCGTCACCACCCTGGCGGGGACCCCCGTCACCGAGTCGCGCCCCGCCGACCACCCGCACCACCTCGGGGTCGGCGTGGCCGTGCCCGACGTGGCGGGGCGCAACTTCTGGGGCGGGCGGACCTTCGTGCGCGGCCGGGGCCCGACGGAGCTGGACAACCACGGGGTCCAGCGCCACCAGTCGTTCAAGCTGCGGGACCCCGACGGCTTCGTGCAGGAGATCGCCTGGGCGGCCGACGGCGAGATCCTGCTGCGCGAGCGGCGCACCGTGGCCGCCGTCGAACTCACCGACACCGCCTGGGCACTGGACTTCACCTTCTCGCTGACCAACGCCACCGGCGGCGAACTGACCATCGGCAGCCCCGCCACCAACGGCCGCCCCGACGCCGCGTACGGCGGCTTCTTCTGGCGCGCCCCCAAGGCGGCGGCGCCCCCGGGCGTCTTCACCCCCGAGGCCGACGGGGAGGAGGCCGCGCACGCGTCCCCGGCGAAGTGGCTGGCGCTGGCCGGCGACGGCTGGACGCTGGTCTTCGCCGGGGCCACCGCGGAGACCCGCCGCGACCCGTGGTTCGTGCGGGCCGCCGCGTACCCCGGCGTCGGCTCCTCGCTGGCGTCCGCCGACCGGCTGCCCGTCGCCGCGGGCGACACGGTCGTACGCCGCGTCGTCACCGTCGTGGCCGACGGCACGCTCGACCGCGGCGAGGCGGCGGCCCTGGTCCGCAAGGCGGTGACGGCATGAGCGGGCCCCACCGCGCGGCCTCGGCCACCGGCCCGACCGGCGACCTCGGCGACGGCACCTACCGCAACCCCGTCCTCGCCGCCGACTGGTCCGACCCCGACGTCCTGCGGGTCGGCGACGACTTCTACCTCACCGCGTCCAGCTTCGGCCGGGCCCCGGGCCTGCCCCTGCTGCACTCCCGCGACCTCGTCAACTGGACGCTGATCGGCCACGCCCTCGACCGCGTCGAACCGGCGGAGGCGTTCACCGCGCCCCGGCACGACTGCGGGGTGTGGGCGCCGTCCCTGCGCCACCACGACGGACGGTTCTGGATCTTCTGGGGCGACCCCGACCACGGCGTTTACCACATCAACTCGACCTCGGTCCGCGGGCCCTGGAGCCGGCCGCACCTCCTCAAGGCCGGCAAGGGGCTCATCGACCCCTGCCCCCTGTGGGACGAGGAGAGCGGCACCGCGTACCTCGTGCACGCCTGGGCCAAGTCGCGGTCGGGCGTCAAGAACAGGCTCACCGGTCACCGCATGAGCCCCGACGGGCGCGGACTGCTCGACGAGGGGGAGGTGATCGTCGACGGCGACCGGATACCCGGCTGGTTCACCATCGAGGGGCCCAAGCTCCACCGCCACGACGGCTGGTTCTGGATCTTCGCGCCCGCGGGCGGCGTCGCCACCGGCTGGCAGGGCGCCTTCAGGTCCCGCCGCTTCCACGGGCCCTACGAGCAGCGCGTCGTCCTCCAGCAGGGCGGCACCGACGTCAACGGCCCCCACCAGGGCGGCTGGGTGCGCACCCCGGCGGGCGAGGACTGGTTCCTGCACTTCCAGCAGCGCGGCGCCCACGGCAGGGTCGTCCACCTCCAGCCGATGCGGTGGGACGCCGACGGCTGGCCCGTGCTCGGCGTCGACGGCACCCCCGTCGACGTACACCCCAAGCCGGCACTGCCGCCGCAGCCCCGCTCCGCGCCCGCCGCCGACGACGACTTCCCCGGTGGCCGCCACGGCCCCCAGTGGCAGTGGACCGCCAACCCCCGCGCCGGGTGGGCCGCCACGCACGCCGGGGACGGGCTCCGCCTCACCTGCCTGAGGTCGGCGCGCGCCCACGACCTGCGCGCCCTGCCGCACAACCTCACCCAGCGCCTGCCGCTGCGGCCCTGCTCCGTCGAGGTGGAGCTGCGCCTCGACGCCGGGGCGCCGGGGGCGCGGGCCGGGCTCGCGGTGCTCGGCGACGCCTACTCCTGGATCGGCCTGGAGCGGGGCGAGGACGGCACCGCCCGTCTCGTGCACCGCTTCGCCGAGGCGGGCGCGGAGCCGGAGCGGGACGCCGCGCCACCGCGCCCGGCACCCGACGGCACGGCCAGGCTGCGGATCGACGTCACGCACGGGGCGCAATGCCGCTTCCACGCCGACACCGGCGGCGGCTTCGAGCCCACCGGGGGGCCGGTCTTCGCCGCGACGCCGTGGCGCTGGGTCGGCGCCCTGCTCGGCCTGTTCGCGGTGGCGGAGGACGGCCGGGGGCCCGCGGGCACCGCCCTGTTCACCCGCTTCCGCATCACGCACTGACGCGGCACGGCGAGCGGACCGCGCCCCGACGAGGCGCGGTCCACCGCCCCCGCGGTCATCCCCGTACAGCACAGCCCGACACCACACGAGGAAAGAGCCGCAGCCATGACCATGAGCAGCAGACGCCGCGCCACCGCCGCGCTCGCCCTGACCACCGTCCTCGCGCTGACCGCCACCGCCTGCGGTGACGACGGCAGCGGGGCGGCCGGGGACAAGGGCGGCGAGGGCAGCGGCAAGGGCCGGATCGTGTTCTGGGACAACAACACGGCCGTCCGGCAGGGCATCTGGCAGGAGATCATCAAGGACTTCGAGAAGGCCAACCCCGACATCGACGTCAAGTACGTCGGTGTGCCCGCGGAGAACGTCCAGTCCAAGTACGACACGGCGATCCAGGGTGGCGGCCTCCCCGATGTCGGCGGCGTCGGCGCGGCCATGCTCGCCGGGATCGCCGCGCAGGACGCCCTCGAACCGCTGGACAGGCGCGTCGACAAGAGCCCGCTCAAGGGACAGCTCAGCCCGGCGATGGTCGACAGCGTGCGCTCGGCGGGCGGCGGCGTCGAGCTGTACACCGTGCCGACCTCCGCGAGCAACGGCGTCCTGTACTACCGCACGGACCTGTTCGCGGCCGCGGGCCTCGACGCGCCCACCACCTGGCCGAAGTTCTACGAGGCCGCGAAGAAGCTCACCGACAAGGACGACAACCGCTTCGGCTACACCATCCGCGGCGGCGAGGGCTCCATCGCGCAGGCCCTGGACGCGATGTACGGGCAGTCCGGCATCGGTGACTTCTGGGACGGCGACAGGACGACCGTCAACGACCCCAGGAACGTGGCGGCCCTGGAGAAGTACGTCTCCCTCTACGACAAGGCCACCCCGTCCGCCGACCTCAACAACGACTTCACCAAGATGGTCGCCCAGTGGGACAGCGGCCGGATCGGCATGCTCAGCCACAACCTCGGCTCCTACCAGGACCATGTGAAGGCGCTCGGCGAGGACAAGTTCCGCGGCCTGCCCAACCCGACGACCGGCGCGGGCGTCCGCGTCCAGGTGTCCAACCCCGTCGACGGGCTCGGCCTGTTCAAGTCGAGCAGGAACAAGAAGGCGGCCTGGAAGTTCATCGAGTTCGCCGCGTCCCACGAGTCCAACAGCAAGTGGAACGAGTCGGCGGGCGCCATCCCCGCCAACACCGAGGCCGCCAAGGACCCGTGGGTGAAGGAGGCGGAGCCCACCAAGCTCGCCGCGGAGGCCCTGAACGACGGCTCCCTGAAGATCGTGCAGCTGCCCTACTACCTGCCCGACTGGAACACCATCAGCAAGGCCGAGAACGAGCCGGACCTCCAGAAGGTGATGCTCGGCAAGATGTCGGCCAAGGACTTCCTCGACTCCCTCGCCGAGCAGCTCGACGAGGCGCAGGCCGAGTGGAGGAAAGAGCGCCAGTGACCGGGGGACGCCCTCCCGTCGGCCACCGCGCGGGGGCGGCCAAGCCCTGCTGACGAGCCGTCATCCGGCCGCGGTGTCGCCGTAGACGATGCCGCGGCCGTTCGTCGCCACGTACACCCGGCCGAAGACCCTCGGGTCGCCGGTGATGGCGGCCCCCGTCCAGCCCCACTGGTGCCGGTCGTCGTTGATCCGCACCCAGCTCCGGCCCGCGTCCGTGGAGCGGAAGACGCCCCGTACGCCGCCGATCCGCGCGCTGGTGTACAGCGTCTGGTACGAGGCGCCGGGCGCCGCCTTGCCGAAGCCGATGGTGTCGGCCTCCTGGACGCCGCCGACCTCGGTGAAGCTGCTTCCGCCGTCCGTGGAGTGCCACAGCCCGTACGTCCCTCCGCTCCTGCCGCCGGCCAGCCAGATGTCCCCCCGCTCGCCGGGCACGGCCTGGAACCTCACCGGTCCCTCGGCGGGCAGCCCGGCCGACGCCTTCGCGGTGAAGGTGCTCCCGCCGTCCGCACTGACGTAGAAGGTGCCGGACTCGAAGCCGTAGAACCTCTTCGGATCGACCCGGTCCGCCTCGACCACCGCGCCCCGGGGGATGCCCTCCGCGGCCGTCCACGCCGAGCCGGGCCCTGTGGCGGTGTGCACGCCCGCGCCCTGCGGGCTCCACACGAAGCGGCTCCCGTCGGCCGCCGCGGCGACCGTGCCGCCGCCCGTGACGCCCGCGGGCTCCCGGCCGCCGGTCCAGGTGGCGCCGTTGTCCGTGGAGAAGGCGACGCGGGGCGCCGTCTCGGCGTCGCCGACCCGTACGACCGTGTCCGGCCTCGCCGCGGCGTAGTCGAGGCTCGTCGTGGAGGTGAAGTCCGGTGAGGTGTACATCAGCGGCGGCACCTTGGTCACGTCGGTGTGCCGGAAGCCGCCGACGTCGCCGAGCGCGCTGAGCAGGGGCGCCCCTGACGGGGGAGCGGCGAGGTCGTTGACGGCCGTCTCCTCCAGGCCCCTCACCATGGGCGTGATGGTGAACCTGGCGCCGGGGGTGTCCCACGCGGTGAGGTTCTCCGTGCCGTAGACGGTGGCGCCCGTGCCGTACATCATCCGGTCGGAGTCGAACGGGTCGATCTCCAGGGACTCCGTCATCCACCCCAGCTTCGGGCTCTCCTCGGGCGGCGCGGGCCGCGCGCCCCAGGAGAGCCAGGGCACGGACGAGACGTCCATGGTGTAGCGGTTCTCGCGCGTGGGATACGAGGAGTAGTCCCATGCCCGTGTCCAGTGGCCGCCGCTGTCCCTGGACCGGAAGATCTGGGTGTCGGGCCACCAGGAGCTGTAGCCGGTGACCATGACGGTGCCCGGGCGCTGCCGGTCGACGGTCAGGCCGCTGAAGCCGTAGTGGGTGTCGGCCTCGGCGACCGGGCTGACGTCCTTCCACTCGCCGGTCCGCGTCGCGTACCGCCAGACCCGCCCCTTGCCGCCGTCGTAGGGCCCCGCCCGGTCGCTGTAGGCGACGTAGAGGTAGCCGTTCTCCGCGTCGAGGACGCCCTTGTGGGCCAGGAGACCGGTCGGCTGGCCCGCCACGCGCGACCAGCTGCCGCCGCCGTCGGTGGACCGGTAGACCGAGTTGGCCTTGTCGGCCACACCGACGTAGACGGTCTGCGTCCTGCCGCCGCCGGGGGCCCGCGTCGACTCGTCGAACGTGACCCAGACGATGCCCTGGTTGTCGCTGTGGTAGCCGGTCGTGTCGCCGGGGTCCTGCCGGAAGTCGCCCGGGTTGGGGAAGTCGGACACGTGCTTCCAGGTGGCTCCCGCGTCCGTGGAGCGCCACAGGCCTTTGCCGCTAAGCGCCCCCAGGTAGAGCACGTCGTTGTCGTGCGGGTCGACCGCGAGGCGTTCGCCCATGCCGCGGCCCGGCATGTTGCCGCCGAGCTTGAAGGGCAGGTCGGCCCTGCGCCAGGTCTCGCCGCGGTCGGCGGAGCGCAGCACGGCGCCGTTGCCGGGGTCCCAGTCGTTGGTGTAGGTGCCGACGGCCGCGTACACCCGGTCGGGGTCGGCGGAGTCGGAGGCGAGGCTCACCACCCCGGTGTGCCCCCAGTCGTCCCAGCCGACCTGGTCCAGGAGCGGCTTCCAGGACTTCGACGCCTCCTGCCAGCGGTAGGCGCCGCCGATGTCGGTGCGGGCGTAGGCGAGGCCGGGCTCGGAGCGGTTGAAGACGATGCCGGGGACGAAGCCGCCACCGTCGACGCGCACGTTCTTCCAGTCGTACTTCGCGGTCTTCCGTCCCGCCGCGTCGAGGCCGTACGTCACGGCGGCCGGTGCGGCGCCGGGGGTGTGGCCGTCGGCGGTGTGGCCGTCGGCGGTCGCCACCGGGCCACCGGCGAGCAGCCCGGCGAGCAGGCCGATGAGGGCGGGGAGCGCGCGGGCTCTGTGCGCGCGGAGCGCAGGGGGCATGGGGGGTCCCTTCGCACGACAGCGGTGTGGGAGCGCTCCCAAGGTCGGGGCGGCCACGGGAGGTTGTCAAGACGTCTCGCGTGCCCGGAGTCGCCGTACGGACGTGTTTGAGACGAGAGGAGATTTCCGGGGGACGCGGCAACCTTTCCCGCACCCTGCGGTGACTGACCGTCAGAGCCGGTCCGGCACCGGCACCGGAGACCGACGGACCGACGGACCGACGAGGAGCCGCTCGTGACCCGATACCCCCCGCGCCCGCCCCGCCCGTTCCGCCCGCCCCGCTCCACGGCATCAACGCCCGCGCGGAGGAGACCCGCTGGAACCGCACCCTCGCCCCCGCCGCCGCGAAGATCCCGCCGGCGGCGGGCGGGACCGGCGGGGACACCTGACGTCCGGGACCGCTCACCGGGCCCGGCCCTGATCCGCTCCCACGACGGCGCACCCGCTCCGTTCGGCACCGGGCCGCGCGACCACCCGCGCGCCCTCGACACCTGAGAGGCAGGACCAGACATGAGCCGCAACCGACCCCGCACCCGCACGCACCGCAGATCGCGCACGTTGGTGCTCGCCCTGTCCACCGTGCTCGCCGTCAGCGGCGGTACCGCCGCCGCCCTCACCGGCGCGAGCCCGGCGGCGGCGGCCGCTCGCGTCGACAACCCCTACGCGGGGGCCAAGCCGTACGTGAACCCCGAGTGGTCCGCGAAGGCCGCCGCCGAGCCGGGCGGCCGGGCCGTCTCCGGCCAGCCCACCGGCGTCTGGCTCGACCGGATCGCCGCCATCAGGGGCGGCACCGGCAAGATGGGCCTGCGCCAGCACCTCGACACGGCCCTCCAGCAGGGCGCGAACCTCGTCCAGCTCGTCATCTACAACCTGCCGGGGCGCGACTGCGCGGCCCTCGCCTCCAACGGCGAACTCGGCCCCACCGAGATCGACCGCTACAAGAAGGAGTACATCGACCCGATCGCGGCCATCCTCGCCGACAGCAAGTACGCGAACCTGCGCGTCGTCACGACCGTCGAGATCGACTCCCTGCCCAACCTCGTCACCAACACCGCGGGCCGGCCCACCGCCACGCCCGAGTGCGACGTGATGAAGGCCAACGGCAACTACGTCAAGGGCGTCGGCTACGCGCTGAACAAGCTCGGTGACGCCCCGAACGTCTACAACTACGTCGACGCGGGCCACCACGGCTGGATCGGCTGGGACGACAACTTCGCCGCGTCGGCGCAGGTCTTCCGCCAGGCCGCGACCGCCGAGGGCGCCACCGTCGACGACGTGCACGGCTTCATCACCAACACCGCCAACTACAGCGCCCTGAAGGAGGACAACGTCAAGATCGGCGACACCGTGGCGGGCCGTTCGGTGCGCGAGTCGAAGTGGGTCGACTGGAACCGCTACACCGACGAGCTGTCCTTCGCCCAGGCCTTCCGCAACCAGCTGGTGTCCACCGGCTTCCGCTCCGACATCGGCATGCTCATCGACACCTCGCGCAACGGCTGGGGCGGCACGGCACGGCCCACGGGGCCCGGCCCGACGTACGACGTCAACGCCTATGTGGAGGCGGGCCGCTACGACCGCCGCATCCACATCGGCAACTGGTGCAACCAGGCGGGGGCGGGCCTCGGCGAGCGGCCGAAGGCGGCACCGGAGCCGGGCATCGACGCCTATGTGTGGATGAAGCCACCGGGGGAGTCCGACGGCTCCAGCAAGGCCATCCCGAACGACGAGGGCAAGGGCTTCGACCGCATGTGCGACCCCACCTACAACGGCAACCCGCGCAACAACCACAACAAGTCCGGCGCCCTGCCGGACGCGCCGGTCTCGGGCCACTGGTTCTCGGCGCAGTTCCAGGAGCTCCTGAAGAACGCGCACCCGGCGCTGTAGTCCTCCCCGGGTAGCCCCAGGGGTGAGTCGAAGCGCTTCGACTCACCCCTGGACTTGTCGTGGGCGCGCACATAAGGTCGAGGCCCGACTGCGCCTACGCCAGGGCGGTGTGCGTCGAAGCGTTTCGCCGCGACGCGCCGCCCCGAACGGACCGGAGAGCCGCATGGTCACCCTAGCCGAGGTCGCCGAGCACGCGGGAGTCTCGGCCAGCACGGTGAGCTACGTCCTCAGCGGCAAGCGGTCGATCTCCACCGGTACCCGCGCGCGCGTCGAGCGCAGCATCGAGCAGCTCGGATACCACCCGAACGCCGGCGCCCGCGCCCTGGCCAGCAGCAGGTCCAACGTCATCGCGCTGATGATGCCGCTGCGCACCGACATGTACGTACCGGTGATGATGGAGATCGCCGTCGCGGTCGCCACATCGGCCCGCGCACACGGCTACGACGTGCTGCTCCTGACCGGCGACGAGGGCCCGGCGGCCGTGCGCCGCGTGGCCGGCAGCGGACTCGCCGACGCGATGATCCTCATGGACGTCGAACTGGACGACGAGCGGCTCCCGCTGCTGCGCGACAGCGCACGGCCCGCCGTGCTCATCGGCCTGCCCTCCGACACGACCGGCCTGACCTGCGTCGACCTCGACTTCGTGGCGACGGGCGCGCTCTGCGTGGAGCACCTGGCCGGGCTCGGCCACCGTGACATCGCCGTCATCGGCGAGGCGCCCGCCGTCTACGAACGGCACACCGGCTTCGCCGAGCGCACCCTGGAGGGCCTGCGGGAGAAGGCCCGCGGCCTCGGTGTGCGGCTGCTGCACCGGCCCTGCGACCCGGGGTACGGGCCGACGTCGGCCACGCTCGCCCGCGTCTTCGACGAGCGGCCCGGCACCACGGGCTTCGTCGTCCAGAACGAGTCGGCCGTGGAGCCGCTGCTCGGGCTGCTGCGCCAGCAGGGCCGCGCCGTCCCCGAGGACGTCTCGGTGATCGCGGTCTGCCCCGACCAGGTGGCCCTCCAGGCGTCCGTGCGGCTCACCTCGGTCTCCATCCCCGCGGGGGAGATGGGCCGCAGGGCCGTGGAGCGGATCATCGCCAAGCTGGCGGGGGAGGGCACGGACGACGTCACGCTGATCGCCCCGGAGCTGACGGTTCGGGCCAGCACGGGGCCCGCTCCCGGCTGACCCGGACGGCGTCGTCCGGGGAGGGCTTCGTCGGGCTCAGCCCTTCACGGCGCCGGTGAGCATGCCTTGCTTGAAGTGCCGCTGCACGAACGGGGAGAGGACGGCGACCGGCAGCAGCGCCAGGACCATCACGGCCATCTGGACGGCGAGCGGCGACAGGTGCCCGGTGCTGATGGCCTGGCTCAGGCCGGTCGGGCGCTGCTGTTTGATCACCAGCTGCTGCATGACGTTCTGCAGCGGCAGCATGTCGGGGTCGCTGAGGTAGATGGACGCGTTGAACCACGCGCTCCAGTACCCCACCGCGTAGAAGAGGGTGATCACCGCGATCACCGCCCGCGAGAGCGGCATGACGATCCGCCACAGGATGCGCAGGTCGCCCGCGCCGTCGATGCGGGCGCTCTCGGTCAGCTCCTGTGCCGTGCCCATGAAGAACGCCCGCAGGACGAGGATGTTGAAGACGTTCAGGGCGCTCGGCAGGATCAGGGACAGGTAGGTGTCGGTGAGGCCGAGGCCCTGCACCACCAGGTAGGTGGGGATCAGTCCGGCGCCGAAGAACATCGTGGCCACGACCGTCAGCAGGATCGGGCGGTGCAGCACCGACCCCGGGCGCGAGAGGCCGTACGCGCACAGGACGGACACCACCGTGCTGAACAGCGTGCCGACGACCGTGACCCCCACGCTGACCAACGCGGCCCGCGACACCTGGCCGCCGCTCAGCAGCTCCTGGTAGTGGACGAGGGTGACGCCGCGCGGGACCACCACGAGGCCGCCCGTCTCGGTGATCGTGCGCACCGAGGAGAGGCTGGTGACGACCACCACCCAGACGGGGAAGAGGACGGCGAGGCAGACCAGGGCCAGTCCCACGCCCTTGGCGGCGAGACCGGCGCGGGTCGGGGGCTCCTCCCACACCGGGCGCAGTCCGGACCTGCTGCCCGGCTCGATGCCGAGGTTCAGCACGCTCACCGCTTGTACACCCCCTGCTCGCCCATCAGATGGGCGGCCTTGTTGGCCGCGAGCACCATCAGGAGGCCGAAGACTCCCTTGACGATGCCGATGGCGGCGCCGTAGCCGAAGTTGCCGTTGTCCAGGCCGGTGTTCCACACGTAGGTGTCGAGGACCTCGGAGGCCGCGGGGCCCACCGCCGCCCGCTGGAGCAGGATCTGCTCGAAGCCGACCGTGAGCGCGTTGCCGGCCTGGAGGACGAGCAGCAGGGCCACGACCGGGCGCAGGGCCGGCAGCTGGATGTGCCACATGCGCCGCCGGCGGTTCGCGCCGTCCACCGCGGCGGCCTCGTACAGCTCGGGGCTGACCGCGGCGAGCGCGGCGAGGAAGACGACGACGCCCCACCCCGCGTCCTTCCACACCATCTCGAAGGTGACGAGGAACTTGAACAGGCCCGGGTCGGTCATGAGGTCGAAGCCGTCGTGGCCGTGGTCCCGCAGGACCTGGGCGACGAGGCCCGCACCGCCGAACATCTGCTGGAAGACGGTGATGACCAGCACCCAGGAGAAGAAGTGCGGCAGGTAGAGGACCGCCTGGGCGACGGCCCGCACGCGGGGGCGCACGAAGCTGTTGACGAACAGCGCGAGCAGGACCGGCACCGGGAAGAACAGCGTGAGCTGGATGGCGAAGATGGCGAACGTGTTCCTGACCGCCTGCCGGAACAGGCGGTCCCCGGCCATGTGCCGGAAGTGCTCGAAGCCGATCCACGGGCTCTGTGACATCGCCTGGAACGCGTTGTCCGCGAGGTAGGGGTCGTAGTCCTGGAAGGCGACGACGTTGCCGATCAGCGGTACGTAGGTGAAGACGAGCAGGAGCAGCAGTGCCGGGAGGACCATCAGGAGCAGGACCCGGTCGCGGCGCAGCCGGTGGCGCAGCGGGACGCGGGCACCGGCCTTCCGGGCGCCGGGGGCGCGCGCGGCGCGGGAAGGGCGTCCGCCGGGCGGGGCGGGCGTCGCCCCGTCCGTGGCGCCGCGCTCCCGGGCCGTGGTGGGTGCCATCTCAGGCCGCCGAGCCGCCGGTCTCGTCCAGGAGTCCGCGGTACCAGTCGCGCAGCCTGTCGCCGCCGCCCGACTTCCAGTCCGCGGCGGCGCGCCGCATGTCGGACACCTTCCTGCGGCCGCGCACGATGTCCTTCTCCAGGTCCTCGAACTCGGCGTTCAGCTCGGTGTACCGCGTCGGCTCGGTGATCATCATGCCGTGGAAGAGCGGCTTCCGCGTGTGCTTCCCCTGCCGCTGCTGCCACCGGACCATGCCGCGGGTCACGTCGGGCGGATCGGCGTAGGCGACGAAGGGCGCGGGGGAGGCGAGGTACTCGTAGGTCGAGAAGACCTCGTCGTTGCCCCTGCCGTTCTTGGTGAGCACCCCGTCCTCGAACGTGTGGTGGACGCCTTCGACGCCGTACATCCGCAGGCGCTGCTCCCTGGAGCCGTAGGGCGCCGCCGTGAAGTCGGCGAGGGCGAGGATGTCGCGGACGGTCCTCTCGTCGGCCTTCTCGCTGATGAACGTCCACATGTCGGCCGGCGGGCGCGCGTACAGGGTCGGGGCGCCGCCGTCGGGGGCGAAGTAGTCGAACGCCTCCATGCGGAACTTCTCGTCGTCCACGCGCTGCACGGCCGCCTTGCCGTACCAGTCGGACAGGTCCTGGCAGTACATCCACACCTTGCCGGCGGCGCACAGGTCGCCGACGCTGCCGGTCTCGGCCTTCGCGTCGGGGTGGACGAAGCCCGCGGAGTAGAGCCCGCGCGACCACTCCAGGGCTTCGAGGTAGGCGTCGGTCTCGTAGCGGTTGACGAGCTTGCCGTCGACGAGTTTCCAGTAGTACGGCTTCTCCGGCAGCACGCCGAAGATGTTCCAGGCGGCCCAGGTCATGTCGCCGCACGCCCACACCTCGCTCCTGGGCGCGTTGAGCTGCTTGCACAGGTCGTGGAACTCCTGGGCGCTCGTGGGCGGTTCGAGCCCCTCCTCCTCGAAGAGGTCCGTGCGGTGGAAGGACGCGATGTTCGGCGTCGTGGCGGCGGGCATCGGCAGTCCGCGCAGCCTGCCGCCGAAGACGGAGCGCTGCCAGGCACCGGTCGGGATGGCGGCGAGGTTCGGGTACTTCCTGACCTCGTCGCCGCTCAGGTAGGGGCCGAGGTCGGCGAACTTGTGGGCGATGGCGCTCGGTATCCTGCCGGTCAGCTCCCAGCCCGGCACCACCACGGCGTCCGGGACGCCGCTGGAGGCGAGGACGGCGCCGAGCTTCTGGCCGTACGTGTCGCCCTGCTGGTTCTGCCACGTGACGCGGACGCCCGCCGCCTCGTCCATGGCGGTCCAGTAGGGGTTGCCCTGCCGGGGCACGTTCCCCCAGATCGGCGCCATGACGGTGAACTCGCCGCCCCTACCCAGCTTCTCCGGTACGGACGTCTTGAGCTCGGCCGCGGGCAGGGCCTCGGTGAAACCCGCGGCCGAGCCGTTCTCGGCGGGGATGTCCGGGGCGGCGAGGTGCGACGCGACGTACGCCGGGAGCAGGTCCTTGAGCTTCTTGCCCGTCGTGGTGCCCTCGTTCTTCGAGCCGCCGCCCCCGCAGGCGGTGAGCAGCGGTGCCCCGCCTGCCAGGGCGAGCGCGGCGAGCCCGGAGGAGGCGAGGAACGTTCTCCGGTCGGGTCCGGAGCGGGGGGAGGGGGAGTTCGACGTCATGGCTCAACCCTTCGTGGCGCGCCCTGGCATACGGCGGTGACGGCCGGTCGGCTTTCGAAGCGCTTCGATGTGGCAGCGAGGTTAGGTGACCGCCCTGACGGTCACAAGGGTTCGGCGTGAATTGCCTTGTGCAGTACGGGAGTTGGACTTCTTCTCACGGTGGGGGCGGTCCCGGTTGGTCGCGTCGCTCGTCTTGACATGTTCCGGCACGGCCGTGAGCATCGAAGCGCTTCGAGGAAGTGTGCCTCCCGTTCCGCCGCCCAGCCGCCGCCCGCCGAGGGGACCCGCACGTGACCGAGAGTCCGCCCCCGTTCCGCGACCCCGGCCTCCCGCTGGACAAGCGCGTGGACGACCTGCTGTCCCGCCTGACGGCCGATGAGCGCGTCACCCTGCTGCACCAGTACGCGCCCGCCGTCGACCGGCTCGGGATCGCGGCGTTCCGCACCGGTCAGGAGGCCCTGCACGGCGTCGCCTGGATGGGCCCCGCGACGGTGTTCCCGCAGGCCGTCGGGCTGGGCGCGACCTGGAACGACGATCTGCTGCGCAGGGTCGGCGAGGCCGTCGCGACCGAGGCGCGCGCCATGCGCTCGCGCGACGCCCGCGTCGGCCTCAACGTCTGGGCGCCCACCGTGAACCTGCTGCGCCATCCGCTGTGGGGCAGGAACGAGGAGGGCTACGCGGAGGACCCGCACCTCACCTCCGCCCTCGCCGCCGCGTTCACCCGCGGCCTGCGCGGCGACCACCCGGTGCACTGGCGCACCGCCCCGGTCGCCAAGCACTGGCTCGCGCACAACAACGAGACGCTGCGGGACACGTCGAACGCCTCCGTTCGGCCGCGCGTCCTGCGCGAGTACGACCTGCGCGCCTTCCGCGCCGTCGTCGAGGCGGGCGCGGTCGCCGGGGTGATGCCCGCCTACAACCTCGTGAACGGCCGTCCCAACCACGTATCGCCCTACCTGAACGAGGAGTTGCGGAACTGGACCGACGAGGAACTGCTGGTCTGCTCCGACGCGGGCGCGCCGAGCAACCTCGTCGCGTCGCAGCACTACTTCGACACCCACGAGGAGGCCGTCGCCGCGGCACTCCTCGCCGGCGTCGACAGCCTCACCGACCACGGGACCGACCCGCGGGTCGTCGTGGGCCGCGTACGGCGCGCGCTGGCCCGCGGCCTGCTGACGGAGGCCGACGTCGAGACGGCCGTACGCCGGCACCTCACCGTCCGCTTCCGGCTCGGCGAGTTCGACCCCGACGGCGGCCCGTACGAGGTGACCGACGCGCGCGGCATCGACACGGCCGCGCACCGGGAGCTGGCCCGCGAGGCCGCGGAGCAGGCCGTCGTCCTGCTCAAGAACGACGGTCTGCTGCCCCTCGCACCCCCCGCCGGGGATGAACGCGTCGCGGTCGTCGGGCTCCTGGCCGACGAGTGCAAGACCGACTGGTACAGCGGCACCCTGATCCGCCGCAGCTCCCTGCTCGACGGGTTGCGCGACCGCTTCGGTACCGACCGCGTGACCTTCGCCGAGGGCGTGGACCGGGTGCGCCTGAAGTGCGCGGGCGGCTGGCTGCTCGTGCCGGCGTCCGGCGCCGCCGCCCTGGCGCGAGCGGCCGGGGGCGCCCTCGACCCGGCGCTCGTGCCCGGCCGCACCGACCTGCCGCCGCTGACCGTCACCCGGGACGGCGCGCGGGCCACCGAGTTCGCCCTCGCCGACTGGGGCGAGGGGGCCCTGACGCTGCGGGCGCCGGACGGGCGGTACCTCTCCGTCGCCCACGACGGCTTCGTGCGGGCGTCGGCCGACCAGCCGGGCGGCTGGGTGGTCCAGGAGACGTTCGAGCTGGTCGCGCGGGGAGGCGGGGACGGGGACGGGCGTGGCGACGGGCACGGGAGCGGGCACCTCCTCCGGCACACCGGGACGGGTGGGCACGTCTCAGTCGCCGCCGACGGCGTGAAGGTTGCCGGGGAAGGCGGAGCCGTGGCCGCCGGGCGCGCCGAGGTCTTCACCGTCGAGGTCCTTGAGCGCGGGGAGGACGCCGTGCGCCGCGTGGCCGCCGCCGCCCGCACCGTGGTCGTCGTCGCGGGGAACGATCCGCACATCAACGGCCGCGAGACCCAGGACCGCACCACCCTCGCCCTGCCGCCGCACCAGGACCGGCTGTGGCGCGCGGCCCGCGCCGCCAACCCGCGTACCGCGCTCGCCCTGGTCAGCGCCTACCCGTACGCGGTCGCCGACGCCCACGCCGAGCTGCCCGCGCTGCTGTGGACCGCGCACGGCGGGCAGGCGGGGGGCACCGCGCTCGCCCGCGTCATCGCCGGTGACGTCCCACCGGCGGGCCGGCTCCCGCAGACCTGGTACGCCGCCGACACCGACCTGCCGGGGCTGCTCGACTACGACATCATCGGCTCCCGGCAGACCTACCTCTACTTCGACGGCACCCCGCTCTACCCGTTCGGGCACGGCCTCGGCTACTCCTCCTTCGCGTACGACGGCCTCACGGCCGAGCGCGACGGCGACACCCTGAACGTCGCGTTCACCGTCACCAACACCGGGTCCCGCGCCGCCGACGAGGTGGCGCAGCTCTACGTCCGCGCGCCCCGCCGGGCCGTCGTGGAGCTGCCGCACCGGCAGCTCGTCGGCCACCGCCGCGTCACCCTCGCCCCCGGGGCCCACCAGCGGCTCGTGTTCCGGGTGCCCGTGACCGCCCCGGGGTTCTGGGACGTGCGGCACGACCGCTGGACGGTGGCGCCCGGCACCCACGAACTCCTCGCGGGGGCGTCGAGCGGGGACATCCGCCTGTCGCTGCCCGTCGAGCTCGGCGGGCACGCCCCCGAGGCCAGGCCGGTACAGGGGGCCGGCCTGGCCGCCGCCGGGTACGACACCCAGCGCGGCACCGAGATCGTCGACCGGAGCAGGGCGTCGGGCGACGCCGTGCGGGCCGTCGGCGACGGCACGGGGGAGCTGCACTTCCAGGCCTGCGACTTCGGCGGGGGGACCGCCGCCGTCACCGTCGAGGCGGCGGGCGAGGGCGCCGTCGACCTCATCGCGGACAGCACCGCCACCACCGTCGCCGTGCCCCGCACCGGCGGCGTGTACGACTACACCGCGTGTACCGCGGGGTTCGCCGTGTCCGGCGTGCGCGACCTGCGCGTACGGCTGCGCGGCCCCGTCAGGCTCGCACGCCTGGCCTTCACCGGCACCGCGGAACGGGGGGACGGCGCATGAAGTTCACCGACGGCTGCTGGCTGATGCGCGACGGGGTGAACGCCTCGTACGCCACCGAGGTGCGGGACGTCGAGGAGGGCGAGGGGCGGTTCACCGCGTACGCGGCCGTGCGGCCGGTGCGGGAGCGCGGCGACACCCTCAACTCGGCGCTCGTCACCGTCGAGTGCTTCTCGCCCGCCGAGGGCGTGATCGGCGTGCGCACCGTGCACCACGCGGGCAAGGCCCGGCGCGGCCCCGACTTCACGGTCGAGGGCACGGGGAACGCTGGGCGCGTCACCCGTGAGGGCACCGTCGTCGAACTCGCCGCCGGGCCGCTGACCCTGCGCCTCGACACGGCGGGCCCCTGGGGCATGGAGTTCCTCGACGCCGAGGGACGCGGGCTGACCGCCGTGGAGCGCAGGGGCACCGGCTTCGCCACGACGCCCGACGGCGCCCACCACATGGTCACCCAGCTCGCGCTCGGCGTGGGGGAGTGCCTGTACGGCCTCGGCGAGCGCTTCACGCCGTTCGTCAGGAACGGCCAGAGCGTCGACATCTGGCAGGCCGACGGCGGCACCAGCAGCGAGCAGGCGTACAAGAACGTCCCCTTCCACCTCTCCTCCCGCGGCTACGGCGTCTTCGTCGACCACCCCGGCAAGGTCTCCTACGAGATCGGCTCCGAGGCGGTCGGACAGGTCCAGTTCAGCGTCGAGGACCAGTCGCTCGCGTACTACGTCATCGCGGGACCCACCCCGAAGGACGTCCTGCGCCGCTACACCGCGCTCACCGGCCGCCCCGCCCTGCCGCCCGCCTGGTCGTTCGGCCTCTGGCTCTCCACCTCCTTCTGCACCGACTACGACGAGGAGACGGTCACCGGCTTCGTCGACGGCATGGCCGCACGCGAACTGCCCCTCAGCGTCTTCCACTTCGACTGCTTCTGGATGCGCGAGCACCAGTGGACCGACTTCCGCTGGGACCCCGCCGTCTTCCCCGACCCGCGCTCCATGCTGAAGCGGCTGCGCGAGCGCGGGCTGCGGGTGAGCGTGTGGATCAACCCTTACATCGCGCAGAAGTCCGCGCTCTTCGCCGAGGCCGCGGCCAGGGGCCACCTCGTCAAGCGGCCGAACGGCGACATCTGGCAGTGGGACCTGTGGCAGCCCGGCATGGCACTGGTCGACTTCACCGACCCCGCCGCCCGCGCCTGGTACGCCGACCAGCTGCGGGACCTGCTCGACCAGGGCGTCGACTGCTTCAAGACCGACTTCGGCGAGCGGGTGCCCACCGATGTCGTCTGGCACGACGGCTCCGACCCCGAGCGCATGCACAACTACTACGCGCAGCTCTACAACAGCACGGTCTTCGAGGTCCTGGAGAAGGAGCGGGGAGCGGGCGAGGCCGTCCTGTTCGCGCGCTCCGCGACCGCGGGCGGCCAGCGGTTCCCCGTGCACTGGGGCGGCGACTGCTTCGCCTCGTTCGGCGCCATGGCCGAGTCGCTGCGCGGCGGCCTCTCCCTCTCGCTCAGCGGCTTCGGCTTCTGGAGCCACGACATCGGCGGCTTCGAGGGCACCCCCGACCCGGCGGTCTTCAAGCGCTGGCTCGCCTTCGGCCTGCTGTCCTCGCACAGCCGCCTGCACGGCAACGTCTCCTACCGGGTGCCGTGGGCGTTCGGCGACGAAGCGGTGGACGTGGCCCGGAAGTTCACCCGCCTGAAGCACCGGCTCATGCCCTACCTGTACGGGGCCGCCGTCGAGGCCCACCGCGACGGTGTGCCCGTGATGCGGCCGATGCTCCTTGAGTTCCCCGGCGACCCGGCCTGCCGCACCCTGGACCGGCAGTACATGCTCGGCCCCGACCTGCTCGTCGCCCCCGTCTTCAGCGCCGCGGGCGACGTGGAGTTCTACCTGCCCGAGGGCACCTGGACCCACCTGCTCACCGGGGAGCGCGTCCGGGGCCCCGGCTGGCGCCGCGAGACCCACGGCTTCGACGGCCTCCCGCTGTACGTGCGCCCCGGCGCCCTGCTGCCGCTCGGCGCCGACGAGCTACGCCCCGACGGCGACTGGCCGGCGGAGCTGACGCTGCTCGCCACCCCCGAAACGGCGCCCGACAGCACGTACGACGCCGAGGTCGCCGTACCCGACCTGCGAGGACGCACCGCCGCGACCTTCCGCGCCACCCGGCACGGCGACGGCGTCACCGTCCGCGCCACGGGCACCACCCGGCCCTTCCGCCTCCGCACCGCCGACGGGCGCGCGTCCGCGCGCGGGGAGACGGAGGTGACCCTGGCCGATGTCTTCACGGTCCCGACGACCGGCTAGAGTGCGCGATTCCGATACGGGGAGACCGGCGCGCCCCACCGTGGGCGCCGCGCCGGAGACCGTGGGAGAGAGGACACCTATGCCTTCGGCCGCCGACGACGCGGCCGCCGAGTTCCATGCCTTCTTCGAGCGGCACTATGCCGAACTCGCCCGCCTCGCCCACCTGCTGACGGGCGAGACGGATGGCGCGGACGATCTGGCGGCCGACGCGCTGCTCGCGCTCTGGCACCGCTGGGAACGGGTACGTGCCGCCGACCATCCCGCGGCCTACGCCAGGGGTGTCGTCGCGAACATGGCGCGCAGCCGCATCCGCAGCGCCGTCCGCGAGCGCCGCCGCGTGACGCTCTTCTGGTCCGGCCGGGGCGAGGACGTGGCGGACCCCGACGTACCCGCCGTGGTCGACGTACGGGACGCGCTGCGCGCGCTGCCCTTCCGCAAGCGGGCCTGTGTCGTGCTGCGGCACGCCTTCGACCTCTCCGAGAAGGACACCGCCCAGGCGCTGGGCATCTCGGTGGGTACGGTGAAGAGCCAGACGTCGAAGGGCATGGCGGAACTGCAGCGGCGCCTCGGCCCGCAGACCGCGTGGGAACGGGTGCGCGCCGTCACGGCGGACACGGGGGGAAGCACATGAGGGACGACGACAACGAGGTGCGCGGGCGCCTGCGCGGTGCCGCCCAGGCACACCGTCCCGACCGGGAGCGGATGCGCGCCCGCGTCGAGCAGGGCATGGCGGCGGGACCGCGGCCCGGCCGGCAGGCGAAGCGGCCCCGGGGGGCGGGCGCGTCCTGGCTGCGCGTGGTGACGGCGACGGCCGCCGCGGCCGGCGTCTGCGCGGTCGGCGGCTACGGCGTGGCGTCGGCCCTGCGCGCCGACGAGACCGGCCGGAGTTCCGTGGCGACCACCGCGACGCCCGGCACACCGGCCCCCGCGGCGAGCGAGCACACCCGCGACACCACGCCCCCGACCCGCCGCCCCGGCGGCACCCCGGCGACACCGCCGGTCTCCGGGCCCCCGAAGTCGGCCCGGCCCCCGGGCGGCGGCACGTCCTCGCGGCCGGCCCGCCCGCCGCGCACCTCCACCGAGGTGCCCGCGGCCGAACTGCTCTGGGCGGACGGGTCCGTCGACCCCGGGTCCAGCGCGTACTGGTCGCAGGGCGACATCACCCTCAAGGCGAGGAAGCCGCTGACCTCGCTCACCGTGGAGCTGCGCGTGGACATGGGCGCGAAGGTCGAGGACACCGGCAACTGGCGCTCCCTCCCCGAGGCGGACTTCGACGTCACGGTGGGGGAGCGGGACGGCTTCCTCGTCTACCGGTGGACGCTGAGGGCAGGGCGGACCGTACCGGTCGGCGAGCACACGTTCGCCGGGCAGTACAACCACCCCGGGGGGAAGCGGGACGCCCACGGCGACCGCTACCGGATCGAGGCGGGCACCGAGAGCGAACGGACGGAGTGGAAGGGTGACTTCGCCCCGCGGGAGCCGCGGGAGGACTGATTCCGCGGCGTGATCACTTTTCTTCCCGAGGGCGGCAACCCTTCTCCGGCGGGCGGCGACCAGAAGACGCACACTTCTGACCACCGAAGGAACCCGGACATGACTTCACCAGCCAACGGGCGTACGCGCCACCGCCGCAGCCGGACCCGCCGCCGCGCCCTCGTCGGCGGCGTCGCGGCGCTCGGCCTGACCGGTGCCGCCCTCGTCACCACCTCCGTCATGACGACGTCCGCGGGGGCGGCCACGGCCTGGCCGGAGGCCAGGGGCAAGCAGGCGGTGCCGAAGACCATCGAGGTCTCCGGCACCCGCGACGGCGGGCTCAAGCGCTACTACGGCAGCGGTGAGCTGGGCGGCGACGGCCAGGACGAGGGCCAGGACCCCCTCTTCAAGCTGAAGGACGGGGCCACCCTGAAGAACGTCGTCATCGGCTCGCCCGCCGCCGACGGCATCCACTGCCAGGGCAGCTGCACGCTGGAGAACGTGTGGTGGGAGGACGTCGGCGAGGACGCCGCCACGTTCAAGGGCACGTCGGCGAGCTCCACGTACACCGTCAAGGGCGGTGGCGCGCGCAAGGCCGACGACAAGGTCCTGCAGTTCAACGGCGCGGGCAAGCTGGTCGTGACCAAGTTCCAGGTCTCCGACTTCGGCAAGCTGGTGCGCACGTGCGGCAACTGCTCCAAGCAGTACAAGCGCACCGTCGTCATCGACGACGTCGACATCACCGCCCCCGGCAAGGCGATCGTCGGCATCAACGCCAACTACGGTGACACCGCCACGCTGCGCAACGTCCGCATCTACGGCGACACCAACAAGAAGATCAAGACCTGCTCCCGCTTCACCGGCAACGACACGGGGGCGGAGCCGGTCGAGACGGGCCACGGCCCCGACGGCACGTACTGCCGGTTCACGGCGGCGGACATCACCTACAAGTAGGCGAACGCCGGCAGCCGACCGTGTGAGGACGCCCCCGACGGTGCATCCGGAGGGGGCTTTCTCACGCCCTGATCACACCAACTTCGTCCCAGGCGTTGACGCACGCTCCTTCCGCTTCCTACATTCCCTACCTGTTCGAAGTGTTGACCAATGTTCGAGATATCGAACAACCCGACAGGGGATGACATGGCGCACAGACGACGGAGACTCGGTCTCACCGTCGGGGTCCTGCTGGCCGGCACGCTCGCCACCGGCCCCGGCGCGGCGGCCGAAGGGACCGACTACACGATCGACGTCGACACCTCACGCACCGGCGCGTAGATCGACGACTCGATGTACGGCGTCTTCTACGAGGACATCAACCGCGCCGCCGACGGCGGGCTCTACGCCGAACTCGTGCAGAACAGGTCCTTCGAGTACGGCACGGCGGACAACCGCTCCTACACGCCGCTGACCTCCTGGGACACCAAGGGCACCGCCAAGGCGGTGAACGACGGGGGCCGCCTGAACGAGCGCAACCGCACCTACCTCACCCTGGCCGCGGACGCTTCCGTCACCAACTCCGGCTACAACACCGGCATCGCGGTCCGGAAGGGCGAGCGGTACGACTTCTCGGTCTGGGCCCGCACGGACGGCGCCGGGCGCGCGCCGCTCACCCTCACGCTGCACGACGCCACGGGCGGGCTCGCCACCGCCCGCCGGGTCACCCCGCGCGACCGCTGGGCGAAGTACGAGGTGTCCTTCACCGCGAAGCGCACCTCCGCCGCGGGCCGGCTGACGGTCGCGTCGGGCGGCGCTCCCGTCGCGCTCGACGAGATCTCCCTCTTCCCCCGCGACACCTACAAGGGCCGCGAGAACGGCCTGCGCAAGGACCTCGCCGAGAAGATCGCCGCCCTGAAGCCCGGCTTCCTGCGCTTCCCCGGCGGCTGCCTGGTCAACACCGGGAGCCACGAGGCGTACGACGAGAAGTCGGGCTGGCAGCGGGCCCGCTCCTACCAGTGGAAGGACACCATAGGCCCGGTCGAGCAGCGCGCGACGAACGCGAACTTCTGGGGCTACAACCAGAGCTACGGCCTCGGCTACTACGAGTACTTCCAGTTCGCCGAGGACACCGGCGCCATGCCGCTGCCCGTCGTGCCCGCCCTGGTGACCGGCTGCGGCCAGAACAAGGCCACCGACGACCCGGCCCTCCTGAAGCGGCACATCCAGGACACCCTCGACCTCATCGAGTTCGCCAACGGCCCCGTCGGCAGCGAGTGGGGCAGGAAGCGCGCCGAGATGGGCCACCCCAAGCCGTTCGGGCTCACCCACCTCGGCGTCGGCAACGAGGAGAACCTCCCCGAGGAGTTCTTCGCCCGCTTCAAGCAGTTCCGCGCCGCCATCGAGGCGAAGCACCCGGAGATCACCGTCGTCTCCAACTCGGGTCCCGACGACAGCGGCAGCGTCTTCGACAGGGCCTGGCGGCTCAACCGCGACGCCGGCGTCGCGATGGTCGACGAGCACTACTACAACAGCCCCCAGTGGTTCCTGGAGAACAACGGCCGCTACGACTCCTACGACCGGAAGGGCCCCGAGGTCTTCCTCGGCGAGTACGCCTCCCAGGGCAACACCTTCGGCAACGCGCTCTCCGAGGCCGCGTTCATGACCGGCCTTGAGCGCAACGCCGACATCGTGAAGCTCGCCTCCTACGCGCCGCTGCTCGCCAACGAGGACTACGTCCAGTGGAAGCCGAACATGATCTGGTTCGACAACGACCAGTCATGGGGCTCGGCCAACTACGAGACGCAGAAGCTCTTCATGCGCAACGTCGGCGACGAGGTCGTGCCGTCCAGGGCGTCGGGCACCCCCGCCACGTCCGGACCCGTCACCGGCGCCGTCGGCCTGTCCACCTGGGCGACCAGCGCCGCGTACGACGACGTCCGGGTCACCGGGGCGGACGGCGAGTCCCTGCTCACCGACGACTTCTCCGCCGGTGACGGGAAGTGGAGCAGGGCGGCGGGCCGCGGCACGTGGGCCGTCGAGGACGGGGCCTACGTCCAGTCCGACGCGAGCGCCGAGAACACCCTGGTCACCGCCGGCGACAAGGGCTGGCAGAACTACGACCTGGAGGTGAAGGCCACCAAGAAGTCCGGCAAGGAGGGCTTCATGGTCGCCTTCGGCGTGAAGGACACCGGCAACTACTACTGGTGGAACCTCGGCGGCTGGAACAACACCCGCTCCGCCGTCGAGAAGGGCGTGGACGGCGCCAAGCAGACGCTGGCCGAGGACTCCACGACCATCGAGACGGGCCGCACCTACGACATCCGCGTGGAGGTGCGCGGGCGCCAGGTGGCGCTCTACCTCGACGGGAAGAAGTGGGGCTCCTTCACCGACGACAAGGTCGCCGAACCCTTCCGGCAGGTCGTCACGCGCGACAAGGCGACCGGTGACCTCATCGTCAAGGTCGTCAACGCGCAGGGCTCGGAGGCCCGCACCAAGGTCGACCTCGGCCGGGGCGCGAAGGCCGCCGGGAAGGCGAGGGTGACGACGCTCGCCGCCGCACCGGGCGCCGAGAACACCAAGGACGCGACGCCGGTGCGACCCGTCGAGTCGGTGTTCAGGGGCGTCGGCGACTCCTTCTCGTACACCTTCCCCGCCCACTCGATCACGTTCCTGCGCATCAAGACCGGCTGAGCCACCTTCTTCGGAGAGGCAGAACACCGACGTGCACACCCATGACCACCACCCCGGCCGCAGAACGCTCCTGAAGGGCGGCCTCGCCGTGGGCGCCGCCGTGGCCGGCTCGGCGGCCCTCGGACAGGGCGGCGCCCTCGCCGCGGCACCCGGCGCACGCAAGGCGGCCCGCGCGGTCAACCCCCTCGTCCCGCACCGCGCCGACCCCCACATCCACCGCCACGGCGACGGCCGCTACTACTTCACGGCGACCGCCCCCGAGTACGACCGCATCATCCTGCGCCGCTCCCGGACCCTGGCCGGCATCGCCACCGCCGAGGAGTCCGTCGTCTGGCGGCGGCACACCAGCGGGGACATGGCCGCGCACATCTGGGCCCCGGAGATCCACCACATCGACGGCAAGTGGTACCTCTACTTCGCCGCGGCGCCCGCCGACGACGTGTGGAAGATCCGCATGTGGGTCCTGGAGAACGGCCACCGCGACCCGTTCAAGGGCACCTGGACCGAGAAGGGGCGGATCAAGACCGCCTGGGACACCTTCTCGCTGGACGCCACGACGTTCACCCACCGCGGCTCGCGCTATCTCGCCTGGGCGCAGAAGGACCCCGCCGAGAACCACAACAGCGCCGTGTTCCTCTCCCGGATGGCCGACCCCTGGACGCTGACGGGGCCCCAGGTGCGGCTGACCACCCCTGAGTACGACTGGGAGTGCGTCGGCTTCAAGGTCAACGAGGGCGCCTCGTTCCTCCAGCGCAACGGGCGCGTCTTCATGACGTACTCCGCGAGCGCCACCGACGCCAACTACTGCATGGGGCTGCTGACCGCGAAGGCGGGCAGCGACCTGCTCGACCCGAGGTCCTGGTCCAAGTCGCCCCGGCCGGTCTTCACCAGCAACGACACGACCAAGCAGTACGGCCCCGGCCACAACTCGTTCACCGTCGCCGAGGACGGCCGCACCGACGTCCTCGTCTACCACGCCCGCCAGTACCGGGACATCGTCGGCGACCCGCTGAACGACCCCAACCGCCACACCCGTATCCAGCCCCTGAAGTGGAACCCGGACGGCACCCCGGACTTCGGGGTGCCGGTGGCGGACGGCCCCGTGTAGGACACGACGAGGCGCGGCACGGACACCGGCCGGTGTCCGTGCC
>NZ_JBFAHX010000069.1:0-31651 GCF_040654435.1 Streptomyces sp. NPDC050703
GCCGCTCCCGTCAGCTGACGGGAGCGGCCCCTTCCGTATGCCATGACCTTGGCCACATGACCAGCCCTTTCGTCCGGTCACGGGCAGTAGCGCCGCTGCCGGAGAAAGCCCAGGTGAGAGGGGGAAAAGGCAAGGCTGTCGGCACTCTGCGTGAGGATCGGGCGCCGGGGAGCACACAGGGTGGCGTGCAACCCTTTCTGCGGCTCTCACGTCTGACAAGTGACGGAAAGCCACGCCTGAACCCTGAAAGCAGGGGGTCGCCGACCGACGAGGACTGAGGGGCGCATGACCGACGAGAGCAGGACCGCCGACGCGCCGAGGCGCGGCAAGCGCGGACGCCGCCGCAAGCCGCCCAGCCGGCGCAAGAAGGCGCTCGTCGGCACGGCGTGGACCGCCGCGGGCGTGGTCGTCCTCGGGGGCGCCGGTCTCGGCTTCGTGTACGTCAAGCTCAACGGCAACATCAAGGGCGTCGACATCAACGCCGCGCTCGGCACCAACCGGCCGGCGGACATCGACAACGGCTCCCAGGACATCCTCGTCCTCGGCTCCGACTCGCGCTCGGGCGACAACGCCAAGTACGGCAAGGACGAGGGCGCGGCCCGCTCGGACACCGCGATGATCGTGCACGTCTACAAGGGCCACAAGAAGGCCGGCGTCGTCTCGATACCCCGCGACACCCTGATATCCAGGCCGGACTGCACGACCGACGACGGCGAGGACGCCCCGGGCGCCGAGCGGCAGATGTTCAACACCGCCTACGAGGTGGGCGGCCCCGCCTGCGCCGTCAAGACGGTCGAGAAGATGTCCGGCATCCGGATGGACCACTACATCGAGGTCGACTTCTCGGGCTTCAAGAAGCTCATCGACACGCTCGGCGGCGTCGACATCACCACCAAGAAGGCGATACGGGACAAGGACAGCCACCTGGACCTGGACGCCGGCACGCACCGGCTCACCGGTGAGCAGGCGCTCGGCCTCGTCCGCACCCGGCACGGCGTCGGCGACGGCAGTGACCTGGGCCGCATCCAGCTCCAGCAGGCGTTCATCAAGGCCCTGCTCGACCAGGTCAAGGACGTCGGGGTCTTCGGCAACCCCAAGAAGCTGTTCGACCTCGCGAACGACGCGACCAGCGCCATCACCACCGACTCCGACCTGAACGACGTCAAGAGCCTCGCGGGCTTCGCGGGCGGCCTCAAGGGCATCGGCGCGGACGACATGAAGATGGTCACGATGCCCATCCGGTACGACCCGGCGGACCCCAACCGCGTCCTGCCCCTGGAAGAGGCCGACCAGCAGGTCTGGGACGCCCTCAAGGCCGACAAGGCCATCCCGAGGTCCGCCACGGAGAAGTCCGCGGGCGACAAGGGCGACGTGGGCGACGTGGTCAGCAGCGAGTAGAGGAATAGATCGGCCCCCACCCCCGTTTTGGGAGATACGGCCTGTCCTGGCAGACTGGTACGTCGGCCCCGGTTCACGTACGAGCAATCCGCGCGTACGACCCGGCGCCCTCCCGAAACTAGGAGACACCTTGAAGCGCGACATCCACCCCGAGTACGTCGAGACGCAGGTCAGCTGCACCTGTGGCGCGTCGTTCACCACCCGCAGCACGATCCCCAGCGGCACCGTCCGTGCCGAGGTCTGCTCCGAGTGCCACCCGTTCTACACGGGCAAGCAGAAGATCCTCGACACCGGTGGCCGTGTGGCCCGCTTCGAGGCCCGCTTCGGCAAGGCTGCCGGCTCCGCCAAGAAGTAGCGAGCCACTGCGCCGGTCATCGGCCGCTCCCGCGAGGGGGTGGCCGGGACCGGCGCTTTTGCCGTCCCGCAGCCAAGTCGCAGCCAACTCGCGTGAAACCCCGCGGAGAAAACCAGGAGCCCCCGATGTTCGAGGCGGTCGAGGAACTGATCGGTGAACACGCCGATCTGGAGAAGAAGCTCGCCGACCCTTCGGTCCACGCGGACCAGGCCAACGCGCGCAAGCTCAACAAGCGCTACGCCGAGCTGACGCCGATCGTCGCGACGTACCGCTCCTGGAAGCAGACCGGCGAGGACATCGAGACGGCCCGCGAGCTGGGTGCCGACGACCCGGAGTTCGCCGCCGAGGTCAAGGACCTGGAGCGGCAGCGCGAGGAGATCACCGAGAAGCTGCGGCTGCTGCTCGTGCCCCGGGACCCGTCCGACGACAAGGACGTCATCCTGGAGGTCAAGGCGGGCGCGGGCGGCGACGAGTCGGCCCTCTTCGCGGGCGACCTGCTCCGCATGTACCTGCGGTACGCCGAGCGCGTCGGCTGGAAGACCGAGATCATCGACGCCACCGAGTCCGAGCTGGGCGGCTACAAGGACGTCCAGGTCGCCGTGAAGACCAAGGGCGGCCAGGGCGCCACGGAGCCCGGACAGGGCGTCTGGGCGCGTCTGAAGTACGAGGGCGGCGTGCACCGCGTGCAGCGTGTGCCGTCCACCGAGTCCCAGGGGCGCATCCACACCTCCGCGGCCGGTGTCCTGGTGACGCCCGAGGCCGAGGAGATCGACGTCGAGATCCACGCCAACGACCTGCGCATCGACGTCTACCGCTCCTCGGGACCCGGCGGCCAGTCCGTCAACACCACCGACTCCGCGGTGCGCATCACGCACATCCCCACCGGCGTCGTCGCCTCCTGCCAGAACGAGAAGAGCCAGCTCCAGAACAAGGAGCAGGCCATGCGCATCCTGCGCTCCCGGCTCCTGGCCGCCGCGCAGGAGGAGGCGGAGAGCAAGGCCGCCGACGCGCGCCGCAGCCAGGTCCGCACGGTCGACCGCTCCGAGAAGATCCGGACGTACAACTTCCCGGAGAACCGCATCTCGGACCACCGCGTGGGCTTCAAGGCGTACAACTTGGACCAGGTGCTCGACGGCGACCTCGACGCGGTCATCCAGGCCTGCGTGGACGCGGACTCCGCGGCCAAGCTCGCGGCAGCCTGACGCCCCCATCCCTCGTAGACGCCCCCGGAGGACCAGCGTGAACCTGCTGCTCGCGGAAGTGGCCCAGGCCACCCAGCGGCTGGCCGACGCCGGCGTGCCCTCGCCGCGCAACGACGCCGAGGAGCTCGCCGCGTTCGTGCACGGTGTGAAGCGGGGCGAGCTGCACTCCGTCAAGGACGCCGACTTCGACGCCCGCTACTGGGAGACGATCGCGCGCCGCGAGGCCCGCGAGCCGCTCCAGCACATCACCGGACGTGCCTACTTCCGGTACCTGGAGCTCCAGGTCGGCCCCGGCGTCTTCGTGCCGCGCCCGGAGACCGAGTCGGTCGTGGGCTGGGCGATAGACGCGGTCCGCGCCATGGACGTCGTCGAACCGCTCATCGTCGACCTGTGCACGGGCTCCGGCGCCATCGCGCTCGCCCTCGCCCAGGAGGTGCCGCGCTCCCGCGTGCACGCCGTGGAGCTGTCCGAGGACGCCCTGAAGTGGACGCGGCGGAACGTCGAGGGGTCCCGGGTCAAGCTGTCCCAGGGCGACGCCCGCGACGCGTTCCCCGAGCTGGACGGCCAGGTCGACCTGGTGATCTCCAACCCGCCGTACATCCCGCTCACCGAGTGGGAGTACGTCGCCCCCGAGGCCCGCGACTACGACCCGGACCTCGCCCTGTTCTCCGGCGAGGACGGCCTCGACCTGATCCGCGGCATCGAGCGCACCGCGCACCGGCTGCTCAGGCCCGGCGGCGTCGTGGTCATCGAGCACGCCGACACCCAGGGCGGCCAGGTCCCGTGGATCTTCACCGAGATGCGGGGCTGGGCCGACGCGGCCGACCACCCCGATCTCAACAACAGGCCGCGCTTCGCGACCGCCCGCAAGGCGATGCCGTGAGGACCGCGGCGACCGTGACGACCAAGAAGCAGTACGTGTACGAGGAGGCCCGCTAGATGGCACGGCGATACGACACCAACGACGCGACCGACCGCACGACGGGTCTGCGCGAGGCCGCGTCCGCCGTCCGCCGCGGGGAGCTGGTCGTGCTGCCCACCGACACCGTCTACGGCATCGGTGCCGACGCCTTCAGCCCGGAGGCGTGCGCCGACCTGCTCGACGCCAAGGGCCGCGGCCGCAACATGCCGACCCCTGTCCTCATCGGCTCGCCGAACACCCTGCACGGCCTCGTCACCGACTTCTCCGAGATGGCGTGGGAGCTGGTCGACGCCTTCTGGCCCGGCGCGCTGACCCTCGTCGCCAAGCAGCAGCCGTCCCTCCAGTGGGACCTCGGCGACACCCGCGGCACCGTCGCCATCCGCATGCCGCTGCATCCCGTGGCCATCGAGCTGCTCACCGAGTTCGGCCCCATGGCCGTCTCCTCCGCCAACCTCACCGGACACCCCGCCCCCGAGGACTGCGACGCCGCGCAGGACATGCTGGGCGACTCCGTCTCGGTGTACCTGGACGGCGGCCCGACCCCCGGCAACGTCCCCTCGTCCATCGTCGACGTCACGGGCCGCGTGCCCGTCCTGCTCCGTGCGGGCGCCCTCGACGCGGACGAGCTGCGCAAGGTGGTACCCGACCTTGAGGTGGCGAATTGACAGCCCCTGAGACGGGGCGTGGCATAGCGGGATTCCCGGGCTCTGCGGGCGCCTTCCGCATCCTCCACGTCAGCACAGGCAACGTGTGCCGTTCGCCGATCACCGAGCGGCTGACCCGGCATGCCCTGGCCGACCGCCTCGGTGATCCGCTCACCGGCGGCCTGATCGTGGAGAGCGCGGGCACCTGGGGCCACGAGGGCGCCCCCATGGAGACCAACGCCGAGACGGTCCTCGCCGACTTCGGCGCGGACGCCAGCGGCTTCATGGGGCGCGAGCTCCTCGACGACCACGTCATCCGCGCCGACCTGGTCCTGACCGCCACCCGCGACCACCGGGCGCAGGTCATCTCCATGGGCCATTCGGCGGGCCTGCGCACCTTCACCCTGAAGGAGTTCACGCGGCTCGTGCGGGCCATAGACCCCACGACACTGCCGGAGCCCGACGGCAACGGCGTGGTGGAGCGTGCGCGCGCCCTGGTGCGCGCCGCCGCCGCGCTGCGCGGCTGGCTCCTCGCGCCGAGCGTCGAGGCCGACGAGGTGTACGACCCCTACGGAGCGCCCCTGCCGTTCTTCCGTTCGGTGGGCGACGAGATCAACCAGGCCCTCGACCCCGTGGTGACGGCGCTGACCGGGGTGCCCGCGCACACATAGCGGCCTACATTGGATCTGAGGTCACCCCTGCCAGGCCCCGGAGCCCACGATGTCGCTCAGCACGGTCAGCACCGCACCCGCCACCGCCGGGACGTCGTACACCGATCTCGACGCGCTGCGCCGCCAGGACCCCGAGCTGGCCGACATCCTGGTGGCGGAGGCCGCCCGGCAGGCCGACGCGGTCCAGCTCGTCGCCGCCGAGAACTTCACCTCGCCCGCCGTCCTCACCGCCCTCGGCTCGCCGCTCGCCAACAAGTACGCCGAGGGCTACCCCGGCGCCCGCCACCACGGCGGCTGCGAGCTGGTGGACGTCGCCGAGCGGATCGCCGTCGACCGCGCCAAGGCCCTCTTCGGCGCCGAACACGCCAACGTGCAGGCGCACTCGGGGTCCTCCGCCGTCCTCGCCGCGTACGCCGCGCTGCTGCGCCCCGGCGACACGGTCCTCGCGATGGGACTGCCGTACGGCGGCCACCTCACGCACGGTTCGCCCGCGAACTTCTCGGGGCGGTGGTTCGACTTCGTGGGCTACGGCGTCGACGCCGAGAGCGGCCTCATCGACCTCGACGAGGTGCGCGCGCTGGCCCGCGCCCACCGCCCGAAGGCGATCGTCTGCGGCTCGATCTCGTACCCGCGCCACCTGGACCACGCGGCCTTCCGCGAGATCGCCGACGACGTCGGCGCGTACCTCATCGCCGACGCGGCGCACCCCATGGGCCTGGTCGCCGGGGGAGCGGCGCCCAGCCCCGTCCCGTACGCCGACGTGGTCTGCGCGACCACGCACAAGGTGCTGCGCGGCCCCAGAGGCGGGCTCCTGCTGTGCGGGGCGCACCTGGCCGAACGGATCGACCGGGCGGTCTTCCCGTTCACGCAGGGCGGCGCCCAGATGCACACGATCGCCGCCAAGGCGGTCGCGTTCGGTGAGGCGTCGGCACCGGCCTTCACCACGTACGCGCACCAGGTCGTCGCCAATGCCCGGGCGCTGGCCGACGGCCTGGCCGCCGAGGGGTTCACGATCGCCACCGGCGGTACGGACACCCATCTCATCCTCGCCGACCCCGCGCCGCTGGGAGCGGGCGCGCGGGAGGCCCGCGGCAGGCTCGCCGCGGCCGGGATCATCCTCGACACCTGCGTGCTGCCGGACGGCGACACCCGTGGCCTGCGGCTGGGCACCGCCGCGGTCACCACGCAGGGCATGGCGGTCCCGGAGATGGTGCGGCTCGCGGGTCTGCTGGCCTCGGCGGTCCGCGAGAGGCCCGGAGTACGGGAAGAGGTGCGTGAACTGGTGGGACGATTTCCGCCGTATCCGGTGTAGGACGGGGTAGGCGCGTCGGGGACGTGCGCGTGGTCGTGCAACCATCGTCGCTACCCGTAAGTCCCCAACCGTATGCGCGCGAAGCTAGGGTGTGGGGCTGAGATGGCCAGCGATACCTGTGGGGAAGCCCGTGCGTGAATATCTCCTGACGCTCTGCATCACGGCCGCGGTGACCTACCTGCTGACCGGGCCGGTGCGGAAGTTCGCGATCGTGGCCGGCGCCATGCCGGAGATCCGCGCCCGCGACGTGCACAGGGAGCCCACGCCCCGGCTCGGTGGCATCGCGATGTTCTTCGGTCTCTGCGCGGGCCTCCTGGTCGCCGACCACCTGCCGAACCTCAACGCCGTCTTCGAGAACTCCAACGAACCGCGCGCGCTGCTCTCCGGAGCGGCGCTGATCTGGCTGATCGGCGTCCTGGACGACAAGTTCGAGATCGACGCCCTGATCAAGCTCGGCGGCCAGATGATCGCCGCGGGCGTCATGGTCATGCAGGGCCTGACGATCCTGTGGATTCCGGTCCCCGGCGTCGGCACGGTCTCGCTCACCTCGGGCCAGGGCACCCTCCTGACGGTGGCGCTCGTCGTCATCACCATCAACGCCGTCAACTTCGTCGACGGCCTCGACGGGCTCGCCGCGGGCATGGTCTGCATCGCCTCCGCGGCGTCCTTCATGTACGCCTACCGGATCTGGTACGGCTACGGCATCGAGGCCGCGGCGCCCGCCACGCTCTTCGCCGCCATTCTCATGGGCATGTGCCTGGGCTTCCTGCCGCACAACATGCACCCTGCCAGGATCTTCATGGGCGACTCCGGGTCGATGCTGATCGGCCTGATCCTCGCGGCCGGCGCGATCTCCGTCACCGGGCAGGTGGACCCGGCGGCGATGAAGCTGAACTTCGGCACGGGCCGCGACGCCACCCACGCGATGCTGCCGGTCTTCATTCCGCTCCTGATGCCGCTGACGATCATCGCGATCCCCTTCGCGGACCTGGTCCTCGCCATCGTCAGGCGCACGTGGAACGGCAAGTCGCCGTTCGCCGCCGACCGAGGCCACCTGCACCACCGGCTCCTGGAGATCGGCCACTCGCACAGCCGCGCGGTCCTGATCATGTACTTCTGGTCGGCGCTCATCGCCTTCGGCACCGTCGCGTACTCGGTGCACTCCACGAGCGTGTGGATCCTCTTCGTCATCGTGGCGCTGAGCGCGCTCGGCCTGGTGCTGCTCCTGCTGCCGCGCTTCACCCCGCGCATCCCGCGGTGGGCCGAGGCGTTCGTGCCGCCGCGCTACCGCCGCCGTCGCGGTGCCGACGCACGGGGTGCCGCGGACGTGACGTACGGGACGGGTGAGCCGGAACGGAGCGCGAGTGACGCGGAAGTGAAATCTCCGGTCGGCGCGGGCGTCAACGGAGCGACCGCCGCGGGTGCCCGCTCGCGGCTCCAGGAACGGGGAGAGGCACCGTCGTCGCGTTGACGGGCGACGGCAAACCGCCGCATTACCAGACAAGACGCCCCCGCGTCATGCACAACCGCGCGGATTACTTCTCATGTGTGACGGCGAGCACACCAAGCAGGTAAAGACCTCATCAAATAGTTTGTGATACCGTTCACGAAAGCCCGGGATAGAGCCGAAGGACCGTAGTGCGACGGTCCATCCGGCCCGAGGGTCTTCTCGATCCGGGTCTACGCTCGTCCATGACGACACCCTGCCCCCATCAGTAAGCGGAGCTGCCGCCATGCCGTCTCAAGACACCCGAAATCTCCTTCAGTCCGCTGTGCCCACAGCTGCCGTCGGCGCGATCGTCGCCGTCGTCAGTGGTGTGGTCGCGGGCGGCAAGGGGGCCATCGGGGCCGTCGTCGGCACAGCGGTCGTGATCGCCTTCATGGGTCTGGGCCTGTACGTCCTGCAGCGGACGGCGAAATCGCTTCCGCAGCTCTTCCAGGCGATGGGCATGATGCTCTACGTCGCCCAGCTGTTGCTGCTTCTCATCTTCATGGGCCTGTTCAAGGACACCACGCTCTTCAACCCGAAGGCCTTCGCCGCCGCCCTCGTGGTGGCGACGATCACGTGGATGGCCGCTCAGGCCCGCGCACACATGAAGGCCAAGATCCTTTACGTCGAACCCGACTCCGAAAGCGACTCCTCGAAGAAGGACAAGCCGGAGAAGTCGGGGTCCTCGACGTGATGGGTAGGGCCGGGATAAATAGCCGTTCGAGATCCTGCTATCGTCCGGTGCCAACTGCGGCACTGCCGGCGCGGGCATCTGAGCTGACGCCTGCACGATCGCGAGGCTCGATGCCTGGATGCCGCTCACACTTCCGAAACACCAGTCCGGTGCCGAAACGCGGCTGCGCGCCGCGCCGACACGACAACGAGGTTGCCGTACCTATGCGTCACGCCGAAGGAGCCCGCGGTGAGTGCTGACCAAACTGAGCTCGCCTTTGACTGGAGCTGTCGGATCATGTCCGACAACGGCTGTGGCTTCCCGGCTCCGGGCCTGCACTCGTTCCTCTTCAAGCCGATGTTCACCGTCGGCGGGGTCGAGTTCAACAAGGTGATGATGCTCGCCCTGTTGACCACGCTCGTCGTCGTCACCTTCTTCTACCTCGCCTTCGGCAAGGCGAAGGTGATTCCGGGCAAGCTCCAGATGATGGGCGAGGCGGGCTACGACTTCGTACGCCGCGGCATCGTCTACGAGACCCTCGGCAAGAAGGACGGCGAGAAGTACGTCCCCTTCATGGTCTCGCTGTTCTTCTTCATCTGGATCATGAACATCTGGTCCGTGATCCCGCTCACCCAGTTCCCGGTGTCCTCGATCATCGCCTACCCGGCGGTCCTCGCGGCCATCGTCTACCTGATCTGGGTCCCGCTCACCTTCAAGAAGCACGGCTTCGTGGGCGGCTGGAAGAACGTCACGGGTTACGACAACTCCCTCGGCCCGATCAAGTGGCTGGTGTCGTTCATCGAGTTCTTCTCGAACCTCCTGGTGCGCCCCTTCACGCACGCGGTGCGACTCTTCGCCAACATGTTCGCCGGTCACCTGATGCTGGTGATGTTCACCGTCGCCTCCTGGTACCTGCTGAACAGCTGGCTGATCCCGGCGGCCGGTGTCTCCTTCGTGATGACCATCGGCATGATCCTCTTCGAGCTTTTCGTGCAGGCCGTCCAGGCGTACGTCTTCGTGCTCCTCGCCTGCTCGTACATCCAGGGCGCTCTCGCCAAGCACCACTGAGCCCCTCACATACCCCTAAGCGCCCGGTGGCCAACCCCCACCGGTCCATGAAAGAGAAGGAAGTAACGGCATGTCCGCGACTCTCGAGCTCGCCGCCCTCCAGGGTGACATCAAGGCCCTCGGCTCCATCGGCTACGGCCTCGCGGCCATCGGCCCCGGCATCGGTGTTGGCATCGTCTTCGGTAAGGGCACCGAGGCTCTCGCCCGTCAGCCCGAAGCTGCCGGCCTGATCCGTGCCAACCAGATCCTCGGTTTCGCCTTCTGTGAGGCGCTCGCCCTCATCGGCATCGTCATGCCGTTCGTCTACGGCTCCTGATCGCCCGAGACGATTAGTCCCGTTCGACGAAAGGCAATGATGTGATCGCCAACCTGGTTCAGCTGGCGGCCGAGGAAGAGCAGAACCCGCTCATCCCGCCGGGTCCCGAGCTGCTCGTCGGCGCCATCGCCTTCGCCATCGTCTTCTTCTTCTTCTGGAAGAAGCTCCTCCCGAACATCAACAAGGTTCTGGAAGAGCGCCGGGAGGCGATCGAAGGCGGTATCGAGAAGGCCGAGGCCGCTCAGACCGAGGCTCAGAGCGTTCTTGAGCAGTACAAGGCTCAGCTCGCCGAGGCCCGGCACGAGGCCGCGCGTCTGCGCCAGGAGGCGCAGGAGCAGGGCGCCCAGCTCATCGCCGAGATGCGGGCCGAGGGCCAGCGTCAGCGCGAGGAGATCGTCGCCGCCGGTCACGCGCAGATCGAGGCCGACCGCAAGGCCGCCGCGCAGTCGCTGCGTCAGGACGTGGGCCAGCTGGCCACCGACCTGGCCGGCAAGCTCGTCGGTGAGTCCCTGGAGGACCACGCCCGCCAGAGCCGCACCATCGACCGCTTCCTCGACGAGCTCGAGGAGAAGGCCGAGGCGGCTCGATGACAGCGCACGGAGCTAGCCGCGAGGCCCTGGCCGCCGCGCGCGAGCGCCTCGACGCGCTGACGGACAACACCGCGGTCGACGCCACGCGTCTCGCGGACGAGCTGGCCGCGGTGACCGCGCTGCTCGGCCGTGAGGTCTCGCTGCGTCGGGTCCTGACCGACCCGGCGCAGTCCGGTGAGGCCAAGGCCGACCTGGCGGGACGCCTGCTCGGCGGACAGGTGGGCGGCGAGACCGCAGACCTGGTGGCCGGCATGGTCCGCTCGCGCTGGTCGCAGTCGCGTGACCTGGTGGACGCCACCGAGGAGCTCGCGAACCTCGCCGACCTGACCGGTGCGCAGAAGGCCGGCGTGCTGGACGACGTCGAGGACGAACTCTTCCGGTTCAGCCGGATCGTGGCGTCGAGCACCGAGCTGCGGTCGGCGCTGACGGACCGCGCGGCCTCCGGTACGGCCAAGAGCGAGCTGCTGCGCAGCCTGCTCGGCGGTCGCGCCAAGGCCGTGACGGAGCGGCTCGTCGTGCGCCTCGTGACCGCGCCGCGTGGACGTAGCCTGGAGGAGGGACTCGAATCCCTCTCCAAGCTGGCCGCGGACCGCCGCAACCGCATGGTCGCCGTCGTCACTTCCGCCGTTCCGCTCTCGGACCAGCAGAAGCAGCGCCTCGGCGCCGTCCTGGCCAAGGTGTACGGACGCCCGATGCACCTGAACCTCGACGTGGACCCCGGGGTCCTCGGCGGGATCACGGTCCAGGTGGGCGACGAGGTCATCAACGGCAGCATCGCGGACCGCATCGAGGAAGCCGGCCGCCGCGTGGCCGGCAAGTAATCCAAAGAAGAGCATGACCTACGGCCCTAGTTGGGCCGTGCAGAGGATTCCTGGGGGCTGACCCCAGACCCCCCAAGAAAACTTCGGGCCCAACAAGGAGAGCAGGGAACCCAGATGGCGGAGCTCACGATCCGGCCGGAGGAGATCCGGGACGCGCTGGAGAACTTTGTCCAGGCGTACAAGCCGGACGCGGCCTCGCGCGAGGAGGTCGGTACGGTCACCGTCGCCGGCGACGGTATTGCCAAGGTCGAGGGTCTGCCCTCGGCGATGGCGAACGAGCTGCTGAAGTTCGAGGACGGCACCCTCGGTCTCGCGCTGAACCTGGAAGAGCGCGAGATCGGCGCCGTCGTCCTCGGCGAGTTCAGCGGTATCGAGGAGGGCCAGCCGGTGCAGCGCACCGGTGAGGTGCTCTCCGTCGCCGTGGGCGAGGGTTACCTCGGCCGCGTCGTCGACCCGCTCGGCACCCCGATCGACGGCCTCGGCGAGATCGAGACCAGCGGACGTCGCGCCCTTGAGCTGCAGGCCCCCACGGTCATGCAGCGCAAGTCGGTGCACGAGCCGATGGAGACCGGCTACAAGGCCGTCGACGCGATGACCCCGATCGGCCGTGGCCAGCGTCAGCTGATCATCGGTGACCGCCAGACGGGCAAGACCGCCCTGGCCGTCGACACGATCATCAACCAGCGCGACAACTGGCGCTCGGGCGACGTGAACAAGCAGGTGCGCTGCATCTACGTCGCCATCGGTCAGAAGGGCTCCACCATCGCCTCCGTGCGCGGTGCCCTCGAAGAGGCCGGCGCCCTGGAGTACACGACCATCGTCGCCGCCCCGGCGTCCGACCCGGCGGGCTTCAAGTACCTCGCGCCCTACACCGGCTCGGCCATCGGCCAGCAGTGGATGTACGAGGGCAAGCACGTCCTCATCATCTTCGACGACCTCTCGAAGCAGGCCGACGCCTACCGCGCCGTGTCCCTGCTGCTCCGCCGTCCGCCGGGGCGCGAGGCCTACCCCGGTGACGTCTTCTACCTGCACTCGCGTCTACTTGAGCGCTGCGCGAAGCTCTCGGACGAGCTGGGCAAGGGCTCGATGACGGGTCTGCCGATCGTCGAGACCAAGGCGAACGACGTGTCGGCGTTCATCCCGACCAACGTCATCTCCATCACCGACGGCCAGTGCTTCCTGGAGTCGGACCTCTTCAACGCCGGTCAGCGCCCCGCGCTGAACGTCGGTATCTCCGTCTCCCGAGTCGGTGGTTCGGCGCAGCACAAGGCGATGAAGCAGGTCTCCGGCCGTCTGCGCGTGGACCTCGCCCAGTTCCGTGAGCTGGAGGCGTTCGCCGCCTTCGGTTCCGACCTGGACGCCGCGTCCAAGGCCCAGCTGGAGCGCGGCCAGCGCATGGTCGAGCTGCTCAAGCAGCCGCAGTACGAGCCGATGGCGACCGAGGACCAGGTCGTCTCCGTGTGGGCCGGTACCACCGGTCGCATGGACGACGTGCCGGTCAACGACATCCGCCGCTTCGAGCGCGAGCTCCTTGAGTACCTGCACCGCAAGGAGCAGGGCCTCATGACCTCCATCAAGGAGGGCGGCAAGATGTCGGACGACACCCTGCAGGCCGTCGGCGACGCCATCGCGGAGTTCAAGAAGCAGTTCGAGACCTCGGACGGGAAGCTTCTCGGCGAGGACGCTCCGGCCACCGCCAAGTGACGTAAGGAAGGGACCTGACTCATGGGAGCCCAGCTCCGGGTCTACAAGCGTCGCATCCGATCCGTCACCGCGACCAAGAAGATCACCAAGGCGATGGAGATGATCGCCGCCTCGCGTGTCGTCAAGGCACAGCGCAAGGTGGCGGCCTCCACGCCGTACGCGACCGAGCTCACCCGCGCGGTCACGGCGGTCGGCACTGGCTCGAACACCAAGCACCCGCTGACGACCGAGGCGGAGACGGCGACCCGTACCGCGGTTCTGCTCCTCACGAGCGACCGCGGTCTGGCCGGCGCCTTCAACTCGAACGCCATCAAGGCCGCGGAGCAGCTGACCGCGCGCCTGGAGGCCGAGGGCAAGGAGGTCGACACGTACGTCGTCGGCCGCCGCGGTCTGGCCCACTACAACTTCCGCGAGCGCAAGGTCGTGGAATCGTGGTCGGGCTTCACCGATGAGCCCACGTACGCGGATGCCAAGAAGGTCGCGGCGCCGCTGATCGAGGCGATCGAGAAGGAGACGGCGGAGGGCGGCGTGGACGAGCTCCACATCGTCTACACCGAGTTCATCTCGATGATGACGCAGACGGCCATCGACAGCCGCCTGCTACCGCTCAGCCTCGACGAGGTGGCGGAGGAGTCGTCCGGCAAGGACGAGATCCTTCCGCTGTTCGACTTCGAGCCGTCGGCGGAGGACGTCCTCGACGCCCTGCTGCCGCGCTACGTCGAGAGCCGTATCTACAACGCGATGCTCCAGTCGGCTGCCTCCAAGCACGCTGCCACGCGCCGCGCGATGAAGTCGGCGACCGACAACGCCGGGGATCTGATCAACAGCCTCTCCCGGCTTGCCAACGCGGCCCGCCAGGCCGAAATCACCCAGGAAATCAGCGAGATCGTCGGCGGCACAGCAGCGCTGGCCGACGCGACCGCGGGGAGTGACAAGTAAGTGACGACGACTACCGAGAATGCAGCGACGGCCGTTGCCACGGGCCGCGTCGCCCGGGTGATCGGCCCGGTCGTCGACGTGGAGTTCCCCGTCGACGCGATGCCGGAGATCTACAACGCCCTGCACGCCGAGGTCGACGACCCGTCGGCGGAGGGTGCGCGCAAGACGCTGACCCTTGAGGTCGCCCAGCACCTGGGTGACGGCGTGGTCCGCGCGATCTCGATGCAGCCCACCGACGGCCTGGTCCGCCAGGCGCCCGTCACCGACACCGGCACGGGCATCTCGGTGCCGGTCGGCGACGTGACCAAGGGCCGTGTGTTCAACACGCTCGGCGAGGTCCTGAACGACGACCCGACCACGGTCGCCGACGCCGAGCGCTGGACGATCCATCGCAAGGCCCCGGCGTTCGACCAGCTTGAGTCGAAGACCGAGATGTTCGAGACCGGCCTGAAGGTCGTCGACCTTCTCACCCCGTACGTCAAGGGTGGAAAGATCGGTCTGTTCGGTGGTGCCGGTGTCGGCAAGACCGTTCTGATCCAGGAAATGATCGTCCGTGTGGCCAAGCTGCACGACGGTGTCTCCGTCTTCGCCGGTGTCGGCGAGCGCACCCGTGAGGGCAACGACCTCATGGTCGAGATGGAGGAGGCCGGCGTTCTCGACAAGACCGCGCTGGTCTTCGGCCAGATGGACGAGCCGCCGGGCACGCGTCTCCGCGTCGCCCTGGCCGGTCTGACCATGGCGGAGTACTTCCGCGATGTGCAGAAGCAGGACGTGCTGTTCTTCATCGACAACATCTTCCGCTTCACGCAGGCCGGTTCCGAGGTCTCGACCCTGCTCGGCCGCATGCCCTCCGCGGTGGGCTACCAGCCGAACCTGGCCGACGAGATGGGTCTCCTCCAGGAGCGCATCACCTCGACCCGTGGTCACTCGATCACCTCGATGCAGGCGATCTACGTCCCCGCGGACGACCTGACCGACCCGGCCCCGGCGACCACGTTCGCCCACCTCGACGCGACGACGGTGCTCTCCCGTCCGATCTCCGAGAAGGGCATCTACCCGGCCGTGGACCCGCTGGACTCCACGTCCCGCATCCTGGACCCGCGCTACATCGCGCAGGACCACTACGACTGCGCCATGCGCGTCAAGGGAATCCTGCAGAAGTACAAGGACCTCCAGGACATCATCGCGATCCTCGGCATCGACGAGCTCAGCGAAGAGGACAAGCTCGTCGTGGCCCGTGCCCGTCGTGTGGAGCGCTTCCTGTCGCAGAACACCCACGCCGCCAAGCAGTTCACCGGTGTGGACGGTTCGGACGTGTCGCTCGAAGAGTCGATCGCGGCCTTCAACGCGATCTGCGACGGCGAGTACGACCACTTCCCGGAGCAGGCGTTCTTCATGTGCGGTGGTCTTGAGGACCTCAAGAAGAACGCCAAGGAGCTCGGCGTCTCCTGAGCCAAGCAGCTCTGAAGGAGAGGGGCGGGGCACCCCGCGCAGGGGCCGTGTCCCGCCCCTCTCCCCACGCCCACTAGAATTTGACCCAACACCCGGCTGAACCGCCGGGTGGTGACCCGAGGAGCCACTCTTGGCTGCTGAGCTGCATGTCGAGCTGGTCGCGGCGGACCGCAGTGTCTGGTCCGGTGAGGCCACCCTGGTCGTCGCGCGTACCACGTCCGGCGACATCGGCGTCATGCCCGGTCACCAGCCGCTGCTCGGTGTGCTGGAGTCGGGCCCGGTGACCATTCGTACGAGCGACGGCTCCACGGTCGTCGCCGCCGTCCACGGGGGATTCATCTCCTTCGCGGACGACAAGCTGTCGCTGCTGGCCGAGATCGCGGAGCTGTCCGACGAGATCGACGTCCAGCGTGCGGAGCGGGCGCTGGAGCGCGCGAAGGGGGAGGCCGACGCCTCCGCCGAGCGGCGCGCCGACGTCCGACTGCGTGCGGTGGCGGCGCGCTGACCCCAGCGCGCGGCGTAACGTGACTCAGCCGCGGCCAGGTCCGGGAACATTCCGGACCGGGTCGCGGCTGAGGCAATGCGGGTGCAATGTCGGTCCGTTTTCGTAGAGGCGAGGAGGTCGGTGCCGATGATCCTCACTCTGCTCGTGTGCGGACTTGCTGTGATCGCGCTGGTTCTGTTGGGGCTCTTCGTCTTCGGGCTGAGGCGCCGGCTGATCCAGCGCTCCGGCGGCACCTTCGACTGCTCCCTGCGCTGGGAGGCCCCCGAGAAGGGCGACACCTCCGGCAAGGGCTGGGGCTACGGAGTCGCCCGCTACAACGGTGACCGCGTCGAGTGGTACCGCGTCTTCTCCTACGCCCCCCGGCCCCGCCGCGTCCTCGAACGCTCGGCGATCGAGGTCGTCGACCGCCGCGCCCCGGACGGCGAGGAGGAGCTGGCCCTGCTCTCCGACGCCATCGTCCTCGGCTGCCTGCACCGCGGCGTCCGTCTGGAGCTGGCGATGAGCGAGGACGCGCTGACGGGTTTCCTGGCCTGGCTGGAGGCGGCACCGCCCGGGCAACGGGTCAACGTGGCGTAGCCGCGGTACTCCGTACGGCATGGAGAAGCCGGGACGGCGGGGGGCGGCCCCGTCGTCCCGGCTTCGTATCGGGGACGGTTACTTCAGACCGTCGTTGATGGCGGTGACCAGCTCACCGTTGCTGGTGTCGCCGCTGAACTCCCAGAAGAACGCGCCGCCGAGCTTCTGCTCCTTGGCCCAGGTCATCTTGGCCTTGACGGTCGCGGGAGTGTCGTAGGACCACCAGTTCGTGCCGCAGTGCGCGTACGCGGTCCCGGCGATCGTCCCGTTCGAGGGGCAGCTGTTCTTGAGGACCTTGTAGTCCTCGATCCCCGCCTCGTAGGCCCCGGGCGCCGCGCCGGTGGCCGTGCCGCCCGGCTCCTTCTGGGTGACGCCGGTCCAGCCGCGCCCGTAGAAGCCGATGCCGAGCAGCAGCTTGGCGGCGGGCACGCCCTTGGCCTTCAGCTTGGAGATCGCCGCGGCGGAGGTGAAGCCGTCCTTCGGGATGCCCGGGTAGGACGTCAGCGGCGAGTGCGGAGCCGTCGGGCCCTTGGCGTCCCAGGCGCCGAAGAAGTCGTACGTCATGACGTTGTACCAGTCGGCGTACTGCGAGGCGCCGCCGTAGTCGGCCGCGTCGATCTTGCCGCCGCTGGAGCCGTCCGCGGTGATCGCGGCGGTGACGAGGTTCTTGGAGCCGAACTCGTTGCGGAAGGCCTGCATCATGTTCTTGAAGACGGCCGGGCCCGAGGTGTCACAGGTCAGACCGCAGGCGTTGGGGTACTCCCAGTCCAGGTCGATGCCGTCGAAGACGTCGGCCCAGCGCGGGTCCTCGACCAGGTCGTGGCAGGACTTGGCGAAGGCCGCCGGGTTCTTCATGGCGTCGGTGAAGCCGCCGGACCAGGTCCAGCCGCCGAACGACCAGAGGATCTTGATGTTCGGGTACTTGGCCTTCAGCTTGCGGAGCTGGTTGAAGTTGCCGCGCAGGGGCTGGTCCCAGGTGTCGGCGACGCCGTCGACGCTCTGGTCGGCGGTGTACGCCTTGTCGGTCGCCGCGTAGGCGTCGCCCATGGTGCACTTGCCGCCCTGGACGTTGCCGAAGCTGTAGTTGATGTGCGTGATCTTCCCGGCCGAGCCGGAGGTCGCGATGTTCTTCGCGTGGTAGTTGCGCTGGTAGACGCCCCACTCGGTGAAGTAGCCGAGCTTGACCTTGTCGCCGGGCTCGGGTTCGGGGCCGCCGCCGCCGGTGGTGCGGACCTTGACGGCGTCGCTCGCGGGTCCCGTCTGGTCGGCGGTGTCGCGGGCCTGCACGCTGTACGAGTAGTCGGTGCCGGCGGTCAGGTCCTTGTCGGTGTACGCGGTGTCGGTCACCGTGGCGACCTTGGCTCCGTCGCGCAGCACGTCGTAGTTCTTGACGCCCTTGTCGTCGGTGGCGGCGCTCCAGTCGAGCTTCACCGAGGTGTCGGTGATGCCGGAGGCCTTCGGGGTGCCGGGGGCGGTGGGCGGCTTGTCGCCGGGGACGCTGCCGCCGTCACAGCTGCCGCCGTTGAGAGTGCACTTGTCGGGGGAGCCGGAGCCGGTGCCGTTGAAGCCGAAGGAGACGGAGGCGCCGGGGGCGAGCGTTCCGTTCCAGGCGAGGTTCTTGCCGGTCCAGCGGGTGCCGGAGTTGGTGACGGTGGCGTCCCAGGCGGAGGTCACCTTGGTGTCCGCGGGGAAGTCCCACTGCACGTTCCAGGAGCTGAGCGCGGTGGTGCCGGTGTTCTTGATCGTCCACTTGCCCTCGAAGCCACTGCCCCAGTCCTGGGTCTTGGTGTACGTGGCGGTGGCCTCGGAGGCCGCGTCGGGGGCCGCCTCGGCGGAGCCGCCGAGGGCGACGAGGGTGGCGAGCGGCAGCAGCAGCGTGGTCATGCCGGCCACGGCTTTGTGCCTGAGTCTGGGTCCGGGTTTGGGGCGTGCGTCGGTCTGTGTGAAGCGCACGAGGTGCTCCTCGGGTGAGTTCCGGGGGTACGAGGGGTAGATCCCTGCGCCGCCCGTGAGCACGTGGAACACGTGGGGGAGTGCTCACCGCAGTGCGGCGAGAATAGAAAGGTCTGGACCATCGGTCAAGAGGTCTGAACCAATGGCCGGATCGCACCGCTCCGTCACGATCCGGCTTCCCCGTCCGCGCCGATCAGACCCCCAACTCCTGCGCGAGCACCGCCGCCTGCACCCTGCTGCGCAGGTCGAGCTTGCCCAGCATCCGGCTGACGTGGGTCTTCACGGTGGCCTCCGCCATGGAGAGGCGGCCCGCGATCTCCGCGTTCGACAGGCCCTCGCCGATGCAGGCGAGGACCTCGCGCTCGCGGCGCGTCAGGCTGTCCAGGACCGCGGGGTCCGGAGCGTTCTCACCGCGCACCGCCCTGGTGGGGGCGGCGAACTCGGCGATGAGGCGGCGGGTGACGGCCGGGGCGATCAGGCCCTCGCCGCGCGCCACCGTACGGACGCCCTCGATGAGGTCCTTCGCCTCGGTGTTCTTCAGCAGGAACCCCGACGCGCCCGCGCGCAGCGCCCCGAAGACGTACTCGTCGAGGTCGAAGGTGGTCAGGACCAGGACGTCCGCGAGCCCTTCGGAGACGACCTGCCGGGTCGCGGCGACCCCGTCCAGGCGCGGCATCTGTATGTCCATGAGGACCAGGTCGGGGCGGAGCTCGCGGGCGAGGGCCACCGCCTGTTCGCCGTCCGCGGCCTCGCCCGCCACCTCGATGTCCGGCGCGCTGCGCAGGATCAGGACGAGTCCCGCCCGTACGGCCGACTGGTCTTCGGCGACTAGCACCCTGATCATTCCTTGGCTCCTTCGTCCGCGGGGTCGACGGGCAGGGTCGCGAGGACGATCCAGACCTTGCCGTCGGGGCTGTTCTCGGGGCCCGCCTCGAAGGCGCCGCCGAGCAGTTCGGTGCGCTCGCGCATGCCGACGAGGCCGGCGCCCGAGCCGGGGGCGCGCGGCCCGGACGGGCCACCGTACGGGCTGCTCACGCGGACCCTCAGGGCGCGGGGCTCCTGGGCGAGGGCCACGGTGACCCGGCCGGGCGACGCGTGCTTGAGCGCGTTGGTCAGGGACTCCTGGACGATGCGGTACGCCGCGAGCTCCACCGGCGCGGGCAGCTTCGGCCCCCGCGGGGCGCGGGCGTCGTCGAGCGTGACGTCGAGGCCGTTGGTACGGGCGGTCGCGACCAGGGCGGCGAGTCCGTCGAGGGTGGGCGCGGCGGCCGGTTCCAGGTCGCCGCTGTCGTCGCGCAGGATGCCGATGAGGCGGCGCATCTCGGCCAGCCCCTCGACGCTGTTCTCGCGGATGACGGCGAGCGCGTCGGCGCTGGTCCTCGGGTCGTCGAGGGAGAGCGCGGCCGTGGAGTGGATGGCGATCGCCGAGAGGTGGTTGGCGACCATGTCGTGCAGTTCGCGGGCCATCCGCGCGCGCTCGGCGGTGACGGCCTGGACGCGGTCCATCTCGGCGAGCAGCGCGGTCTGTTCGGCCCGCAGCCTCGCCGCCTCGGCGGCCTCGCGGTGGTTGCGCACCAGGACGCCCGTGGTGGCGGGGCCGAAGGAGACGATCCCGGTGACGACGCCGACGAGGATGGCCTCCGGGTTCCTGAACCAGGCGAGGAAGCCGACGGTCACCGCCACGGTGATCAGCCCCGTGGTGACCGGGATGCGGCGTGCGGCGGCGGGCTTGCCGTACAGGACGGCCGCGTACACGATGTCCGTGAACATCATGATCGAGGCGAGGTTGCCCTCGGTGAACTGGTCGGCGACCAGCGCGAGCGTGCCCACGGTGAGCGCGACCCGCGGGGCCGTCCTGCGCACCAGTTCGAGGCAGGCGAGGACGGCCAGCGGGATGAGCGCCCAGGTGCCGCCGATGGCCCTGCCGGGCTGCGTGTGCAGGCCGAGCGCCCACAGCGCGAGCCCGCTGACCAGGCTGACCGTGGCGATGCCGACGTCGACACGGTGCGGGCGGGCGAGGGACAGGGCCATGCCCCCATCCAACACGGTGGGGTGCGCCCGATGCCTGGTCCTGGGGGAGGAGCCTGACCGGTGGCGACTACATCGAACTGGGTACGGCGCTGGTCGCGGTCGCCGTCGGCCCGGGCCGCGCCCCGCCGCTACATCGAAGGATGCAGCCCGGGTTCGTCACCGACGACGATGATCGGCGGCCCGCGGGGCGGCAGTCTCGAAGGGAGAACCGGGAACCGACGCCGAGGAGCGAACCGTGATCGTCACACTGATCGTCATCTGCGAGGTCGGCTTCTGGGTGCTGCTCGCCGCGGGCCTCGCGCTGCGCTACTGGGCGAGGATGCCGCGGGCGAGCGTCGCCGTGCTGCTGTGCGAGCCGCTCCTTGAGGTGCTGCTGTTCGTCGTCACGGCGATCGACCTCAGGAACGGCGCGGAGCCGGACTGGAAGCACGGCCTCGCCGCCGTCTACATCGGCTACTCCGTCGCGCTCGGGCACTACACGATCAAGTGGGTCGACGTGCGCGTCGCCCACCGCTTCGCCGGCGGCCCCGCCCCGACGACGCCGAAGTACGGCACGGCCCGCGCCGTCCACGAGTGGAAACTCGCCGCGCGCTGGGCGCTCGCCGCGCTGATCGCCCTGGCGCTGCTCCAGGGCGCCGTCTGGTACGTCGGGAGCGACGGCGGGACCACGTCGCTGCGGATGTGGCAGCAGCGGATGCTGTGGGTGATCGGCATCAACGTCGCCATCGCCGCCACCTACACCCTCTTCCCCAAGAAGGCGCCGGCCGCCGTCGCGGCCAAGGAGCGCGAGGACACCCCGAGCAGGCTCTAGCGGGCCCGGCCTAGCGCTCGCCGCCCGGCACCCACAGCACGTCGCCGACCGCCTTGTTGGCCGTGCGCGCCAGGATGAAGAGGAGGTCGGAGAGGCGGTTGAGGTAGGTGGCCGTCAGGGGGTTCATGGTCTCGCCGTGGACCTCGAAGGCCGCCCACGTCGAGCGCTCGGCCCGCCGCACCACCGTGCACGCCTGGTGCAGCAGGGCCGCGCCCGGCGTGCCGCCGGGGAGGATGAAGCTGCGCAGCTTCTCCAGGTCGTCGAGGAAGCGGTCGCAGTCCTCCTCCAGCTTGTCGACGTAGGACTGCTCGACGCGCAGCGGCGGGTACTGCGGGTCCGCCACGACCGGCGTGGAGAGGTCGGCGCCCACGTCGAACAGGTCGTTCTGCACCCGTACGAGGACCTTGACGACCTCCGCGTCGAGCTGTCCGAGCGCGATCGCCGTGCCGATGACCGCGTTGGCCTCGTTGGCGTCGGCGTACGCGGCGATCCGCAGATCGGTCTTGGCGGTCCGGCTCATGTCGCCGAGGGCGGTCGTGCCCTGGTCGCCGGTCCTGGTGTAGATGCGCGTCAGATTGACCATGGGGTCAGCGTAGTCAGGCCCCCGCCCGCCGGTAGACGCGTGTGCCGACCGTCACGGAGAGCACCACGAAGGCGACGGCCACGAGGACTCCGTACAGCATGGTGGCGGTCGCGTAGTCGCCCACGTAGGCCGCCCGTACCGCGTCGACCAGGTAGCGGAACGGCATGAGGTGCGACAGGACGTCGAGCCAGGCGGGTGCGAGCGCCATCGGCAGCATCAGGCCGGAGAGCAGCATCGCGGGCATGCTCACCGCGTTGACGGCGGGGCCGAACTCCTGCGGCTTGCCGACCTTCATGGCGAGCGCGTACGAGAGCGCGGCGAGCCCCGCCGTCAGGAGCGCCACGAACGCGAACCCGATGAGGACGCCGGCGAGGGGCGCCCTGAGCCCCATGGCCAGCGCGGCGAGGACGAGGAGCACCGCCTGGAAGACGAAGAGCGCGGCGTCGCGCAGGATGCGGCCGAGCAGCAGCGCGAGGCGGCTGACGGGCGTGACCCGCATCCGCTCCACCACGCCGAACTGCTTCTCGATGATGAGCGCGAAGCCGCTGAAGGTCGCCCCGAAGAGGCCCAGTTGCAGCAGCAGCCCGGGGACGAGGACCTGCCAGGAGTCGCCGTCGGAGCCGAGCGGCAGACCGGTGAGCAGGGGGCCGAAGAAGAGCAGGTAGAGCAGGGGCGTCAGGACGCCGAAGAGGATCTGGAACTTGGAGCGCAGGGTCTGCCGGGCGTACCGCCCGAAGATGAGCGCGGTGTCGGAGAGCAGGGCGGGCATGGGGGTCCTCGGGTCCGTGGGCGGGTGTTGGTGCGGGTCAGACGGCGACGGGCGCCCGCTCGTCGGGGGCGGGGTCGCGGCCGGTGATGGCGAGGAAGGTGTCCTGGAGCGTGGCGTCGATCGAGCCGCCGTACCGCAGCTTGAGCGCGCCCGGTGTGCCGTCGGCGACGACGGCGCCCTTGTCCACGACGACGAGGCGGTCGGAGAGCGCGTCGGCCTCGTCGAGGTAGTGCGTGGTGAGGAAGACGGTCGTGCCGTGCGCGTCGCGCAGCCGCCGCACCAGTGCCCACAGGTCGGCCCGGCTGCCGGGGTCGAGCCCGGTGGTCGGCTCGTCGAGGAAGAGCACCTCGGGCCGGTGCGTGAGCCCCATGGCGATGTCCAGGCGCCGGCGCTGGCCGCCGGAGAGCGCCGCGCAGGGCCGCTCCATCAGTCCGGTCAGGCCGAGGTCGTGGGCCAGTTCCTCGGCACGGGACTCCGCGCGGGCCTTCGGCAGGCGGTACAGGCGCCCTTGGGTGATCAGTTCCTCGCGTACGGAGACGCTGAGGTCGACGCCGCCGGACTGGGCGACGTACCCGATCCCGCGGCGCACGCCCGCCGGGTCGGCGGCCAGGTCGCACCCGGCCACGGTGGCGCTGCCGCCGGTGGGCGGGAGCAGCGTGGTCAGCATGCGCAGCGTGGTGGTCTTGCCCGCCCCGTTGGGCCCGAGGAAGCCGAGGATCTCGCCCGCCCGCACGGTCAAGTCGATGCCGCGGACGGCCTCGACGGGCCCGCCCTTGGTCCGGAAGGTCCGGGCGAGCCCGGACGTGCTGATGATGGCCATGACCCCACGAAAACAGAGTCACTGAAATTTTGCAACGCCACCAAGTTTTCATCAGGCGCAAAATTCAACGACAACCATCGACACCTACGATGAGCGCATGACCGAAGGGCTCAGGGAGCGCAAGAAGCGGCAGACCAGGCAGCGGATCTCCGACGTCGCCACGGGGCTCTTCCTGGAGCGCGGCTTCGGCGCGGTGACCGTCGCGGAGATCGCGGACGCGGCGGACGTCTCCGTCAACACGGTGTACAACTACTTCCCCGCCAAGGAGGACCTCTTCCTCGACCGCGGCGAAGCCGTCGTCGACCGGCTCCCCGGCCATGTGCGGGGCCGCAGGGCCGGGGAGTCGGCGGCCGCCGCCGTCCTGCGCGAACTGCGCTCGGACGTGGAGAACGTCTCGCCCGCCGTCGGCCTCTTCGCCGGCTGGGCCGACTTCATGAAGGTCATCACCGACGCCCACCCCCTGCGCTCCCGGCTCTGGGAGATCCAGCAGGAGGCGCTGGCCGAACTCACCAGGACGCTCGCGGAGGAGACCGGGGCCGCCGAGGGCGACCCCCTGCCCGGCCTGATCGCCGGTCAGCTCTCCTGGCTCCACAGCACGCTGATGGCGTGGATCGGCGACGAGATGGTCAAGCGCCGCGACGTCGCCGAGGTGTCCCGCGAGGCCCTCGTCCTCCTCGACGAGATGGAGGACCTCCTCGGCGAGAAGGTCCTCAACTACGCGACGCGGCCCGCCGGATGACACCCGCTCGCGCGTGACCCGCCGCACACCCGGGCCCGTACCGGTGTGATGTCCGTCATTTGGGACGTGACGCGCATCTCTTCGCGGCCACAGGCGCGCCCCCGACCGCTAATGTCCGCCGCAGAGGCATACGTAAACAGCGTGTAAGCCAAGCGTGATCAGCGGTAGGGGAGTCGGAACAGTGGCACGGAAGCTCGCCGTCATCGGAGCCGGACTCATGGGGTCCGGCATCGCTCAGGTCTCCGCCCAGGCGGGCTGGGACGTCGTCCTGCGCGACGTCACCGACGAGGCCCTGACCCGTGGCACCGACGGGATCAAGGCGTCGTACGACAAGTTCGTGAGCAAGGGCAAGCTCGCCGCCGACGACGCCGAGGCCGCGCTCGGGCGCATCACGACCACGACCGACCTGGACGCCGTCGCCGACGCGGACATCGTCGTGGAGGCCGTGTTCGAGAAGCTCGACGTCAAGCACGAGATCTTCCGCACCCTCGACAAGCTCGTGCGCGACGACGCCGTCCTCGCCTCCAACACCTCCGCCATCCCGATCACCAAGATCGCGGCCGTGACGGACCGCCCCGAGCGCGTCGTCGGCGCCCACTTCTTCTCGCCGGTCCCGATGATGCAGCTCTGCGAACTCGTGCGCGGCTACAAGACCAGCGACGAAACCCTCGCCCGCACGCGCGAGTTCGCCGAGTCCGTCGGCAAGACCTGCATCGTCGTCAACCGCGACGTCGCCGGCTTCGTGACGACCCGTCTGATCTCCGCGCTCGTCGTCGAGGCCGCCAAGCTCCACGAGTCGGGCGTCGCCACCGCCGAGGACATCGACACCGCCTGCAAGCTCGGCTTCGGCCACGCCATGGGCCCGCTCGCGACCGCCGACCTCACCGGCGTCGACATCCTGCTGCACGCCACGAGCAACATCTACACGGAGTCCCAGGACGAGAAGTTCGCCCCGCCGGAGCTGATGCGCCGGATGGTTGACGCCGGTGACATCGGCCGCAAGAGCGGGCAGGGCTTCTACAAGCACTGAACCAGTACTGACGTACGCCGCCTGACGCCTCGTCTGACCTTTCGGCGGCTTCCGGGTCACCCCTCGGAGTGAATTCGGTATCGGTTCGCTTACAGACGGCAACTTCCTTGCCCACGCGGCAGTCAGTTGCTGTGACATACGCAGACGCCTTAAGGATCAGCAGACGCCTTACGGACCATCCGTCACAGCAGACACGACACTCTGCACACAGCACTCTCGGGGAGCGCATATGCACATCAGGGGCGACCAGGCCCAGCTGGTCGTCGGGGGACGCCTCGACGTACGCAGCGCGGCGGACGCCCGTACGGTCCTGCACTCGGCCGTCGACGACGGCGCCGGCGACCTGGTGCTCGACCTGTCCGAACTCGACTCGTGGGACGCCACGGGACTCGGCGTCATCATGGGCGCGCACCGCCGCGCCGGGCGGTGCGGACGCAGGCTCGTCCTGCGCCACGTGCCGCCGCAGATGCAGCGCCTGCTCGTCGCGACGCGGCTCCACCGCATCCTCGCGATCGAGGGCGGCATCGGCGTCGAATCGCTCCACAGGGCCTGAAGCACGCAATCCTCACGAGACTGTGACGTCTCGGACGGGGCGGTACCCCGCTTCCTCGGAGATACTGGTCGAACGTCTAGGGTTCGGTCGCCCACCGATACACGAACCCGCGCGGGGGCACCGGACCAGAAGCGACAGCGCAGTGTGCACGAAGGCCGGAGGGGGCTCTGCACACCACGCATCTGGGGGGCTAGGACCATGGACCCGATGAACCGGGAACCCGAGGAGTACGGCCACGAGCAGGCCGGCGACGCGTCCGGCGGCCCGGCGCGACCGCAGCGCCCGCGCGATCCGCTGACGCCGGACTTCGGCCAGCAGGCACCCGCCCTGGCCCGCACTGTGCAACTGGTGTCCGGCGACTTCCTGCTCACCGTCAACCCCGTCGACGGCAGCGAGATCGAACCCTGCCCGCCCGGGGAGCGGCCCGAGAGGCCCGCCAAGCGCACCGCCGGCGACCGCGCCGAGCAGCGCCGCGCCGCCCTGCCGCCCGTGCCGCCCGGCCCGGCCCTGCCCAGGCTGCCGCTCCTTGAGCGGCAGGAAGAGCGTGAGCGCCTCGTACGGCTGCTCGCGCGCGGCCGCTCGGTACGCCTCACCGGACCCGCGGGCTCCGGCCGCACGGCGCTGCTCAACGCCGTCGCCGACGACTGCGCCGACCTCGCGCCCGACGGCGTGGTCCGGCTCTCCGGCTACCGCAAGACGCCGGGCGAACTCCTCCAGGACCTCTTCACGGCCGTCTACGACGCGCCCCTGCACCGGCCCGACCCCGCACTGCTGCGCGAGCTCGTCGACGACATCGGCGCCGTCGTCGTCCTCGACGACCTGGAGTTCGGCGGCGCGGGCCTCGACGAGGTGCTCGACGCGACGCCCGAGTGCGCCTTCCTCATCTCCACCACGCCCGACGTCGCCGCCCCGTCCGCAGACTCCCATCTCGAAGAGGTCTTCCTCGGCGGCCTCGGCCGCGGCGGCAGCCTCGAACTCCTGGAGCGCGTCGTCGGCCGCGTCCTCGACGACGAGGAGGCCAACTGGGCGGGCGACCTGTGGTTCGAGTCCGAGGGCCTGCCGCTGCGCTTCGTCCAGGCGGGCGCCCTGCTCCGCCAGCGCGACCAGCTCCGCGCCGACCCCCACGCCTTCGAGGAGAACGGCTACTTCGCCGACACCCCGGTCGACGCGCCCTTCGACGCCGACTACGCCGATGCCACCGACGGCGTACCGCTGCCCTCCCTCGCCGAGGGCGCCGCGCCCGCGGCCCTGCTCGCCTCCCGGCTGAGCCCGTCGGCCCGCGCCACCCTGGAGTTCGCCGTCGCGCTCGGCGGTGAGGTGCCGCACCAGACCCACCTGCCCGCCCTGGTCGGCGACACCCACGCCGACGCCGCCCTCGCCGAGCTGGTGGGCTGCGCCCTGGTCACCGCCGTGGGCGCGCACTACCGCCTCGCCCCGGGCGTGCGCACCCAGCTGGAGAGCGCCGGGTACGCCGACGAAGGCGCCGAGCGCGCCCGCGCCGCCGCCCAGCACTACGCCTGGTGGGCCGGGCATCCCTCGGTCGCCCCCGAGCGGGTCGCCGCCGAGGCCGACACGGTCCTCGCGGCGCTCGCCGCGCTCGTCACCGTGGAGAGCGGCGCCGCGGTCCTGCTCGCCCGCACCGCGGCCCCCGCCTTCGCGGGAGGGCTCGCCTGGGGCGCCTGGGAACGCGCGCTGCGGTCGGGCCAGGAGGCGGCACGCAACGCGGGAGAGGTCGCCGAGGAGGCCTACTTTCACCACGAGCTGGGCGTCCTCGCGCTCTGCGGCGGGCGGCTCGACCGGGCGCGCGCCGAGCTGGAGGCCTCCATCGGGCTGCGTGGAGCCCTCGCCGACAAGCGCGGCATGATCTCCGGGCGCCGCGCCCTCGCCCTGGTCGCCGACCGCTCGGGCGGCGCGCTGCCCGGCGGCCGCACAGCCGCCGGGGAAGAGGTCCCCGGCGCGCGCCACGAGGAGTCGGCGTCACCGCCCGGCGGCGTCCCCGCGGCCTTCACCCCGCCGAAACCGCCCGCGGAGCAGCCCGAGACCCTGGTCAGCAGCCGGGTCACGCCGGTCGTGGTGCCCGCCAGGACGCCGGCCCGCCGCTCCGTCCTCAGCGGCACCCGGCGCAACCTCGTCGCCGCGGGCGCGGGCGCCCTGCTCGTCGCCGTCCTCGGCACCGTCGTCACGCTCGGCGCCACGTCCGGCGGCGGCGACGACCCCGGCGAACGGGTCAAGACGGAGCAGTCCGCCACACAGGACCCGGGCGACGACGGGCTGACCGCCGACAAGCCGCGGCAGGACTCCACGAGCCGCCCCGGCGGCACGGGCGAGGACGGCGTCGCCGGCACGGCGGACGACCCGGCCCCGAGCGACAGCGGCGAGCCGTCGGACGGCCCGAGCGGCGGCGGCGAGCCCTCGGACGGGCCGAGCGGCGGACCGACCGACAAGCCGACGTCGAAGCCGCCCACGTCGAAGCCGCCGACGTCCAGGCCGCCGACGTCGAAGCCGCCCACGTCGAGGCCCCCGACGTCCAGGCCGCCCACGTCCCAGCCGCCGACCTCGCAGCCGCCCACGAGCGACGCCCCGCCGTCCTCGCCGGACGACTCCGACTCCATGAGCCGCCCGGCCGGCTCACCGGCGACGAAAAGCGCCGCCGGCCCTTCCAGCGGGTCGGCGGCGCCCGGAACGGCGTAGGGCTCCTCAGAAGAGGCGCAGCTTGTCGTCCTCGATGCCGCGCAGCGCGTTGTAGTCGAGGACGGCACAGCCGATGCCGCGGTCCGTGGCGAGGACGCGGGCCTGCGGCTTGATCTCCTGGGCGGCGAAGATGCCCCGGACCGGCGCGAGGTGCGGGTCGCGGTTCAGGAGCTCCAGATAGCGGGTCAGCTGCTCGACGCCGTCGATCTCGCCGCGGCGCTTGATCTCGACGGCGACGGTCTGCCCGTCGGCGTCGCGGCAGAGGATGTCGACGGGGCCGATCGCCGTCATGTACTCGCGCCGGATGAGCGTGAAACCGTCGCCCAGTGTCTCGATCCGGTCCGCGAGCAGTTCCTGGAGGTGTGCTTCCACGCCGTCCTTGATGAGGCCGGGGTCCACGCCGAGTTCGTGCGAGGAGTCGTGGAGGATCTCCTCCATCGTGATGATGAGCTTCTCGCCCGCCTTGTTCACGACGGTCCACACCCCGGCGTCGTCCCCTGATCCCTCCTTCAGCGTGCAGGGCGGGGACATCCAGTTGAGGGGCTTGTAGGCCCTGTCGTCCGCGTGGATCGAGACGCTTCCGTCCGCCTTCACGAGGATCAGGCGGGGGGCCGAAGGGAGATGGGCGGTGAGCCGGCCCGCGTAGTCCACGGAGCATCGGGCAATGACGAGACGCATGGGGCGCAACGCTACTCGACTCGGGGCGGTGCACGCGATTCGCCCGCCCACCGCTCGCGGTGACCGCGCGGGGCGCACGACTTGTCCGTCGATGAACCTGTTCGATCCTGGCCGGTTATGCGTCCAATCTCCTGGTGCGGTGCCCGGCCGGTGCCTACCGTAGAAGCGGGAGGTCGTCATCCGTGCACGCTGCGTATGCGGACTCCATCCCTGTCCGTAGGCCCCCGCTCCCCGGGGGTGCGAGAGGAGAACCCATGTCGCTCGACGTCTCACCGGCACTGTTGGAGCAGGCCGAGCGAGGCGAGGTCGACGAAGCAGCTTTCGTCGACTGCGTCCGGACCTCCCTGCCTTACGCATGGGAGATGATCAGCTCCCTGGTGGCTCAGCTGAAGGTCGACGGCGGAGAGTTCGCCGACAACCAGACGCCGCCGCCGGACGAGCAGGCACGTGGGCAGCTGCTGCGCGCGCTCGCGAGTGATGCCATTCGCGGCGCACTGCAGCGGCACTTCGGAGTGCGTCTGGCTTTCCAGAACTGTCACCGCGTGGCGGTGTTCCCCCTGGACCCGTCGGTGGACGACCGGCTCGCCCGATTCACCTCGATCCGGGGGCAGCTGTTGAACCAGTCGCCCGAACTCCGGGACTGCTGACGGTAGTCGCTGCCGCTCCGAACGCGGGAGGTGGTGTGACGGTCCGGAGCGGCAGCTCCGTCTCAACAGAGCTGGGGCAGTACCTCGGCCCCCAGCCTGCGTACGTTCTCCTCCGTCGTCGCGAGGTCGCCCGAGCCCTCGACGAGCAGCGCGAAGCGGGTGATGCCCGTCCGCTCGGAGGTGGCGGCGATACGGTCGGCGCACACCTGCGGCGTGCCCACGGGGTGCAGCCCGCAGAGCATCTCGGTGTAGGCCAGCGGATCGCGCATGGCGCGCTTGCGGCCGTCGACCGTGACATGGGCCTCCAGGCCCTGCCTGAGCCAGCCCGGCATGGCTTTCAGTAACGTCTCCGCGGCCTCCGGGCGGTGGTCCGCGATCTGCACGACACCCGCCGACACGTGGCCCGTCGCGGCGGGCCCGTCGGGGGAGTGCCCCGCGGCACGTGCGTGCCGATTCCACAAGGCCACCATTTCGGCCTTCTCGTCGTCCCCCACGTGCATGCCGAGCAGCATCGGCAGGCCGCGCTGCGCGGCGAGCCGCACGCTGGACGGCGAGGTGCAGGCGACGATCACCTCGGGGCCGCTCGCGCCCCGGCCGTAGAGGGCCTCTCGGGGCCGTGGCACGACGTCGACCGCACGGAAGCGGAACCGCTCGTCGGAGCTGCCGACCCGGGGCTCGCGCAGCCACCGCAGCAGCAGGTCCAGCGAGTCGGGGAACCCCTTCTCGTACGCTTCGAGGCCCGCTCCGAAGACCTCCAGGTCCACCCACGGACCGCCGCGGCCGACGCCGAGCGAGAACCTGCCGCCGGACGTGATGTGCAGCAGCGCGGCCTGTTCGCCGAGTGCCACCGGGTGTACGGTCGGCAGCACGCTGACGGCGGTGCCGACGCGGAGCCGCCGCGTCCGGCCGAGCAGCAGGGCGGCCAGGGTCGTCGCCGACGGGCACGTGCCGTAGGGCACGAAGTGGTGCTCGGCGAGCCAGACCGAGTCGAGCCCCGCCTCCTCCGCCACCTCGGCGGACCGCACCGCCCGGTGCAGCGCCTCCCCCTGCCCCTGTCCGGGAAATTGGGCGGCCAGAACAAAACTACCTACACGCATCGAACTCCTGCCTCCTTGACGCCGACGCAGGCACTCCCCCTACGGGCAACAACGCGTGACACGTGCCAAGGGCACGGCCTGACGGGAAGATTGTTGGATTTTCCGTGCAGTGGTTCCGGGCGGGTACCCCTGGGTCCGGCGCGTAGGCTTGGGGCACCCCTGATCGCCGTACAGCCGTGAGGTGTTCCTTGTCCCCGCGTCGCAACCGCCCCAAGGGCGCCGGAGAGCCGAAGGCGTCCGCGGACGCGGAGCCGTCGGGCCGCTACGGCGGCTTCCAGAGCTCGGAGAGCTGGCAGGGCGAGGAGTGGAGCGTGCGGCACGTCGCGGGCGCGAGCGCGGCGGGCAAGCGGTACCGCTGCCCCGGCTGCGACCAGGAGATCCCCGCGAGCGTGCCGCACGTGGTGGCCTGGCCCGAGCACTCGGGGGTCGACGAGCGCAGGCACTGGCACAAGGCGTGCTGGAACGCGAAGGACCGCCGCACCACGCGGGTGCAGCGGTCCCGTAACGCGCCGAAGTACTAGGTGTATTGATCACGAGCGTTGTTGACACGGGGGTCTTGATCAAAGGCGAAGACCTCCGGTGTGGTGGAGCTGTCTAGGACTGCACCACACG
>NZ_JBFAHX010000070.1:0-30005 GCF_040654435.1 Streptomyces sp. NPDC050703
CGCACGGTCACCGAGATCACGGGGATAAAACTCGACCACTTCATGGTGGCCGACTTCAACGCGGTCAAGACGCTCTCGTCCGCGGTGGACGGTGTCTTCGGCCCGGGCTGCTACGGGGTGGTCTCGGGCTGGGTCACTGTCAGGGCCCAGCGGGTGTTCTCGGTCGAGGTGTCGATGACTACCGTGAAAGAGCCCTCAACGGTCCCCGGGGGGAGCGTCACAGACCCCACCCCTGCTTCACCGGCCGGGCAGTCCACCGTGAACTCGGCTATCCGGAGCTGCTGGGATTCCATCGTTGCCGCTGCACTGCCGCCTCCCTCGCAGGCCACTGTGAGTACGGTCGGCAGTCCCCTCCAGGCTCCCCCGGATGCGACTCCCCCATCTCCGGTGTTCTCCTCCACCCACACCAGACCGTCAGGCCCAGGATGTGGAAGAAGACCTCCTAGGGCCGCAGCAGGGGCGAGTCCTCCCCCGGCGATCCCAGCTGCCGTCAGTGCGGCCACTGTTAAGGCTTTGGTTGCTCTTCTCATGTTCCGCCCCTCCCGTTCGTCTGCCATGACGGGGACAGTGTGGCGTGGGGAGGGCCTTCACGCCTGAGTACAGCTACTCACGCATCACGGCTGCACGGCGCGTGCGGGACACCATTTCAACGTCCGCGGGTTCTGTGCTTCATTTTCAGAAGGAGATAGACTCTGGACTAGGAGCATACGCCCCTCGGCCTCTTCGGAGGAGCATCGAGATCATCCCGGCGGCCCTTCCTGTCCTCAGGGCGGGGAGAAGGCACCAGCTGATCACGTCAGTCCAACCGGGGTCTCTACAGCGCTCCTGCGTAGAGATTTACCGCTTCCCGCCACTCGAATCTGCCCAGCCCCAGGAGAAGGCAGACAAATATATGTCGCCCGCAAACCGCGCTGACCAGCGCGAGGCAGCCCAGCGAGAAGCCGTCGACGCGGTCGTGCGCGCCCTCGAATTGCCTGCAAGATCACTTGTGCCCGAACGGGGGCTTCGGACACAGGTGATCATGGCGACCGGGTCCGGGAAGACCCGGGTGGCGGCCCGCAGTGCGCAGGAGCTCCACGCGGGCCGGGTACTGGTACTCGTGCCCTCGCTGGACCTGCTCGCCCAGACCGAAGCCGCCTGGCGGGACGGGGGCCGTAGGGGACCGATGATCGGGGTGTCCTCGCTGCGGAGTGAGGAGACGAGCTTCCCCAACACCACGGACGTGGACGAGCTGGTGGAGTGGACGCGGGGCCTGGAGAAGGTCACCGTGTACGCCACGTACGCCAGCCTCGGACTGGGCACCCTGGAGCGGGCCCACGCCGCGGGCCTCGCAGCCTGGGACCTGATCGTCGTGGACGAAGCCCACCGGGTTTCGGGCCGGATCGGGAAGCCGTGGGCGGTCGTCCACGACAACCAGAAGATCCCCTCCCTGCGCCGCCTGTACATGACGGCCACGCCCCGGCTCTGGCAGCTCGGGGACGAGGACGAGGCCGGCGCCCCTGGCGAGCTGGTCGCGAGCATGGACGACGACCCCGAGGGCCCCTTCGGCAGCCGTTGCTTCACCCTGACGCTCTCGGAGGCCATCGACCGGGGAATCTGTGCCCCCTACCAGGTCGTCTGCGTGGACGTCACCGACACCGCGCTCCAGGCCGCGCAGCTCCTGGGTGCCGAAGGCCGCTCGGCAGAGGTCCGCGGGGCCCGGCTCGCCGCGCTGCAGACCGCCCTGGTGAAGGCGTCCGCGGAGGAGGGCTTCCGGCGCACGCTCGTCTTCCACCACATGGTGAAGGAAGCCGAGGCATTCGCGGCCGGGCTCCCCGATGTCACAGCCCAACTGCACGCATCCGACCCCGAGCTGTACCCCAAGACGATCTGGGCCCACTGGCTGTGCGGCAACCACAAACCGCTCCACCGGCGACGGACCCTCGGAGAGTTCGCCGCCGGAATCGCCACGGACGGCACCATCGTGGAAAAGTGCTACCTCAGCTCGGTGAAAGTCCTTGGTGAGGGCGTCGACACCAACAACTGCGACTCCGTGTACTGGGCCGACGTACGCGGCTCGATGCCCGACCTCGTCCAGGCCGTCGGCCGGGCGCTGCGGATGCAGCCCGGCGAGGGCAAGGTGGCCTCGCTCGTGGTACCGGTGCTGCTCGGGCCGGGCGAGACGGCCGACAACATGCTCACGAGCCGGGCGTTCGGCGGGCTGGCGAAGCTGCTGGAGGCGCTGCGGGCGCACGACGCCCGTGTCGTGGAGCAGTTGGCGCAGCAGCAGGCACAGAGCCGTGTGCGAGCCGTACAAACACGCAGCGGAGAACCGGAGAATGAGGGCTCACAGAGCGACCGAAGCGACTCTGGACCGTCAGAACCGGCGCGAGAGCTGCTGAAGTTTTCCACCCCCCGCAACCCCGCCACCCTCGCCGCATTCATCAATCTGCGCGTCCTCAACCCCGAACACGCACACTGGCGACGCGGCATCGAGGCCGCCGTCATCTACAACCGACTGCACGGCAACCTGAAGGTGCCGTTCACGTTCCGGGTGCCCGCCGCCGTCGACGACCAGAAGCAGGAGGCGGAAGGCGCGGGGTGGCCAGCCCCGCTCGCCGGGTTCCCGCTCGGGCAGTGGACCGCCGACGCCCGCCGGTTCTACGCCCGCGGCGACATGGATGAGGACCGCGTCGCGCAGCTGGAGAAGCTCGGCATGATCTGGAGCCACTTCGACGTCGCGTGGGAGGAGGGCCTGTCCGCTGCGCGCGGGTGGGCGGCCGAACACGGGCACCTCCTGGCCCCGCTGGACGCCACCTACCAGGGCTACCGGGTGGGCATCTGGCTGAAGAACGCGCGGGCCGCCGCCCGCAAAGCCGCCGAGAACGAGCAGCGGCGTGCCGAAGGCCTGCCCGTGGAGTCGTCGGCCGGGGCACTGCCGGAGACGCGGCGCGAGCAACTGGAAGACATCGACGCCTCCTGGTGCCCAAGCTGGTCGGTCACCTGGCAGAGGTGCTTCTACCTCGTACGGATGCACCTGGACGCCGGCGAGACGCTGCCCACCAAGACGGGCAACGTCCTGCGCCAAGGCGAGGACCTCGGACGGTGGGTGAAGGCGCAGCGGCTCGGATGGGACCAGCTTACGACCGTGCAGCAGTGGATGTGCGAACACGTCCTCGGCATCGAACCCGCGGCCGAGGACGAGAAGCCTCAGCCGCGCCGTACACAGGCCGACAAGTGGGCCATGAACTACGAGGCCGCCAAGCAGTACTACCAGCGCGAAGGACACCTCCGCGTACCGAGAAAACACGTCGAGCGGATCATCGGCGCAGACCAGCAGGAGCACGAGCTCCGGCTCGGAACATGGATCAGCAACCAGCGCAGCCGAGCCGCAACCCTGACACCCGAGCGAGTGGAACAGCTCTCCACCATCCACATGCGATGGACGTAAGAGCGGGTGATCCGATATGGCGGCGGACCGAGCAGAGACTTCTGCCCGGCCCGCTGTTGTCTGGTGGTTCGGCCCGGACCTAGGGGGTGAGGGGAGGAGGGCGCCCGTGAGCGCAAGACGTTAGTAGGCCCTGTTACATCGATGCCGCTTAAGCCAACTCGGCCAAGAGCTCAGCGAAGAGGTGCGGGCGACTGAAGTATCCAACGTGTGATGCGGCCAGCGTGCGGACGTCGAACGGGTTTTCCGGGGTCAGTTCGTCTGCCTTGCGGATCATGTAGTCCTGGACGGCCGGGGGGATGCTCAGGTCTTTGGTGAGGCGCACGAAGGTGTGCGGGATCGCACCCCATTGCGCGGCCCGGGCCACCGTGCCCTCTTCGAGCACCGCGTAGTTCTCGTCCGGGTCCATGGAGTCGAGCAGCATCCGGAACTGGTGGTCGGTGGAGTCGGCCATGATGGCGGTCTTGAGTTGCGCGAACAGCGCGGGGTCGGCGTGCGCGGCGCGCCAGTTCAACCGGACCACTCCCTGATGTGCGGTGCCCGGCACGGTGATGCGTGCCGCTGCGGCATCCAGCAAGTTGTCGTCGAGTACGTCCCACTCCTCGGTGACCATCGCTGGGTCGCTGAGGCAGACCGCGGAGAGGTAGACGACGCGGTCGAGGAGTTCGGGCACGGCGTTCGCGACGGCGGTGACGGTAAGGCCGCCGAAGCTGTTGCCCGCCAGGATTAGGGGCCCGGACGGGGCGAGCCGGTGCAGGACGTCCACCACATGGCGCACATTGTCCTGCAACGTGATGCCTTGCATTGCGGAGGAGGCCGCGGCCAGAGCCGCCAGGTCCTGCGGTTGCTCGTAGTAGGCGGCCGGGTGGCTGGCGCGGTCGCCGTGGCCGGGCAGATCGACGGCGTACGAACGGTATCCGTGCAGGGCCAGCTCGTTCTGCAGCGGCCCCCAGGCACGGGCGTTGCTGGACCCTCCGGGAACGAAGACGAAGGTGGGGTGTGCGGTGGTACGCATGAAGGAATCCTTGTCATCCTGAGACGAACGGTGCGGAGTCGGATGACCAGGTGCCGACGGAATGCTCGGGTCAGCACCGAGTCAGGGACACCGAACGGATGCGCAGGGACTGCCAATTGATGAGGACCGAGTGCATGATCGAGACTGTACGTCTCGTCTCGACGCTCCACCATCGAATTGCCGACCGGTCGTGGGGAGTCGTGTTGCTGCCGGTCCTCGAACGTACGGAAGGACCCGGGGGCCCGACCGGGTGGTCTTCCGGCTGAGCGCGCATGAAGGCCGGACCTCTTGGTAGTTCGGGGTACGACCCGCCCAAGCCCTGGCACAGGGACTGAAGGGCTGCGGCCGACGACGAAGCCCAGCCGCCTGACGAGGACGGTGAGGAGGGCTCGCACTCCCCGGACGACGACAGCCCGCCCGATGAAGCCCGATCGTGATCTGGCTCCCGGAGCAATGATCTACTCGGCTTGCGTAAGGGCAACGCCCAAGCGGTCCAGGCGTTCGTAGAGCGTGGGCGTACTCGTCCTCGTCCTTCCACTGCCAGCTGGTCAGGTCGGGGTCGATGACGAGGTCGACGGTCAGATCGAAGGTGTCGAACCCCGCCTCGCTACGGCGGGTGGGGTGTTCGAAGTTGACGTACCAGTTCCTCAGCCCGGCCGCGGTGAAGAAGGCGTTGATGCTGAACCACGCCGTCGGCGGCTTCCACAGCAGGAGCTCCGTCTCCTGCCACACCCCGGGCGCGAGATCCCACTCCCCCGTCGCCATCGTGTCGAACGCCTCCGTACGAACCGACCGGTCGCCGTCGGCGCGGGCCTTGGCGTACAGGGCCGGCCACAGCGCCTGAGCACCGGGCGCGCAGGCGGTCACCAGCGCCTCGCTGGTGTCGGCGAGGACCCGTAGTGCTTGCTCGCTCCACACCTGCCCGGAGCGGTGCACGTCGCGCCGAACGGCCGTCTCCCCCGTCGTGAAGGTCTTCACCGGCGCCTCCCTCGCGAGCCCGGCCGGGACGTCCAGCCGGGCGGGCACCACCTCAGTGCGCCCGGGGCCGGGTGGGTAAGCCGCCGTTCGGGGCGGCTTACCCACCCCCTCCCGGTCAGGCTTCCCCGGGGGCCGGCTCCCACAGGGAGCGGACGCGCCCAGTCCCCGTCGCAGTGGAAGCAGCAGCCGCTCGCGGCATCGTCGCGGTCGCTGATGGTGTAGGTGGCGTCATGGAAGAGCCAGGTGAGCCCGACGGTGTGCGCGGTGTGGATCGGGAGATCCTGCCGTCTGCCGAGCGTGAGCTCCAGGGCGACGCCGGGGCCGGTGAAATGGGCGCGAGGCAGGTTGCCGGTCATCGCGCGGAGCGTCTCGTTCACCTCGTGCATCGTCCCCGCTCCGGTCAGCTGCACCCGGGCCGCGAGGATCGTGTCGGCGGCCGCGGTGAAGGACAGCAGCCCGGCCGGGCGGGCGAGCGGCCCAACGCGGCCCACCGCGTCGGGGTGGGTGTGCTGGAGCTGGACCAGGGCGTGCCACAGGTCGCCCGGCAGGTCCTGGGGCACGGTCTCTTCTCTGCTGCATCTCATGAAACCTGTCTATGGCCTGGCACCGGCGTACAGCCGGACTCGGGCTGTTTCCTCCCGCACAGTGGTGCCGCAACTTCCCGGGCCGTCCCGCCGGGCGGCGCGCTCACGCCCGGCCCCGCGGAGGCGGCTTGCCCGGCTCAGGTCCGCCGACGGAACCAGCCGCGGCCCCTGTCCGGCTCAGGGTCGTCCGGCTCCAGCGGCAGGGCGGCCTGAAGGCGGGCGGCTTCGGCGGCGGCTTCCTTTCGGGCGACGTCGTCGGCGTGGCAGGTGCCGCACACGGACGCGTCCCCGGCCGTCCAGGGGCCACCGCGCGCGGTGGTCTCCTCCCAGCGCTGGTCGGTGAACTTCGCCCCGCACCGCTTGCACACGGGGGCGCTGCGCCTCCCGCTCAGCAGCCCGGCGCCGCTCCACCGCCGCTTCGGCTCGGGCCTCCTGGTCGCGGAAGAGGACGTCGCCGTCAGGGTTGTCGAGCGCAGCCGTCAGCTTCTGCTCGCCCTTCCCTCCCATCCGCCGCCACACCTCCGCGTCCGCGCCGTGCTCCGCCAGCTGCTCCAGGGTGGTGACGACGACGGGCACCGCCTGGCCGTAGTCCTTCGCGGTAATCCCCCGGTGGTAGGTCTCATACCGGCGCGACGCCCAGTAGCGGCGGTCGGCCTCCTCCAGCACGGCAACCGTGTTGTCGACCTTCGTCTCGGTAGTGTCCGCGAACACGAACGCGGGAGGCACCAGGCCCTCCCGGCCGGTCGGCGGGTAGAACCGGCGCCACAGCCGCTCCTCGTGATCGACGTGCTCGATCGCGTCCGGCCTTGAGCGGACCCGGTCCGCGGTGCGCTTGTCCGCGTCCTTCGGCAGCAGCCGGCCCCACTCCCAGTACCGGCACAGCTTCCGCGTACGCCTACGCCGACAACGTGCCGAGCGCCCTTACCGACCCCAGCGGTCTGTCCCCGGACGACCCCGACAACGACCGGGTCGACAGCGTCGGCGAGGCCGCGGGCATCTTCAAGGATGCCTTCGTCGACGTCGCCAAGTCGCCGTTCGTGTTCCTCAAGGACCTGAAGGACGCCGCCACCGGCGAGAACGGCGGCGCGGGCGGGTTCGTCGACAAGTACCTGCCCGTCCGTCCCGCGTACCGGCTCTACCGCGCCGAGAACATGCTCCGCCAGCAGGGCTGCGACGCCCTCTCCGACCTGTACTCCGACACCGCCGACGAACTCGTCCAGCAGCTCGTCCTCTCCGGTGTCGGCGGCCTCACGGGGTGGCGGCGGACCGCCGTCGCCACGGAGCGGGAACTCCAGTCCGGTGGCACGTCCTTCCGCAGGCCCCGCAGCGAGACGGACTTCTGGATGGAGTGGGCGGACCACGCCTACGACGCGATCCGCGCCGACGCCCGGCTCGACTGGGTCGCCCAGTCCGCCGCGTCGCACGGCTACTCTGCCGCCGACATCAACCAGATCTACCGGCACCTGTTCATCGAGACGCACCAACTCGACGACGGCGTGCAGCGGTTCCACTCCAGCCCCTATATTGCCAGGGCCTGGGAACGGCTCCAGGACGGAAACCCGCACCCCAGCGACCTCGACCTGCTGGCCCACGAGTTGTAGGAGTCCAGCTGGATGCGGGAGCACGGCGACCGGAACTACCGCCGGGCTCGCAAGGCGACTCTGGACGCGGGCCATGTCTGGGACGAGAACGCCCCGCCGCCGACGGGATAGGGTTCCGGTGATGACAGCATCCTTCAGCTGCAAAATCATCGCTTCCCTGGACACCGGAGCGGGCGTCTACGCGTGGACGACCGTGGAGGGGATCACCGGGAACATCCTGATCGACCCGGAAGGGGTGATCGCCCGTCCTTGTACGGCGGCGGGAGATCCTCTCGGTGACACGCTGCTCGACAAGAGGGTCGGGAATGTGCAGAACCCCGACCCGGACCCGGGAGTCCGGACCGCCTTCCTGAAGATCGCGGCGGTGCTCTTCATGGAGAAGGAGCGGCAGGGGCGGCTGCCTGACGCGGTCACGCGCACCTACTGGTAGGAGCGGCACCTTCTGAGAGGCCGGGTCCCTGGCGGGCCCGGCCTCCGGCGTGTGCGACGTCAGATGAACAGCATCGCCATGGCGCACACCGTGGGGGCCGTCGTGCCTGCCGACGGCCGCCGCAGCCGCTGGCTCATCACTCCTGGGAAACAAGACCGCCATGGCGGCGGAGGAGGCTCTTCTCGGCGAGCTGCTCGTCGCCCACATCCGGGATGCGATGCTCGGCCTCGGCAACGTCCCCGACCCGTCATCGGCCGTGACGCCGATGCGGACTTCGCCCATACACTCGCCGACTTCGACGCCTGCCGTTATGCCTCCCTCGCCGTTCGCCGTCCGGCTGCCCCGGCTAATCCGCTCCGGACACGCGCTTTCCGGCAGCCGCGGCGAAACCCAAAACTGCCGGCTCCTGGCCAAGAGCTACCTGCTGGCCACCCGCATGCTCATCAAGATGGACGAGCAGCAGCTCGGCTGGATGGCCGCCGACCGCACCCGCCAGTTGGCCGAGGCCGGCGGCGACATCCTCACGGTCGCCGAGTCCGCCCGTCAACTCGCCGGCGTCCTCGCACGAGTAGCGGGATGGCATGACGAGGCCCTGTCGATCGCGCTGTCCGCCGCCGACCACCCCGACCTGCGCGACACAGGGCGAGCTGGCGCCGCCGCGCGTGGACCGCTCATCCAATCCGCCACCTACACCGTGGCCCGGCGGGGCGACAGGGATGGGATGCGGGAGCTGACCGACGAGGCCGCGGGCATCGCCAAGGACCTCGGAGGGGGAACGCTGTTGCGCAACCACGGCGAGGGTTTCAGCCCGCTCACCGTGCAGCTCCACCGCATCTCCGCCGAGGACTACGCCGGCGCCCCCCCTGGCAGCGCTCGCCGCCGCCCGTTCCATCTCGCTCAAGGAGCTGCCCAGCGTCGAACGCCGCTCCCGCGCTCTAACTGATCGTTTCAGAATGAAGTTCGCTGTGAGGCTTGGCAGTTGGGTGTTGTGTCGGCAGGATCTGTTGGGTGTCTGCTGATCTTGTGCCTGATGACCTGTGGGAACGTGTGGCTCCGCTGTTGCCGGCTCGTCCGACCGTGCTGCGTTGCGGGGCATCGTTTACGTGCTGCGCAAGAGCGTGAGTTGGCGGGACGTCCCGGCTGAACGGGTTGGCTGCAGCGGTGTGACGGCCTGGCGGTGTCTGCGGGACTGGACCGAGGCCGGAGTCTGGCCGCAGCTGCACGAGGTACTGCTGGCCGAGCTGAGGGCTGCGGGCCTGCTGGACATGGACGAGGCGGTCATCGACGGCTCCCGTGTCCGGGCCCTCAAAGGGGGGCTCACGCCGGACCTTCGCCGGTCGACCGCGGGCGTCCGGGCAGCAAGCGCCACCTGATCACCGACCGCCACGGCACACCGCTCGCTGTCTCGCTGACCAGCGGAAACCGTCACGACGTCACTCAGCTGACGCCCTTGCTGGACGCGCTACCCCACATCCGCGGGGTCCGCGGGCGGCCGCGACATACGCGCCGACCTCCACCTCAGCCTGCTCCAACTCGCCTGCAGCATCATCTGCTTGAGACGACTCCGAACCTCATTCTGAAACGATCAGTCAGGGAGAACCTATGACCAGCCACACCCCCGAGCAGCTGCGCGCCCTCTACCATCGCTGGAGCGAGCTGTGGCGCGGCGACTTCACCCACGCAGCCGAGATCCTCGACCCGGGCTTCGTCGTTCACCAGGCCCGCCCGGACGGCAGCGACTCCGAGGCCGTCACCGGCCCCGAGCGCCTGCTGCCGGAGATCGAGCAGACCATGGCCGCTTTCGGCGACATCACCATTACCGTCGACCTCGGCCCGATCGTCGACGGCGACCTGATCTCCGCCCGCTGGACGATGAGCGCCACCTACACCGGTGGCATTCCCCAGGCCACCGCGCCCGTCGGCACGAAGATCTCCTTCAGCGGCAACGACATCCTGCGCGTCCGCGACGGCCGGTTCGTCGAGTACTGGACCTGCACCGACATCCTCGACGGCTTGTCCCAGCTCGGTGCTGTCTCCGGCCCCAACGGCCCCGCCCGCCACTGAACCGGCCAGACCGAGCCCCGGCAGTGAGTCAGCCCTCCTCGTCATGGTCGGCGTCAACAGCGGGGTCGCGGAAGGGCCGCAGACCGCGGGGAGAGGGGCGGGCGACGTCCTCGTCCTTGATGTCGTGGCCCTCGGCGTGGAGCTGGGCGACGGCGGCGTCGAGGTCGAGGTCGAGGTAGCGGGTGTCGATGCTGCCGCCGCACGATGTCCTCGGGTACGCGCCGGTTGGCCGGCCGCAGCCCGTTGCGGTCCAGGCAGACAGAGAGATCGGGCAGGAAGCGCAGAGCCATGGCAGGCCTGCCATGTCGCCGTGCGCGCTCCACGAGCCCCAGTCTGACGTGGGGCTCGACGTTGGTGCTGTCGAGATAGACCGTCATCCCCGCGCTCAAGTACCGCTTAAGCAAGGCGTTTTGCCGCTCCACGGCGGCCGGTGCGACGGACTGGTCACCCGCGTCCCCGCCGATCTCGCGGCTGGCGCGGCTGGGCATGAGTCAGGGCCGCCGCTGCGCCCCCGTGCGGCTGGCGTAGATCTCGCGGACCCGGGCCCCGATCCGTTCATGCACCAGGTCAGCGACACGCGACAAGGCCATCACGTCGAGAGACCCATTGCCGTGGAGCAGCGTGTTGGCGCGGGCGATGTGGTTCATCACTGCATCGGCTGCTTCCCTGACGCTGTCGGCGAGGATGAAACCGACCTGGGCGGCCGCATTGGCGAGGGCAGTCTGAGACGCTTGTCCGGCCTGCTCCCGCCGTTCTTCCGCTGACTCGTCGACGCTGTTCGTGTCCCTCAGGTGCACGTAGCGGTGAACGGCATGTGAGTAGTCGATCAGTTCTTCCACCGCCTCACGCAGCAGCTGATTGACCTCCATCAGGTGCTGGAGCTCGAATTCCTCGCTCCGCTGCGTGAGCGCATCCGCGGCGTCGTCGGCCTTGTCCTTCCGCTGCCGCCGGTAGGCGAGCCATCCGTTCAGTTGCGTCGCCAGGCCGCCGAGAAAGAAGGCCGCGATGCCCCACCAGAACTGCCACCCCTCCATGCGCGGGAGTGTACGCACCTGCCATTCCTGCCAGGAAGCTGTGTGTCGGCTCCTGACAAGGGAGGTTGGATGGCCTGTCGGTGCGGGTCAGGGGATCGACGTTTCTGGTCAGTCGGCCAGAGACGTCGGCTCGGTACTGCCATGGCCGCGCAGCGGGACATCGGCGTGCGGGCCAACGCTTCCCCGCGCCGGCCGCCGTCACTGGGCCGTCGGCGACCATCGGCCGGTACCGACGCCCCCTGCGGGTTCCGGCCGCGGGCCGGCGACTACGGGCGCTGCCTCACCCGGTCGACGATCCCCCAGTCCGCCACGTGCGACAGCTGGATGTACTTCTTACTCCCGGAAGCCGAGATCCGCTCGTCGCGGAAGCCCAGGAATTCATACGACGCCGGGTCGAAGATCAGGTACTTGTCTCTGTGGGACCCGCGCTCGGTATGGGCGATCCCCACCCCGGTCCGTCCGGCGGAGTCCTTCACTCCCGGGATCGTCCTGACGCCGGGCACAAGGGCCAGCGCCTCGTACGCCGCAGGGCGCAGCCCCTGGGGCAGTACCGGGTTCTTCAGGAGTTCGCCGAGCAGCCAGTAGGCCTCGAACCGCTCAAGCTTGTCGAGATCGCTGACCGACCGGTCGTCGGTGCGGGAGCCGAGGGAGATGATGGCCAAGATGAGCTTGTCCGGGTCCTGGGGCAGCTTCTTCAGCTCGCTCCATTTCCGGGGCGGCCACACCCCGCCGCCCTTTCCCGCGGGCTCCTCCCACATCTCGCGGCCCAGTTCCATGGACAAGGAGGGCTTGGAGACGTCCACCGAGTCCCACATCTCGTCGGTGTAGGTCTTGACCTTGCCGGTCTTCTGCTCGGTCTCCTTGATGATCCGCTTGGAGTAGATGAACTGGTCGTCGCGCGGCGCCACCGGCTCCTTCTCCTGCCTGCGTTCCCACGCCGCCGCCCCGTTCAGCACCGTCGCCGCGGCGATCCGCACCCGCGGGGTGCTCGTGCCCGGCGCACCGCCCTCGCCGGAGCCGTCCGTGCTGATCAGCACCGCCGTCCCCGTAACGGCCGTGGCGACCACCGCCGCCACGGCGAAGCGCAGTACATGGCGGCGCCCGGGGCTGATGCCGGTCTGCTGGTCCGCGTGGGCCATCGCGTTGAGCAGCCGGTGCCGGGCCCGGTCCCGGGCGGGGCCGGTGAGCGGGGCCGCGTCCGCGTCCCACTCCCGCAGGAATTCGAGTTCGTCATTCATGGTCGGATGCCTCTCGCAGTGCCGTCGGATTGGATCCGCCCAATGCTTCGCGCAGCTTGGTGCGAGCCCGGTGCAGCCGTGATCTGACCGTGCCCACGGGGATGCCGAGGGCCTGGGCCGCCTCCTCGTAGCCGAGGTCCCCCCAGGCCACCAGCAGAAGCACGTCCCGGTGCCGAGCGGGCAGGGCAGCCAGCGCCGCGGCCAGCTCACGGCGTACGGCCCGCGCCGCCACCCGGTCCGCAGTCCGGTCGGCCAGCGGCTCGTCGTGGTCGGCGAGGGCCGGGACCCGGGCCATGGCCTTGAACCGGCGGGCCTCAGCCCGCCGATGCCGTCCGACCAGGTTGGTGGCTATGCCAAACAGCCAGGGCCGGGCGTCGGCGCCCGCGCCGCGGGCCGGGTCGTAGCGATGCCGCTGCTGGAATGCGGTGGTGAAGGTCTCCGCCACGAGGTCATCGGCGGCCTCGCCGCCGAGGCGGCGGGCCGCATAGCGGTGCACGGAGTCGGCGTGCCGGTCGAAGAGCGCGGCGAACGCCTCGGGCTCATCCCGGGACCGCGCGATCACTGAGGCGTCGCTCTCCGCATCGGCACGCACGGTGCCGATGCGGACGCCTGGTCCGACGGTCATCGGGGCTCCTCTCGTCCAGGGGACGATGCTCGAATACGTGGGCTTTCACCTGTCCTTCGCCCGTCGCCCCGAAGCGGTTCCATCAGACCCCCACGGCGACTCCGTGCTCTGCGGCCACACCCTCACGCCGTGCGTCCGTCTCGCCCACGGTCAGCTCGTGGTCAACCCCAGCAGCATCGACTGGGCTGTGGGCGGACCGAAGTACACCGGGCCCGGACCTCCAACTCCGCACCACGCGCTTCGCTATCGCGGCCGCAGCCACCCGACCCGGCCGCGACTCGCCCCGGGTGGGTCGAGCCCGGAGCCCGTCGCCGCACCCGAGCACCTCAGCCCGATCCGGCAGCGGGCCCAGAGGGCGACGCCGCCCGGCGCAGGGAGCCGACGGCCGGCGGACGCCGCCGCATGCGGGCATACCACTTCAGGGCATCAGCACATCAGGCAGCTCGGCCCCCCTTCCGGGCACGACGGTCCCGCCACCACCCCCAGTGGCGGGACCGTCCATTACCGCCCTTCCCCCGGGAGCGCGAGCGGCGCTTGCGGCGAGCAGCGGGCCGCCGCCACGCGATGCCCCGTCCTGCTCGTCTCGGTCTGTGAGGTGCGTTCTCACCTCACCGCGGGCGGTGGTCATCGCGTGACCCAGTGGAACCTCGGGCCAGCCGCCGGTGCGTGTGAGGGCGCCGGCTTGCTCCCTGTGGTCCGGGGCACGACCGCGGACACGGGTCTCGGGCCGGCCAGGGTCCGCCGGGCTCGCCTGGTCCTGGTGGTCAGGCGCTCTTTCGGCGTGCGTAGTGACGCTGTGCCTTCACGCGGTTCCCGCAGCCGGCCATCGAGCACCAGCGGCGGGTGCCGTTCTTGGAGACGTCGTAGAAGCGCAGGACGCACTCGGGGTTGCCGCACGGCCGGATCCGTTCGGGCCGTTCCGCGAGCAGCCGCAGGTAGTCCTCGGCCGCCCGCCACGCGGGCAGCCAGGAGGGGGTCCGCACTTCGACGAAGGTGTCGGGTCCGTCGGGGCGCAGTAGGTGTCCCCTGCGGCCGTGCGCGAGCACGGCGTTGAGGGCCTCGACCGCGTCGGGATCGGGGTTGTGGGGGTTCACGACGGCCTTGTCGAGGGCCGTGCGTGCCTGGAGCAGCCGTTCCAGGGTGTCGCGGTCCGCCGTGGCCGGCGGGTCACCGAGCGCCTGGCGCACCAGGGGGGCGGCGAGCCAGGTCGCCAGTCCGTCGAGCGAGTCCAGCAGGTCGTGGTAACCGCCGGCGTCGATCCAGCGTGTGTTGAGCAGGTCGACGCTGAGCGGCTCGTCGGTCAGTGGGCGAGGGTCGGCCCCCGGAGTCGGTGGCACGGTGCGACGTCCTTCCTCCGTGGTGCGCGGGTTCACCCCACCATCGTAACCGTTCATCTGTTGATTAACGGTTGACGCTCCACGTTTCTAACCCCTAAAGTCCATTTCAACGGTTGCAAGACGGGCTTGCGACGACGAGTGAAGGCATGTGATGAACCATGACCAAGGCGAAGACCCTGCAGACCGGTCACGTGGGAGTGAACGTCACCGACCTCGACCGTTCCCTCGCCTTCTACCGCGCCGTCTTCGACTTCGAAGTGGTGGCGGAGGGCAAGGAGGACGACCGTCGCTGGGCGTTCCTCGGCCGGGACAACCGGATGCTGGTGGCGCTGTGGCAGCAGAGCACGGGCTCGTTCCCGGCCGGCCGGCCGGGTCTGCACCACCTGTCGTTCCAGGTGGAGAGCGTCGACGAGGTGAAGGCCACCGAGCAGGTGCTGCGTGAGCTGGGTGCCGAGTTCAATTACGACGGCGTCGTCCCCCACGGCGAGAACGGCACGTCCGGCGGCATCTTCTTCACCGACCCCGACGGCATCCGGCTGGAGATCTACGCGCCCACCGGTGCCGACCCGGCCGACGCCCCGACCCCCGGCGCCCCCACCTGCGGGTTCTTCTAGGAAGCCCCTCGTCTGTCCGGGTACCGGGCCCGTACCGGTTCCCGGCACCCGGACAGCCCTCGAACGCAACCGCACGCTCGAAAGGACCTGCCGTGGCCACGTATCACAACGGCGAGATCGCGGTGCAGCAGCGCGCCGGCCTAGCTCAGCAGGCGGACTTCTCGCTGGGCGGCATCGGCGCGAGCATTCCGCCCGTGGCGAGGGACTTCCTCGCCGCGCAGCCGCTGATCGTGCTGGGCAGCACCGACCCGGAAGGCCGCGTCTGGGCCAGCCAGTTGACGGGCGAGCCGGGATTCCTCAAGGTTCCCGACCCCCGCACCTTGGTGGTCGACGCCCTGCCCCTGCCGGACGATCCGCTGGCCGAAGTCCTGACCGGCGGACCGGCCGCCCGGATCGGGATGATCGCCATCGAGCCGGCCACCCGGCGCCGGATGCGCATCAACGGCCGGGCCCACCGGCAGGACGACGGCCTGCGCGTCGACCTCGACCAGGTCATCGCGAACTGCCCGAAGTACCTCCAGAAGAGGAACCACCGCAGGATCGGTCACGGCGGGGACGGGAACGGGGACGCGGCCCCCGTCGCCACCGACGGCTCCGAGTTGAGCCCGGCCCAGCAGCGGGCGGTGCGCACGGCCGACACCTTCTTCGTCGCCACCGTCTCCGACCGCGGCGACGCGGACGCCTCACACCGTGGCGGCAATCCCGGCTTCGTCCAGGTCCTCTCCCCCACCCTGCTGCGCTGGCCCGACTACGTCGGCAACGCCATGTTCCTGACCCTGGGCAACCTGCTGCTCAACTCGTCGGCCGGCATCCTCGTCCCGGACTGGGAAACGGGGACCACCCTGCACCTGTCCGGCACCGCGCACACCGTGTGGGACGCCGGCGAGATCTCCAAGGTGCCCGGTGCGCAGCGCCTGGTCGAGTTCTCCGTCGAAGCCGTACGGGAGATCACCGCCGCCTCACCGCTGCGGTGGAGCAGCCCCGACTACTCGCGCTTCAACCCCGCGGTCGCCTGACCTACGGGCCCACCGCACACCGCACACACCGACACCGATCACGGCATCCCTACGGAGCGACCATGCAGATCACCGTGGACATGAACCTGTGCGAGAGCCACGGGCAGTGTGTCTTCGCGGCGCCGGAGATCTTCTCCTTCGACGACGACGACTACCTCGTGTACGAGGCCGCCCCGTCCGACGCGCTGCTCGACAGGGCCCAGAAGGCCGCAGCGGCCTGCCCGGTACGCGCCATCACCGTCCTGCCGGCCGCCTCGTGACCGCCTTCGACCGGCACGGACTGGTGATCGTCGGCGCCTCGCTCGCCGGACTGCGGGCCGCGCAGACTCTACGCGAGCGGGGTTTCACCGGCGCCCTGACCCTTGTGGGCGACGAACCGCACATGCCGTACGACCGGCCACCGCTGTCCAAGCGCGTCCTGACTGACACCGGCCGACCGCCCGGCGTCGAACTGCCCGTGCCGGGCGGGCTGGAGGCCCGGTGGCTGCTCGGCCGGGCGGCGGTGAGGCTGGACCCCGCCGCGAGGACCCTCACCCTCTCCGACGGCGCACGGCTGTCCTACGCCGGACTACTCATCGCCACCGGATCGACCGCCCGCCGCTGGCCCGTCTCCCGACCCCCGCTGCCGGCCGGTGTCTTCACCCTGCGCGGCCGGGACGACGCGCTGGCCCTGCGGGCCGGCCTGGCCGCGGCGGAGCGGCTCGTCGTCATCGGCGCCGGCTTCCTCGGAAGCGAGATCGCCGCGGCCGCGCGGGAGCGCGGACTGGACGTCACACTCGTCGAGGCGGCGCCCCAGCCCCTCGAACAGGCCATCGGCACCACCGCAGGCGCCTACGTCGCCGCCCTCCACCGCGAGGCCGGCATCACGGTGCGAACCAGTACCGCGGTCGAGGGCTTCCTGCCCGGGCCCGGCGGATGCCTCGCCGGTGTCCGCCTCTCCGACGGCACCACCGTCCGGGCGGATCTGGCCGTCCTGGCGCTCGGCGGAGTACCCGCGACCGGCTGGCTGGCCCAGTCCGGCGTCGTCCATGACGGCGGCGTCCTCTGCAATCCCTGTCTGCGCGTCCTGCGGGCCGACGGTTCGGTCGTGCCGGGCGTGGTGGCGGCCGGCGACGTGGCCCGCGTGCCCCAGCCGCTGGCCGACGGCCAGCCCCTGGCGCTCGGCCACTGGACCAACGCCGTCGAGCAGGGCACGGCCGCCGCCGAGACGCTCCTCGCCGAGCGGGAACACGAAAGGACGCCCACGCCGTTCCTGTCCGTGCCGTCCTTCTGGTCGGACCTGCACGGCGCGAAGATCCGCTCGGTGGGCCTGCCGTCCGCCTCGGACGAAGCGCGGATAGTGGAGTACGACCTGACGGGCCGACGGCTGGAGGTCAGCTACCACCGTGCGGGCCGGCTGGTCGGCGCGCTGACCGTCGGACGGACGGGCCGACTCGCGTCGTACCGCCGTGCGCTCCAGGAGCGCCTGGCTCCCGCGGTGGAGGCGGGGGCGCCGGCCACCGCCTGAGGGCCGGCCGCCGTCCGCAGGCCGGCCTCGTAGGTTGCCGCCGTCCAATCGTCACCAGGCATGACGGTGCCCGGGTTGCGCGGGCCGATCCGGTTGATTACGAGCAGCAGCGGCGGGTGCGGCCGCTGTGGCGGCCTTCGGGCACCCACCAGCGGGTGCGCCACATCGGCCGCTCCTTGCCGCCGGTGTCTTCACCTTCCGCTGGCCAAACCGCATGTACTTGTCGATCTTCGCGGCGAGGATCTGCGCGGACTCGAAGCAGTTGTCGATCTCCACGAACAGCAGCCGCACCCCGTCCTCGGGGGGCGGTGATGACGATGTCTGCCTGGGCGCCGCCCTTGCCCGGGTCGGCCCAGGTGCCCGTCGCGGGCAGCGCCACCTCGGTCGCGTAGGAGGCGATGGTGCCCAACCCGGCGGGCGCGTCGAAGGCGGCCTGCGCGGCGGCGAAGACGTCGGCCGGCTCGCTGGCGAGCTCGGACAGGTCCGGCTTCGGGCGCAGCAGGGCGAGTACGGCTTCGTTGACCGTCATCGGGTGCGAGGCGCCCGTGCGGCCCGCGCCGCGGGCCGGGTCGCCCATCTCCCCCACCGGCCGCCCCAGCTCGCGAGCAGCGGCCTTCAATCCCATCGGGGTGAGGTTGCGCAGCGTGTCCCCGCCCGAGAGCTTCCCGCCGTTCTCCGCCAGGCCGTGCTTGCGCAGATCGGACAGCGCCCCGAGGTGCGAGGCGGTGCGGGCCTGCTTCCGCTCCGAGGGCTTCTCCTTGTCGGTGTGCCGGTAGCTCATGTGTGGGGCTGAGATCTGCTGGATCTGTTCGACTGTGGCGACCTTCAGCACTCCGAGCACGCGCAGCACGTCACCGCGCAGGTTGTTCGACGACCCCGCCGGGTTCTCCTCACGCTTCCCCGCCATCAGCTGCGCTCCTTCCCCGTCATCTGGCACGCGCGGCAACTTGCCGAGCGCCGGCCGCGCCCGGCCGCCAAGGGCACCCGGCCCCCGAACCCGATGCTCTCCTCCTCTACGGACATCACCCAGAAGTTCAGGAGTAGATAAGAGGGTTGTGACAACGCGGCGTGCGGCCGTATCTGCGTGCTGAACTGGGCTTTCTCCGTCCGGCTCGGTGCCGGGCACCAAAGTGGGTTCCACAGCGGCCTCCCAAGTGCGCACCGCAGGAGGCCGGGTCTGCTTGCCCGCTGCTGGTCGGGCCCGTGGCCGGGGCGGGCGCACCGGGCGCCTGCCGGGGGTCGGTGCGTGGTCATCGCAGTGGCTCCTTCGCTTCGGGCCGCCCTGATGGGCGGGGACTCGAGGGAGCAGCGTGCAACCGACCCCCTTGTCCGCGGTCTAACCGAGCCGGTAGCTGCCGTGGTCAAGGGCAAACGCGGTCGTGGTCGGAGCGGTAGCAGAGGTGGACAAGGGGGTGCGGCCGGGTTCGTGGTCGGCCCGACCACCCTGGACAAGGGGGCCCGGTTTGACCCTTGCAGACCCGATTCGTCCGGTTCGAGCTGGGGGAGAGTTCTCCGTCCTCTGTCCACAGGGCGGCGCGCCGACCATACGAAAACGACGCCGTGAGTCGCACGGCGGTCATCGTGAGGAGCGCTTCATGCCGTATCTGATCCCGACCCGTAAGCCGCTGATGCCCGAGCAGGTGGAGCAGGGCTTCGACTACCTCCTGGCGCTCCAGACGGGCGGCGGCGCCTCTGTCGCCGGGCGGGCGGACCCGGAGCTGGCGTTCGTCCTGCTGCGGCTGGCCGAGGACATCGTCTGGCCCGTCACGGCCGTAGACGGAGACGCCGCCGACCTGTGCGCGGACTCCTTCGTGCTGGACGAGGTCGGGTGCGTGCTGCTGTCCGCGCTGCGCGACTGGGCGCGCAACTCCCCCCACCCCGACCACGAGGACACCGCCGACACCTTGGAGGCGCTGCGCGACGCGCACCTGGCGGCGGCTCACGCGGTGCACTCCGTACCCGATGCGCACCGGTAGCCGCGCCACCGTGCGGGTGGGTGCGCACCAGTGCGGTGGTGCGCGCACCACGTCCATCCGGTGCGCCTCCACTCGGTGGGCGGTGCGCGCACCGGTGCGGCGAGCGCGCGGAAGTGGTGCGCACCGGGTGGGCTCGGTGCAGTGGAGTGGGCCCGAGTGGAGACGGCGCGTTTCTCCTTGACATGAGCGCCGTAATGACTTCAGGCGTCGCCAGGAGCCAGAATCGAAGACGAGTTCATCGCCGTAGAGCGCAACGACAAAGGCCCCGAGACTGACCTGCTGCGCGACTGTCCCGTAACTCTTTCGTGGCACCCTTCAACTATTCGTGACAATGGCTCAACTCGCGCTTTTCGAGTTGAGCCATTGTCTCGCTACACACTCTTCCATCTACGCCTAGCGCTAGGTTCTACACGCACCACTCCGAACGCTATCAGCAGTATGACAGGCCGGTGGGGTATGAGTACCTGTCGAGATACCAGGTGTAACTGCCCCATCCGGCAACGGACACGCAGTTCCCTCCCTGATAGGGCTGAAGCCCAGAGGGCTTGACCTTGGTCGCATTACGCCCACAATTCACGACTTTGTATTCGCGGGAACTGGACGTCACCTGATTCTTCACTACCTGGAATCCAGAACTCTGCGAGGAACACGGCCCCGTTTCCCCAGCCACGGCCGGCGCGGCAGGAAGCGTGAATGTAGCAATTCCTACGGCAGCGAACGTTCCTAGGACCTTAGCCTTCGACATGTGCCACTCCCCAGACGAAAAGACGACATTCTTGCTTGCTGCCGTTGATGATCCAGTAGAGATGAATAAGCTAGTGAGCGGAGAATCGGCCAGTCCTGCGAAGAAACTAGCCATGGTTAAGCACCTAACATCACACCGAGGTCCGGACCGGCGAGATCCGATGGCACGAGCTGCACCAGCTCGTCGTGCGTGACGTGCAGACCGGCCAGTTCTTCGCGAGCGACTACACGGCCGGCCTCACCAAGTACCAGAACATCGACCACTGAAACTACGTCGAGCACGCCGAGTTCTACTCGGTGCGCGAGCGGGAAGTCACCCTGGTCGAGTACGACCGGATCGCCACGTGAGTGGCTGGTCCTGGGCCTGGATCGCCTGGCTGGGCACCTTCGCGGCGATTGAGGGCGAGGCCCTGCTCAACAAGAGCCGTTGCAACACCTTGAGCGAGCACGTGCGGGCGTGGGCGTGGGCAGCGACGGCGTGGGCTGGCCGTGACCCGAACGGCTGGGTTCGGATACGCCGCTTTACCCTGCCGGCATTCCGGGCCTGGCTGTGTGTGCACCTGTTGACACCAAGTGGGTGTAACTCTCGTCCAACCCGAGGAGGTGTAAGCGATGGGCGCCCGCAGCCCCGTTCCTCGCGCGCCCACAGTCACGCAAGGGTGCCGATCAGCAGCCTGTGCCCCAGGGCAAAATGCGGCCCGTGAAGGTCCCGAATGCGGACTCGAACTGGCACCCCATCACCCGCAAGCTGTGGGAATCTCTCAAGGCGTGCGGCCAGGCCGACTTCTACCAGAACAGCGACTGGTCGTTCACCTACTCGCCTTGCGAGGACTTTTCTTACTACAAGAAGTCCGCAAGCGGTCGGGCTAGATGCTCCAGACCATCTACCCACTTTTAAGCGACTTCTCGTAGCCGAGGGGATCGGCGCCGTGTGCGCATCAATCTCACCGAACCCGTACCTGAGTAGGACTCCACCGCCGTAGTTGCCATCGCCGACTATAAAAGGAGCTTGGGCTCGCCGAGCAGGAATTCCTAACATAATGACTTCAGGCGTCGCCAGCAGATGAGTGCGCATCCGAGGGTGAGGAAGGCTTCGTGGATGTCGGCGCGTATCTCCCATCGGATGCGTAGGCGCCGGAACCAGTGAAGATGGGCGAAGGCGCGCTCGACGACCCAGCGCTGGGTGCCCAATCCGGAGCAGTGTTCGGTGCCTCGGCGGGCGATCAGTGATTTCACGCCGAGATTCCAGACCAGGCGTCGGTACTTGTCGAGGTCCTGGCCGCGGTCTGCCAGCACCACGTCCGGGCGGTGCCGGGGCCGACCGCGCTTGCCCCGTAACGGTGGCACGGCCTGCAGGAGCGGGATGAGCTGGGTGACGTCGTTGCGGTTGCCGCCGGTCAGGGTCGCGACCAGCGAAATGCCGGTGGCGTCGGTGATCAGATGGTGTTTGCTGCCTGTCCTGGGATTCCCGCAGAGCCCGCAACGCCTTCAGGTCCATCGCCTCGCGGCGGCCGGGCTCCTGCTCCTGGACGTCGTGCTCGGGTCGGCCGACTCGGGCGCGAGCAGTTGCTCGGGCATTGCTGCCTGCTGGTGGGTGACGATGTCGTACGCCCGGCCCCGCACGGTGGTGGTGCGCAGCTTCTTCCGCACCACCGCGCCGGCGAGGACGGCGCGCTCGTGCTGGAGCGGGATGCGGGGGATCTCCCACTCCCCCGCGTCCTGGCCCGGCGGTCGGGGCGCAGGCGGCTCGCCGGGATCGACAAGGCGAGCCCCGCGTCCGGCTTTCGGGCGAATGCGGGTGCGAGGGTCCTGCGAGCCGGGCGGGCCGCAGACCCTCCATAGAGCCGCGTCCGCCAGCCACAGTGTGCGCTGCACTCGGAGTCGAGGAGGTTGCTAACGACCCGGCGTTTCGCGGCAGGACAACCCACTGATCTGTTCGTCAGTCGGGCGGTATTTTTTCCAATCATCTTCGCGGAAGACCTGCGGCAGGACGCTGATGTCCTCGGCCCACTGCATGTCGTCGATGTAGTCCATGATTGACTTTTTCATCAGAACGCACTCCGGCCGCTGCCCCTTGCGCATGAAGAATCCGTGATTCTCGTAGCCCGGTATGACGGACTGCCCGGTGACTGTGAACCTCGAGTTCCCGCGGGCGTAATCGTAGAGTGTCAAAGCGTCCGAGAGGACAGCGGCTACGTCGCTTCCTTTGTCCAGGAGGGCATTCACACAATCGCCAACCGAAGCTCTGCTCTCGAGTTCTGCACCGGAAGTCTTCACGAGCGCCTCGCTGAAGGAACTGTCGGTGGAGCACACGACCTTGCCATCGAGATCGGACTTCTTGGTCAGGGGTTTTGAGCCGGTCAGCGTCAGCAGCGCAGACGGGGCGCGTACGTACGGCCCGACGACGTCGAACCCTCTCATCCGAGATGGAGTGATCGCGAGCATCACGAAGTCGACCGCTCGCCGCTGGAGCATGGCCTCTCGAGACTCCGCCGTCATCGGCACGAAAAGCGGCACCCTCCCGAGTGCCTTGGCCGCCATGGCACCGACACGCCTCTCGTACCCATACCCCAGCTGACCGTGCCGGTCGGCCCGGTCCTGCGCGATCCCGATCTTCACTCTGGGGTCATTGGGGCTGCTGGGGTCACTGGGGCTGCCCGAGTCATTGGAGCTGCCCGAGCCATCGGGGCTGCCGGAGTCTAGGCCGGAGCTGTACGCCCCCCAGAGGAGGAGGGGAGTGAGCAGTGCGGCAGCCACGAGGCCAGCCGTACGACGGGACTTGCGGCGCTGGGGTGAGGCGGAGTTCTCGCTGGTAGTCGTGTTGTCGTGGGTTGTCCTGGACAATCCGGCGGCAGCGTCGGACGAAGTCGGGCCGGGCAGCGGGCTGGCGTCCGATTCCTGGGTGCCTTTGCTGATGAGGGCTCCGGGAACGGTCCGGGGACCCTTCTGTGCTGTCCCGGAGGTCATATCGGCCTGCCGCAGAACCTGGGACAGTAGTTCCTCACGCTGCTCGCTGCGGTTGTGGACGAGGTCGAGCCGCTCGTCGATGTCGCGGTCCGTCTCCTCCTCGGACAGCACGTCCCCGTGCGCGGGGACCGGAAGCGGTGCCGGCGTCCACGCCTCGTCGCCCGCCCCGTCCTGGACGGGGGCATTCCGCTGAAGTGCCTCGATCTCTCTGAGGACTTCGCGGTGCTCCCTGAGCAGCACGGTCTGGGCCTGCTCGGCGGTGTAGCGGTCGCTCCTGGCACGGTCCAGCTCCGTCTGGATACGGGAAAGACGAAATCTGGCCTGATCCAAGTGGTGGGCGGATCTGGCACGTTCTGTGTCCCGTAAGTGGCTGACCTCGCGGGTGAGGGCCGCGATCCTCGTTTCCTGCCGGCTCGAGAACTGCAGCAGCAGACGGATGACCCGCTCGCTGTCCACCGTGACCGCCTGGGCCTTGACCAGGGCATCCTGCGTCTGGTTGAGCCTTCGGTGGAGGCTGAGCAGTTCGGTGCTGGCATCGTCGCTCGGCGCAGTACCGTTCGCCGCGTCCTTCCAGAGCCTGTTGGCCCTGGTGATGAGCTGGCTGTTCCAGTGGTCGGCCTGTTGATTCCGAAACTCCTGGAGCACTTCGCCCAGCAGTCTCTGGGGGATGAGCTTCTTCCCGTTGAGGTAGTCCGCCCATGTCGAGCGGCTTCCACCGCGGGGGAAGCGCTCCGCGAGCTTGGCGACGGTGTCGAGGCCAGCCTTCTTGGTGATGTCGACCAGGAATCTGGCCAGCGCCTGCTCCGCGTCCGAGCCGTGGAACTCACGGCTCCGCCCTGCCTTGCCCATCGCCCCCTCCGGAGTTGTCCAGCCCCGTCCGGCCCATTCTCCAGCGCTCGCTGTGCTCACCTGGGCTTTCACGCCAGGAGCAGCCGGACAATCAGAACGCTCCCCAAGCTAGGTGTCCATCTGCCGGATCCTTGACTACACGGGAGAACACCATGGTTACGAACGCCGTGCTCGACTTCTTGACCGGCCTCCTGGGCAACGTCCTCGGTGACCTCGCTGCTGGACTGCTTCTCGCCCTCGGCGGGCCGGGCGTGAAGATGCTGTCCCGGAAGAAGACCCGCGACCGGAACCACGACGAGCAGCCGCCGCTGTAGCAGGCATGAGGCAGCACAGGGAGAAGAACTGTGCTGCGACTGCGACCGCCTCCAACGAATCGGTCGGTGGACGACAACGCACACCGACCGAAATCTCTGCGCGGCCAACGCGCCCTGCTCGCCTTCGAAGCGCGATCACCTGAAGCGCTTGCCCGAGTGCTACCCCCCCTCAACCGATCATTCTCGGCTGCGACAGCCTGGCCCCATCCAGCGGATGCTGAACCGGATCGAGTGGCACGCGGACGAGGGCCTGGACGACGTGCGCGACTACGTCGTGGAACACCTCGGCCAGCGGGACGCCGTGCGGATCGTCGATGACACCGGCTTCCTCAAGAAGGGCCTGCGGGCGGCCGGCGTGCAAAGGCAGTACTCCGGAACCGCCGGCCGCACCGAGATCTGCCAGATCGGCGCCTTCCTCGCCGGCCGCGGACGCACACTGATCGACCGGCGGCCCACGGATTACCCGGACTGCGCAAGGGGCTGTGGCGCCAGAACGTGCCCCCTGCAGGACGCGCGCCGAGCACCGTGGGCGCCCAGCGACGGCAGGTCGGCGATACCCCGGGCCTTCAGATGGCGGCCCGGCGTCGACCTCCGTGATGGATGACGAGAGGTGAGCCCTCGCGCCGACGCCGGGCGGGCAATCGCCCTCTTCCCGCTCGCCGTTCTCCGGCGCCGGCACATACTCCACCTCCTTGACGGCCGCATCCCTCAGCCAGCTCGCGCAGCGCGGCCGCCTCGGCCCTGTCCACGGTCAGCCCCCAACGGAGTTTCGTCGCGGTCCAGTCGGCGGCGTAGGTGCAGTAGGCGTCCGCGAGCGGCGGCAGCCACTGGGCGGGGTCCTGATCGGCCTTGGAGCGGTTGCTCTTCGCGGTGACCGCGAAGAGGCTGCGTTCGGCGTCCAGGTCGCTGGCGTACGCCTCGCGCCGGGCCGTGCTCCACTGCGAGGCACCGGAGTCCCACGATTCGGCGAGGGGCACCATGCGGTCGTTGTCCAGGCCCTTGGGGTCGGTGACGGTTGTGCCGTCGCAGTAGGGAAACCAACTCCCGGCCATCACCTCGGTGGCTGCCCCGCAACCGGGAGTGGAATCCAGGCGGCCGGGGACCGCTTTCACAACTCGTGAGAGGACGCTACGGTCCTTTCCCTCCGGGGCTGGCTCGGTTCTGGCTACCCGCGTCGGGTCCTGCGTTTCTTGTAAGTGTCGTACAGCAGGGTGCCGACAAGGACGATGGGCGCCCACAGTGTTCCATGCTCGGCGCGGCACGCAGGAGCTCCCACGCACCGCGGTGTCCGATGACAGCCCGCACGCGCCCGCCGCATCGGCAACAACAAGCGCGCCCGCCTCTGGTACGCCCTCGCCCGAGAAGCTGTCACCTACCCCGAGACCATCACCCTCGCCCGATTCTTCGCCCACCACCCCCGTGCACTCCACGTCCTCGAACGCCCCGGGCACAGCCACCTTCTACTCAGACCCACCGGCCGACGACACCAGGGCGACGTTCGGCCGGACGCGGCTCTCGCCGAGTCCGGCGGACCCGTCACGTGTGTGCGCGCTGCTCGTATCAGCTCTTGGGCATGAGGACCGTGTCGACGATGTAGACGTTGGCATTGGCGGTCCGCACGTTGCCGCAGACCACGTTGCTGCTGTCGTTGACCTTGTAGGACTCGCCGGAGCCGGAGGTGGTGAGGCCGGCCTTCGCCAGCGTCTCGAAGGAGCCGTTCTCCAGGTCCTCGGGCGTGAGCTTCTTGCCGACCACGTGGTAGGTGAGGATCTTGGTGAGCTGGGCCTTGTCGTTGAGGACCTTGTCCAGGTCCTTCTTCGGGATCTTGTCGAAGGCGTCGTTGGTGGGCGCGAACACCGTGATGTCCTCGGCGGTGTTCAGCGTGTCGACCAGACCGGCCTTCTTCACCGCGGTCACGAGAGTCGACAGGGCGGGGTTGTTCGACGCCGCCGTGGCGACGGGGTCCTTGGCCATCCCGGCGAAGCTGCCCTTGCCGTCCTCGGGCACGGAAGAACAGGCCGGGCCGAACGGCTCGGTCCTCCCCGCCATGTCGTCGGACGGTTCGGTGGACTTCTCTTCCTTGGCGGAGGCGGAGGAGGCGCTATCGGACGCCGTGTCCTTGGAGTCGCTGTCGGAGCAGGCGGTCAGGGCCAGCGGCAGCACCGCGGCGGTGGCGGCGGCAACGGCGATACGACGGATTCGAGTCTGCATGTCGGTTCCTCAATGGTGGGTCACGGGAAGGCCGGCGGCCTTTTCGTAGGTGATCCGGAGCCGAGCGGCGGGCGGATTGGTCGCTTCTGCTTCTGGCCGGGCCTATTCGACGGTGACGACCACCGAGTGCCGGCCCGACGCGCCGTCGGGGACGGTGCGGGTGCGCTCGGCGGTCTGGGTCTCGCCGGTGCGGTCGGTGGCCCGGACGGTCAGGGTGTGATCGCCCTTGGTGGCCTGCCAGGCGTACGACCACTGCCGCCAGGTGTCGCGCGTGTCCTCGGCGGCGAGGCGGGCCGTCACCCACGGCCCGTCGTCGACCCGGACCTCGACCTTGTCGATACCGCGGTGCTGGGCCCAGGCGACCCCGGCGATCGTGACCGTGCCGGCCCGGGGGCGGGTGAAGGGCTTGGGGGTGTCGATGCGGGACTGGGTCTTGATGGGGGCGCGCCGGGCCCAGGCGCGTTTGACCCAGTACGTGTCGTAGGAGTCGAACGTGGTGAGCTCGATGTCCTTGATCCACTTGCAGGCGGAGACGTACCCGTACAGCCCGGGGACGAGCATACGGACGGGAAATCCGTGTGCGAAGGGCAGGGGTTCGCCGTTCATGCCGAGGGCCAGCATCGCGTCGCGGCCGTCCATGACGTCCTCGACGGGACTGCCGATGGTCATGCCGTCCACGGAACGGGCGACCAACTGGTCCGCGGGGCCGCCCTTCGACGGGGGTATGACCCCGCACTGTTCGAGCAGGTCGGCGAGGCGGACGCCGATCCAGCGGGCGTTTCCGACGTAGGGGCCGCCGACTTCGTTGGACACACACGTGAGGGTGATGCGCCGCTCGATGAGCGGCATCTTCAGCAAGTCGTCGAAGGTGAGCGCCCGTTCGCGGGTCACGCCCTTGCCGTGGATGCGCAGCTTCCAGGAGGTGGCGTCGACCTTGGGTACGACCAGGGCGGTATCCACCCGGTAGAAATCGTCGTTCGACGTCATGAAGGGGCTGATGCCCGCGACCCGCGAGGCCGCGCCGCGCGGAACGGAGCCGGCTCCCGACGTGACGGGCGGAAACGCGATCCCGGCGCGGGACGCGACGGCGTTCTTCCCCTGCGATCCGTTCAGGGCCCGGCCCGCGAGTCCCACTCCGGTGGAGGCGGCAGCCGCCGCGGTGGCGGCGAGGATGAAGCCGCGCCGGTCCCAGCCCTCGGCTGCTACGGCGGCCGGGTCGTGCCCGTCGGCCGTATCGCGGTCGTCCGCCGCCTCTGGGCCCTGCCCGGCACCTCGTGGCGCCGGCCGGTGGGTCGCTGGGAGGCGTCCGACGAGCCAGAAGAGGAGGCCGGAGCCGGCGACGGCGCCGACGGCCGAGGGCAGGGCGTCGAGCGGGCCCGTCGAATCGGGTCGGCCGACCGCTGCCACGGCGCCGATGATCCCGAAGGCCAGCACGCCGAGCGAACCGGCCGGTCGGTGGCGCGTGGCCACCATGCCGAGCGCGAGAGCGAGCACGCTCAGCACAGCGAGGATGCCGAGTTGCAGGACCAGCTTGTCGTCGGTCCCGAACTCCCGGACCGCCCAGTCCTTCACTCCCGGCGGAGTGCGGTCGATCGCCGCGCCGCCCACCGCGATGACCGGGCCGGCCTCCGGCCGGACAGCCGCGGAGACCAGTTGGGCGACCGCGATCGCCGCGTATCCCGCCAGCAGACCGCTCAGCGCTCCCAGCGCCGGCCGTGTGATGCCGCGAGGCGGCCGTGTCGCGTTGTCCATACCAGGAATACGTCACCACCTGGCCGCCGGATTGGTCCCCACCGGCACGGAGTGCGCCGTGACGACGTCCGGGTCATGCGGGGAAGTCCACCACCGCGACCGGGGACGTGGTGGGCCGGGCCGAGCCGCCCGCCGGCTCCACGGTGATGCCCATGCCCGCCGCTCCGTCCAACGGCCCCTCCATCAGCACCGTCTGGGTGCTCCGCCCGGGGTCCATGAGGCCCGCGGGGCGCATGACTCCGTCGTCGGAGAACCAGAGCTGGTAGACCTTGCCGGCGGGCGGCTTCGCCATGCCGGTGGCCACGAAGGCGGCCCGGTCACGGCTCTCGGCCACGACGACCGCTCCGCCGGCACCGCCGGACAGCTCGGCTGCGCGGGTCTTGGCGTCCGGGGCGGCGAGCAGGGCCGCCAGCTCCTGTGACTGTTGCTCCGCTTGCCGCGCCTGGTCACGAGCGGCCTGCGTCTGGCCGTACTGCCAGACCGCCGTGCCGCCCAGCGCGGCCGCCGCGGCGACACAGGCGGCCAGCGCCCACTGGGCCAGGCGGCGGGGCCGCTGCTTCGGGGGCGAGCCATCCGGGCCCCGCTCGGCCGGCAGCACCTGCCGGACTGTGGCGATCCGGTGCAGCACCTCGTCCTTCATCGCGGGGCGGGGCACCACCGAGGCGGCGAGTCCCAGGCGCGCGGTCGTGGCCCGCAGCTCCCTGACTTCCTGGGCACATGACTCACAGGCCGACAGATGCCGCTCGAAGGCCTCGCGCTCCTCGTCCTCCAGAGCGTGGGTGGCGTAGGCGCCGGTCAGGGTGTGCAGGTCCGCCGCGCCGTTCATGCGCTCACTCCCAAGCAGTCGCGAAGCCGGATGAGCCCGTCACGCAGACGCGTCTTGACGGTGCCGAGCGGCAGGGAGAGCAGCTCGGCCACTTGCCGATAGGTCAGCCCCTGGTAGTAGGCCAGCGTCACGGACTGCCGTTGGATCTCCGTCAGGGCGCGCAGACAGCGCTTCACCTGCTCGCGCTCCAGGCGCGACTCGACCTGTTCACTCACGTCATCGAACTCCGGCATCCGTTCGAGCAGGGCGGCCTTCTTCTCGCGGGCGGTGGAGGCCTCCACCGAGCGCACGCGGTCCACGGCCCGCCGGTGCGCGAGGGTGAGCACCCAGTTCATGGCCGTCCCGCGATCCTGCCGGTAGCGAGGAGCCGTGCGCCACACCTCGACCAGGACCTCTTGTGCCACTTCCTCGGACTGAGCGTGGTCGCGCAGCACGGCGCGCACCACGCCGAGGACCGGGCCGATCACCGCGTCATAGACTCCCGAGAAGGCGCCCTCGTCACCACGAGCGACACGGGCGATCAGTCCTTGCAGGTCAGGGGGAGGTATCGCACGGGTTCCGATGCGCACGGCATCGCTCATGTCGTTCAGCTTTCCGCAGGAGGGGCAATGTGTACTCATGATTCGGAGCACGCGCTCGGGCGGATTGGTCCGAGAGCGGATTGGTCCGACCTACCGGGACCGACCCGTCGCGAAGACGCTTCACCCTGTTGCCCCGGTCCCGGCTGATCCAACGGCGCGCCCCGCCCCCTCGTCGCGTCACACCTCTCCGAGGCGGTCACGCGGTACTTTCGGCTGTTCCGACTCCCGGCTGGCTGCCGAGATCATCTTCGACCGCGGGCTGGGCGACCTGTTCGTGGTGCGCACCGCGGGCCACGTGACCGGGCCGGAGGTGCT
>NZ_JBFAHX010000071.1:0-14932 GCF_040654435.1 Streptomyces sp. NPDC050703
CAGCGGGTGACGCTGCCGTGCGCGTCGATCTCGCGTGCGCCGAGGTCGATGGCGGTCGTGTTGTCGAGGACGACTGCACACCAGACGCAGGCGCGGCCGCAGACCTGGGCCTGCGACAAGCCGTCGGCAGGTGGCACGTCCAAGGGGATGACGTCTGCTGCGTTCGATGTACGTCTCGTGGTCACAGCAGGATGATGCTTCCGCACGCAGAACGGGAACTAGGCCGTCCTGTGGCCATCTGCGGCCACGTAGCGGCCATGACCGGAGAGACCCGCGATGGCACCTCACACTGTCCCCATGGGCCGCAACGACGCGCTGAGGGCCGCCCGGCTCCGCGCCGGGTGGCGCACCATCGAGGGGGCCGCCGAGTGCATCACCGCCCACGGGCAGCAGCTGCTCGGCGACCGGCAGTTCACGGTGTCCGCACGCACATGGCGCCGGTGGGAAGGCGCGCGTCCCGGCTGGCCGCCGGAAGAGACGGCCCTCGTTCTCCACGACGCGCTCGGCCGCTGGCCTGAAGACCTCGGCTTCACCACGCCCGCGGGGTGGATTCGGCCCGAGCACCAAGAAGAGGACCAGATGAACCGTCGCGCGTTCGTCTCCGTCACCGCCGCCGCGCTTATGCCCGCCCCCGTCGCACCTCAGCACGTCGACCCTGCGCTGATCGGCTACTTCCAGGAGCAGCTGGAGGGGCACTACCGGGCGGACATGCTGCTCGGCCCGCACGACCTGATCGGCACCGTCTCCGCCCAGTACCAGCTCATCGACAAGTTGGTCCGGTCCGCGACGGGCGAGACGAGGCGCGGACTGCTGCGTATCGGCGCCGCGTACTCAGCGCTGGTCGGCTGGCTCTACCAGGACGCCGGCGACATGGACGGGGCCGCGTTCTGGCGGGGCGTCACGCAGGAGATAGCGATGCGCTCCCGCGACCCGCACCTGATCGGCTACTCCCTCGTCAACCAGGCGCAGGTACGCACCGACCTGGGTGATGGGGGCGCGGTCATCGACCTGTGCGAGGCAGCCCTGGAAGACCCGGGGCGCCTGGTGCCGAAGGTCCGCATCATGGCGATGCAGCAGCAGGCACACGGAGCGAGCCTGACCGGGGACCGCACGGCCGTCGACCAGCTTCTCGACGGGGCCGAGGGCCTGCTTGCCCGCGTGGACGACGACCTGCCCTGGGGGAACGCGTGCCGACGTACACCCGGTTACCTGGAGGTGCAGCGCGCCACGTGCTACGGCCGTCTCGGCCTCGGCGCTGAAGCGGGGAACCTGTGGACGCAGGTCCTCGGCATCGTCCCCGGGACGGCCCGGCGGGACCGCGGCGTCTACATGGCCAGGCACGCCACCGCGGCAGCCGTTGCGGGCGAGCCGGATCAGGCGCTGGAGATCGCACGCACGGTGTCGGAGATTGCCGTCGAGACGCGGTCAGCGCGGATGCGACGGGAGCTGGGCACCCTGAAACGAGCTATGCGGCCGTGGCACGATGCCCCGGTCGGCCGGGACCTCACCGAGGTTCTGACGCCCGTCATGGAGGGGAGCTGAACGTGCCAGAAGGACCGGTTCCGCTGAGTGAGCAGGAGATCGTGGAGGCTCTTCGGGAGATCCCGGGGTGGCGCCGCGACGGCGACGAGATCACACGCACGTTCGGCATTCGCTATCACGGCGGTGTCGCGATGATCGTGCACGTCGCCGACGTGGAACGCCTGATCGGCCACCACGCGGACATTGACCTGCGGTGGGGGACGGTCCGCTTCGCGATCACGACCCACGATGCTGGACACAAGCTGACTGCTGCCGACTTCGATCTCGCGACGCGGATCAACGAGATCGCCCGCGCACACGGGGCAGAGGCGCTCGGCGGCTGAACCTCGGGCATGACGAAGGGGCCCCACCGCCTGAAGGCGGTGGGGCCCCTTCAGTACTGGCGTCGCGTGGCGTCGAGGGCGGCCTGCGGTGTGGGCTCGCCGTCGGCCCCGTGCTTCGCCGCCCGCATGTCGTCGCGGACATCTGTGAACCGGTCCTCGAACCGCCGGACGACCTCGCCGAGTGTCGGCTCGTCAGCCACCGCTCATCTCCCGCCCGATCAGGTGCTCGTCGGCCCGCGCGGGGTGTCCGGTGTGGCGACGGTTTCCGTGAGGCCGGGCCCGACGGCTCGGCGGTGCCGGGGCGGGGGCGGAGTGGGGGCGGGGCGCAAGTGGTTCGACGCACCCCTTCGGATGGCGTAGAGTTGTGTTTACCGACGCGGGGTGGAGCAGCTCGGTAGCTCGCTGGGCTCATAACCCAGAGGTCGCAGGTTCAAATCCTGTCCCCGCTACTGAAGACTCAGGGCCGGGAAGCATCAGCTTCCCGGCCCTGAGTGTTTTCCTGGACCGGAGTGTTTTCGCGGATCTACGTGTTCCCGGATCTACGTGTTTCCCGGGGCGGGCCCCTCAGGGCGATGACGCCGTGACCCGTTCGGCCCACACGAGTCGCATCCGCACCGCTCTGCGGGAAGCCTGGGCAGGTGCAGCGCGGTGATGGGCGCGGATTCGGCGGGAGACGAGCGGTGGGGCAGCGAGGAGGGACGGACGGGCCCGGCCGTGGGCGCCGGTCCGGTCCGGGGCCGAACGGCAGCAGGGCCACCCTCCGCGAGTGGGCCTTCGTCCGCGCCCTGCCCTTCCTGCTGCTCATCGTCGGCATCGGGTACGACGTGACCACGCCGACGGAGTTCACCGCGGCTCCCCTCTACACCGCCGCGCCCCTGATCGCCGCCCCCTTCTACTCGCTGCTCAACACCGTCCTGACCGGCGCCGCCGCCTCCATCGCCGTCCTCCTGCTGCACTACCGCAACTCCTCCTCAGGCCACGTCGAGTCCGTCACCGAACTGCTCACCGTGGTGACCGTCGCCGTCTTCGCCGTCGTCATCAACCGCGTCGTGCGCCGCGGCAACGACCGGCTCGCCACCGCCCGCTCCATCGCCGAGGCCGCCCAGCGCGCGGTCCTGCCGGAGCCGGACGCCCGTATCGGCGGCCTCGACATCGCGGCGCGGTACGAGGCGGCGCAGGCCGACGCGTTCATCGGCGGTGATCTGTACGCCGTGCAGGACACCCCGCACGGCGTACGGCTCATCGTCGGGGACGTGCGCGGCAAGGGCATGGGCGCGGTCGCGGCCGTCGCCGTCGTCATCGGCGCGTTCCGCGAGGCCGCCGAGCAGGAGGCCACCCTGGAGGCGGTGGCGCAGCGCCTGGAGCGGGCGCTCGCCCGTGAGGGCACCCGGCGGGACGGCCTCGACGCCTTCGAGGGGTTCACCACGGCGGTCCTCGCGGAGATCGGGCACGGCGACGGCCGCGTACGCCTGATCAACCGGGGCCACCCGGAGCCGCTGCTGCTGCGCGGCGACGGGCGGCTGTGCGTGCTGTCCCCGACCGAGCCCGCGCTGCCGCTCGGCATGGGTTCGCTGGGGGCCTGGCCGGACCGGGCGGACGAGACGGAGTTCCCGCCGGGCGCCATGCTGCTCTTCTACACGGACGGCCTCTCGGAGGCGCGGAACGAGGCCGGGGAGTTCTACGCCCCCGCCACCCGGCTCGGCGGGCGGATCTTCCCGGGCCGCAGGGGCCCGCAGGCGCTGCTCGCCACGCTCACACAGGAGGTGCGGTGGCACACCGGGGGCGGCGCGACGGACGACCTGGCACTGCTCGCGGTGCGGCGGCCCGCGCCGGGGGACCCTGACGCCGGCACGTAGACCGCCGCGGGCACCGGCGCGGAGACTGGCGTCGAAAGAGTGTCACAGCGCGTGACCGAACTGCACCCCTCCGCATAACAACTGACACACCGTCAAGGGGTGGCGGAGTCCCGGCGCGCGCCGACTCACGGTCAACTCGCCCCGATCCCTGCCCCGGTGTCCCCATACGCGCGGCCCACTCATACCCCGTCGGCGAGAAGAATCAACAGGAACAGCTTGGAATACGGGCCCGCTGTCTATTAACGTTCGATAACGCAGCGCGGTCGTCCCAGCCGTCACTAGAGGCGGCTCCGTGCGCACGCGCCTAATCCCGCAAGGGAGCCGGGGAACCACCAACTTGGGGTGAATCGGGCATCTGTGCCTCCATGCCAGATGTTCGTAGGAGACCTTCCTGCTCCGAACCCGTCAGCTAACCCGGTAGGCGAGAAGGAAGGAAAGGAGTGCGCCCCAGTGGCGTCCAACCGGCCTGCCCCAGAAGCCGCGTACCTCCCGAGCGACCCTGATGTCCGGGGGTACGACGAGCAGCCCTGGGAAGAGTGGAATCCCACCGAGGAGTCCGTCCGTCCCGTCCGCGGCAGGCACCGTGTGCACAAGAAGAGCGGCGGCGGCCTCGCCCGCAGCTCCACCGTCCTGGGAGTCGGCGTCATCGCCGCCGTCGGCGCGGGCGGCATCGCCACCGCGCAGGACGGCAAGCCGCCGGTCTCCATATCGATGCCCGACCTGGGTGCCGTCGCCGACTCGCTGCCCGAGGCCACGTCCCTCCCCGGCGTCGGCTCGCTGATCTCCGACGACTCCGCCGGCTCCGGCTCCGGAACGGACGCCGTCACCGCCGCGGCCCCGCTCACGGCCGCCGGTGTCAGCTCCGCGGACGCCCGGCAGGGCACCACCGACGCGGGGGAGGCGCTGCGCGCCCGCATCATGCAGCAGGCCGAGAACCAGCAGAGCCAGGCCGACGACGCGGTGCGGACCGCGGCCGAGGAGGCCGCCGTCAAGAAGGCCGCCGAGGAGGCCGCCGCCCAACAGAGGGAAGCCGAGCGCGAGGCCGACGCCAAGGCCGCGGCCAAGAAGAAGAAGGAGGAGGAGGCCCGCAAGGCCAAGGCCGAGGCCGAACGCCTGGCCAAGCTCGCCAAGAGCTTCGCGATCCCCACCTCCTCGTACACCCTGACCTCGCACTTCGGTGACGCCGGTTCCATGTGGTCCTCCGGGCACCACACCGGCCTCGACTTCGCCGCGCCGACGGGCACCCCGCTCAAGGCCGTGCACACCGGCACCGTCAAGGAGGCGGGATGGGCCGGGGCCTACGGCTACCGCACCGTCCTCGAACTCGATGACGGCACCGAGATCTGGTACTGCCACCAGTCCTCGATGAGCGTCAGCGCCGGGCAGAAGGTCAGCACCGGCGACGTCATCGGCCGCGTCGGCGCCACCGGCAACGTGACCGGACCGCACCTCCACATGGAGGTCCACACCGCGGGCGGCGCCAACATCGACCCGCTCGCCTGGCTCCAGGGCAAGGGCCTCAACCCCTGAGAGCCCGAGCCGACGCCCCCGGGAGCCCCGGGCGCCCTGGGCGCCTCGGGCCGTCGGGTCAGGTGCGGTACGGGTTGTACGGCTGTGCCGCCGGATATGACTGTGCTGCCGGATACGCCTGTGCCACCGGGTACGGCTGGGGCTGCTGTCCGTAAGGGAAAGGCCCGTACGGGCCCGCGAACGGGACCGGTGCCGTCGCGCGGGCCGCGTAGGCCAGCGCGGGGCGGGCGGGCTCGCGGCGCTCCCAGAGCCTGTGCAGCAGCTCCCGCTCGCGGGCGACGAAGTCGGCGCCCGCCCGGCCCTTGCGGCCCCGGTGGCGGAGGAACGCCAGGGACGTCGCGTACATCTCGTACTCCGCGACCGTGCGGGCCGCGGCCTTGCCCCAGGTGTACGCGGCGTAGTCGCGGGCCAGCGAGCGGGCGCGCATCGAGCCGAGCGCGTACGGCTCGGGAGGGGTGAGCCAGCCCGCCGCCACGTAGACGGGCAGCTCCGCGCGGATCATGCGCAGCTCGCGCTGCCGGGTCCAGATGGCCAGCCAGGTGAGCAGGCCGAAGCAGGGCAGCATGAAGAGCGCGTACACGGTGAAGAAGCCGTACTGCCCGAAGACCGCCGAGCCGTTCCACAGCGCGTGGACGCCCATCGCGAGGATCAGTCCGGTGAGCGGGAGCAGGACGCGGCGCACCCGCAGGCGCTGCGCGGAGAACGCCGCGATGCCGAAGCCGATGCCGGTCAGGACCGTGAACATGGGGTGCGCGAAGGGCGACATCACGACGCGCACGAAGAACGTCGCCGCCGTCACGGATGCCAGGCCGCTGTCGTGGCTGAGCTGGTCGGTGACGAAGGCGTTGCCGAGGTAGAGGATGTTCTCGGTGAACGCGAAGCCGGTCGCGGTGACCCCGGCTATCACCATGCCGTCGACGACGCCGGTGAAGTCACGTCTGCGGAAGAGGAACACCAGCAGCACCGCCGCGGCCTTCGCCGACTCCTCGACGATCGGCGCGATGACGGTCGCGCCGAGGGTGTCCGCACTGGTGGGGTCGGCGGTGGCGGTGGCTATCCAGCGGATCGCGAAGCTGTTCGCGACGATCGCGATGAGCGCGGCGGCGCAGGCCCCCCAGGCGAAGGAGAACAGCAGGTTCCGCCAGGGGCCTGGGGCCACCCGGTCCAGCCAGCGGAACGCGGCGACGAGCAGCGGCACGGGCACGGTCGCGAGGCCGAGCCCCACGAGGAAGCCCTCGGTGCCGGTCTGCTCCCTGACCAGGGCCAGGATCACCAGCCCCGAGAGGGCGAGCAGGATGACGAGCCCGGCCGCGCGTATCGCCCGCCGCTGCCACCAGCGGACGCGGCGGAGTTCCCCCGGGGCGGGCGCCTCGGGGGGTATCGGATACGCAGAGGTGGTGGCCACTCGTTGACCCTAACGAGGGACGGGGGTGGCCGCGACGGTGCCTCGGACACCGGGGCGCGGAAGTGGGGGTCAGTCCTCCGGAGTGGTGGCTTCCGGGCGGGCGACCCGGCGGAACAGCAGGTCGTGCACGACGTGGCCCTTCCGCAGCCCCTGGCCCTCGAAACGGGTGTGGGGGCGGAAGTCGGGGCGGGGGGCGTAGCCGCCGTCGGGCTGCGTGTTCTCGAAGTCGGGGTGCGCGGTGAGCACCTCCAGCATCTGCTCCGCGTACGGCTCCCAGTCGGTCGCGCAGTGCAGGATCGCGCCCGGCTTGAGGGAGGGCGCGGCCAGCGTCAGGAAGTCCGGCTGGATCAGGCGCCGCTTGTGGTGGCGGGGCTTGGGCCAGGGGTCGGGGAAGTAGACGCGGAGTCCGTCGAGGGAGGCGGGCGGCAGCATCTCGCGGAGCAGGATGATCGCGTCGCCGTTGGCCACGCGCACATTGGTCAGGCCGTTGCGCTCGGCGAGGCCGAGGAGGTTGCCCTGGCCGGGGGTGTGCACGTCCACGGCGAGGATGCCGGTGTCCGGGTCGGCGGCGGCCATCTGCGCGGTGGCCTCGCCCATGCCGAAGCCGATCTCCAGCACGACGGGCCTGTCCGAGGGCTTGCCGTCCTCTGCGAACAGCTCGGCGAGGTCCAGCGTGCGCAGCCCGTCGATGTCCAGGCCCCAGACGGGCCAGAGCCGCCGCAGGGCGTCCCCCTGGCTGGTGGTCACCCGGCTCCGGCGCGGCTGGAAGCTGCGGATGCGCCGCTCGTGGTGCGAACCCGCCGGGTCGGGGGACGGGCCGCCGGGGAAGCGGGGGGCGGCTTGGGGCCGGGCCGACCGCGGGCCGCCCGTGGCCCGGACGGCCTCCTGAGCCTTGGCCGCGGCTCCTGCCGGCTCGGTGGCCTCGCTCGGCTCGGCGGCTTCTCGGGCTTCGGTGGCCTCGGGGGCGCCGGCGGCTCCGGCCGGCTCGGCGGCCCGGGAGGCTTCGCGGACGCCGGGGGCTTCGGGGGTGTGGGGTGACTCAGACACAGTGCGCCAATTTTACGGGGATGCCGGACCCGGCGGTGCGGTCGGCTCAGCGAGGCCCCGCACCCCGGCAGCCGTGCGGACCACCCCGCCCCCGACCCGGCCCGACCAGAGCCACCGCGCCCAGCGGCCGAGGGCCCCGGGGGCCCGCTCGCTCAGGCGTCCCCGTCCCGCAGCGCGGCCAGCGCCCGGCCCGCGACCTCGCGGCCGATGGGGAGGGAGGCCGTGGCGGCGGGGGAGGGAGCGTTCAGGACGTGGACCGTGCGGGCGGCCTCCCGTATCAGGAAGTCGTCGACCAGCGTGCCGTCCCGCAGGACCGCCTGGGCGCGGACCCCGGCAGGGGCGGGCACCAGGTCCTCGGGCCTGACGGCGGGCAGCAGCCTGCGGACCGCTTCGGTGAAGGCCGCCTTGGAGGCGGAGCGGCGCAGCTCACCCGCTCCGTACCGCCAGTGGCGGCGGGCTATCCGCCAGGAACCCGGCCAGCCGAGGGTGCCGGCGAGCTCGCGCGGGCGGACGACCGACCAGTCATAGCCCTCGCGGGCCAGGGCGGGCACCGCGTTGGGACCGACGTGGACGCCGCCGTCGATGCCCCGGGTGAGGTGGACGCCGAGGAAGGGGAAGGCCGGGTCCGGCACGGGATAGACGAGGCCGCGCACCAGCTCGGGACGGGCCAGCTCGAAGTACTCCCCGCGGAACGGCACGATCCGCATGTCCGGGTCGTCGCCCGTGAGCCGCGCGATCTCGTCGCAGTGCAGCCCCGCGCAGTTCACCAGGACCTTGCCGCGCACCACCGCTCCGTCGGCCGTGCGCACGGCGACGCCGAGGTCGGGGCGGCGGTCGACGCGCACGACGTCGCCGCCCGCCCCGTAGCGGATCTCGGCGCCGGAGGTCTTCGCCAGGTGCTCCGCCACCGCGCCGTAGTCGCAGACGCCGGTCGTCCCGACGTGGATGGCGGCGAGGCCGCGGACCTCCGGCTCGTACTCCGTGATCTGGGCGGGGCCCAGCTCGCGCACCGGAATGCCGTTCTCCCTGCCGCGCTGGACGAGGGCGTGCAGGCGGGGCAGCTCGGCGCGCTCCGTGGCGACGATCAGCTTGCCGGTGACGTCGTGCGGGATGCCGTGCTCCGCGCAGAACTCCACCATCTCGGTGGCGCCGCGGACGGCGTACCTCGCCTTGAGCGAGCCGGGGCGGTAGTAGATTCCGCTGTGGATCACGCCGCTGTTGCGGCCCGTCTGGTGGCGGGCCGGGCCCTCTTCCTTCTCCAGGACCGTGACGCTGATGCCGGGGGCCGAGCGCGTGAGGGCATACGCCGTCGCCAGGCCGACGATTCCACCGCCGATCACCAGTACGTCGCAGTCGTACGCGAGCTTCTTCACCGCGCCTCACCTCCCACCACAGATACTGCCCTGCGCCACTGACATCGCCCCCAAACCTGTGGGGCCGTAATCCTCCATCACAGCTCGGCCTCGCCCGGCCCCCGGGCGGGGAGGGTGGGGGGCTTTGTCGCTCTGCGGTGCGGATGTGCCGTAGGAGCCCCAGCCGCGGGCTTCTGCGCTGCTGCCGGGTGCACGGCGGGTGGAAGGCCGTCGCGGCGAAAGGGCCCGTACGACGGGCCGCGGGCAGGAGGCGTCCGGCCGGCCACCCCAAGGACCACCCCGCACCCCCGCTCAAGGCGCCCCGCCAGGCTATGCCGGGGCCACCAGGAGGGGGCGGGCCCGTTCGCGGAGTTCGACGACGCGGGGCTCGTCCCCGTACGGCTCCAGGCGGTGCAGGAGGTCCTTCACGTACTCCGTGGTCCGCGCGGAGGAGATGCGCCCGGCCACCTCCAACGCGCGCGTGCCCTGCTCGCACGCCGCGTCGAGGTTGCCGGACTCCAGCTCGGCGACCGCCGAGACGACGAGGCGCAGGCCGTGGGAGCGCACGAACTCCTCCGTGGGGCGGGACAGCGCCTGCTCGGTGAAGCGGCGGACCTGCCGGGGAGCCTTCAGGTCGCGGTAGCACTCGGCGGCGTCCGCGGCGAACCGGTCGTAGGAGTAGAAGCCGAGCCAGGACGGGTCGTTGTCACCGTCGCGGGCCCGTTCGAGCCAGCCCTCGGCGGCCCGCAGCGCCGCGCCCGCGGCCTGCGCGTCGTTGGCACGCGCGTGTGCCCGTGCCTCGACGAGGCGGAAGAAGCTCATGGTGCGGGCCGTGGCGAGCCCGCGGTTGCGCTCCAGGGCGGCCTGCGCGAGGTCGACGCCCTCGTCGCCGAAGCCGCGGTAGGTCGCCTGGAGGGACATGGAGGCCAGGACGTACCCCCCGAGGGGGACGTCGGCGGCGGCACGGGCGAGCCGCAGCGCCTGGATGTAGTAGCGCTGGGCGGCCTCCTGCTGGCCCGTGTCGAAGGCCATCCACCCGGCGAGCCGGGTCAGCTCGGCGGAGGCTCCGAAGAGGGCGCGCCCGACCTCGTCCGAGTACGACCCGAGGAGGAGGGGAGCGGCCTCCACGCGCAGGCACTCCGGCACCATGGAGGAGCGCCAGTCGCCGCCGCCGTACTTGGAGTCCCAGCGGCGCGCGTCCTCCGCGGCCTCCCGTAGCTTCAGGACATCGCTGTGGCCGACCTTCATCGGCGCGCCGCTGTCGTCGGCCTGCGCCGCGTCGCGCGGCACGTCCTCCGTGGCGTCGCGCGCGACAGAGCTGTCGGCCGGGGTTATGAGCCAGCGGGAGGCGGGCGTCGCGTACGCGCTCACGGCGAAGGAGCCGGCCAGGGACTGCCAGATGCCGCCGGTGCCCGCGCGGCGCCCCGCCAGGTCGAGGCGGTACAGCTCGGTGGCGGACTTGACCGCCGCTCCCACGTCGCGCGGGAACGCGAGGCCCACCTCGGGGGCGGGGTCGGCGTCCGCGAGGCCGATCTCGTGCAGCGGCACCGGGCGGCCGAGCTTCTGTCCGATGGCCGCCGCGATCAGATGCGGGGCGGCGCCCTGGGGCACCATGCCCTTGGACACCCAGCGGGCCACCGACGTCTTGTCGTAACGGAGCGTCAACCCGCGTTGCGCCCCCAGGTCGTTCACCCGGCGGGCGAGGCCCGCGTTGCTGATTCCCGCGAGGGCGAGAACGGTGCCGAGCTTTTCGTTCGGCCCGCGTTGCTCCCTGGACATGGCCACCCCTCGACACAGACGGCTGCCGGGCGGTGGCTGGACCGCACGGCATTCGTGCTGCGTTCCGCCGGGGCAGGGCACCCGTGGACGCGACCTCCGCGTGTCGGACATCGGGCACCGCAGCCCGAGCTCCGGGGGTCGTGGCCGGATCGGCCGCCGCATGAGCGTTTGGCCGATCCTCCAGGTATATGCCTCCGCGAAAACATCAGCACACACAGCGTAGTTCGCCGCCTCCCAAGCGTTAAGAGGCCCAGTTCCGGATGGCGGGATTGTTGTCCGTGCGAGGGCGCGCGGCTCTTGGGGCGTGCTCCCGGTGTGTGGCCGTGCGCCTGCGTGTGCGCTCTTCTCCGGCCATGGCGGGGGCGCTTCGATTGGCGGTGCGTGGGTCGGCCCGCTGCGCTGGAGTCAGTGGGCTGGGGGACACCGCCGCCTCCATCCCCGCGGGGCGGCGGACCGGTCCGGGAGGTGAACACCGCCTCCCGGGCTGTGTGTTGTCCGCGGGCGGTTCCCCGCTGGGCTCATCCCTGGCCGAATTGGCCGAAAACCACTCCCAGGATAGAACGGGCATTTCGCCCGCGCGGCAGCCGGGCGCTCCGAACGCCCGGACCCCTACAAGAAGAGGATCGAAGTTCAGCGCTTCAACTACCGCCCTCCTGGAGTGCATTTCACCGCCGCACAAGCGGCCACGCGGGCCCTCTCGCGCGCCTCCTTCGTGGCAGCATGGGACTCCAGTTCTTCGGTGCATTGGTCGGCCGCGCCCCACGGACGCCGCCGACGGCCCCGTCCACAGCCTGTGGAGGCAGCGATGCGGTGGTTGGTGGGGTGGAGCAGTACCGCCGCGAGGCCCTCGGTCGTGGGATCGGCAGGAGCCACCGGCGACGACGGTGAGGCCGTGCGCCCCGTCGGCTCCCAACTCCTGTGGGGCGACCCCGATCCGCTCTGGGCGGTCGGCGACTGGCGGGCCGACGAAGTACGGACGGTGACGGCCGACGAGCAGACCCGCATCGCGGTGCTCGGTACCTGCGGCGCCTCCGACGACGAACTGCGGGCCGGCCTCCTCTCCGCGCGCGGCGGCGCCCTGCGCCATCTGACCGCCTGGTCCGGCAGCTACACGGCCGTCGTCCAGGTCGGCCGCCGCCTCATGGTCGCCGGAGACCTCGCGGGCGCGCGCCCCGTCTTCCACGCCCCCTGGGCCGGCGGCACGGCCTACGCCACCGCGGCGCTCCCCCTGGCCGACCTCATCGAGGCCCACCTGGACATCGGCCACCTCGCGGCGCTGCTCGCCGCCCCCGACGTCCCGGAGGCACTGCACGACTCGACGCCCTACCAGGGCGTGCGACGTGTGCCCCCGGGGCACGCGCTCATCCTGCGCGCGGGCGCACGGGAGATCGCCGGGTACGACCCGGTCGCCTCGCTCGCCGTGGCCGCCCCCGCGGCCGACGCGGACAGCGCAGTCGACGGCGTGCGCGACGCCCTCGTGGAAGCGGTGCGCGCCCGCCTCACCGCCCCGCGCCACGTGCCCGGCACGGACATCGACCCCGGCCCGGTGCCCGGGATGGGCCCCGCCGAGCGGCGCGCCGCGCGCGGCATGCCCGTGCCCGGCATCGGCGCGGACCTCTCCGGGGGCCCCGCTTCGGGCACCCTCGCCCTCCTGGCCGCCGGACTGCCCGGCATGCCGGGCACCGTCCTCGGGCACGGCACGGGGGCCGGGGAGCGGCTCCTCGCCGTCACGTTCAACGACCTCGCCGTCAACGGCCGCGAGGCCGAGCTCGAAAGGGCCGGGGCCATCGCGGCCAATCCGCGCCTGCACCACGTCGTCGTCGCCGCGGGCGAGGACACGCTGCCCTACGCCGACCTGGACGGGCCCCTGACGGACGAACCGGGCGCCACCCTGGTGACCGCCCAGCGGCACCGCGCGCGGCTCTCGTCGGGCAGCGCCGACCACTTCACGGGCTACGGGGCGCGGCAGGTGCTCGACGCCCATCCGGCCCGCCTCGCCGACCTCCTGATGGACCGCAAGCGCCGCCATCTGGTCCGCCCCGTGGCCGCCCTCACCAAGGCCGACGGCTCGGTGATGGTCCCCGCGCGCGTGTACGGCGCGGCGCGCAAGCTGGCCCGTACGCCGCACCGCGCGGGCATCGACTCCCTCGCCGAGAGGCTCCTGCACCGGCGCTTCGACGAGCCCGGCGGGGCCGTGGGCGCCTCGCTCGCCGCCCTGAGCTGGGCCAGACCCGGCCCCGCCGCCCGCTGGCTGACCGGCGAGGCCCTCGCTGAAGTATCGGTTCGTCTGAACGACACGACCCTGCGCGCGGGCGGTCCGGGACAGCGCCCCGGGGAGTTCCGCGCGCGGGCCGCCCTCGCCCGGCACGCCGCGGAGTTCCGCATCCTCGAACAGGCCGCCGAGGTCCGCTTCCAGCGGCTGCACGCGCCCTTCCTCGACAATCAGGTCGTACGCGCGTGCCGGGCGCTTCCCGAGGCGCTGCGCGTCCAGCCGGGGGCGCGGGCCGCGATCCTGCGCACGGTCCTGGAGGGCGCGGGCGTCGCCGACCTGCCGCCGGGCTGGGGCGCCCCGTCCCACGCCCCGAACGCGGCGGCCGCCCGCACCGGCCTGCGCACCGCCGTGGACGACCTGATCACGCTCTTCGACACCCCGCTGCTCGCCCAGGCGGGCCTGGTCGAGGCCCGCGTCGTCCGCAAGGCCCTGCGCGAGGCCGCCGAGGGGCAACCCCTCCCGCTGGACGGCCTGGCCGAGCTGGTCTCCACCGAACTCTGGCTGCGGAGGCTCCTGTCGCGAAGAGGGACGTGCTGGACGGGAACTCCGGCACGTCAGCGGGCCGTTCCGACGGGGAGTGTGGTTCCGCGGAGAGGGGCGCTAGGGGCCGGGCGGTAACTGGCGCGTGGCGGCGGCTGCCGGGGGCGCCTGCCGGGCGGTGGCTGTCGGGCCGCTGGGCGGCAGTTGGCGGGCGGTGGCTGTCGGGGCCGCGGGGTGGCGGCTGCCCGGGCCGTGGCCGTCTCGGGCCGCGAGGGCGGCCGACGTCCCGCTTCGTAGCTCGCCGCGCCGGAAAACCCCCGCGCCCTGTCGTCGCCGTGCGGGGAGAATGACCCGGTGCGGTACGGAATCCTGGGCGCCACCGAGGCGTACGACGAGCAAGGCGTCCCCCTGAGCGTGGGGGGCCGACGGCTGCGCGCCCTGCTCGCCGCCCTCGCGCTGCACGCGGACCGCCCGGTTCCCGTGGGCTCCCTCATCGACGAGGTCTGGGCGGACGATCCGCCGGCCGACGCCCCCGCCGCGCTCCAGGCGCTGGTCGGCCGCCTGCGCCGCGCCATCGGCAAGGACGCCGTCGCCTCGGGCCCCGGTGGCTACCGCCTCGCGGTCGCCCCCGACGAGGTCGACCTGCACCGCTTCGAGCGGCTTGCGCGCGAGGGCAGGGCCGCGCTGGACCGCGCCGACCCGGAGTCGGCCGCCCGCACCCTGGGCGACGCGCTCGCCCTCTGGCGCGGCCCCGCCCTCGCCGACCTGCCCGACCGCGGCGCCGCGGCGCGCCCGGAGGCCCGGCGCACCGAGGCCGTCCGCGCGCGCATCGAGGCGGACCTGCTGCTCGGCAGGGCCTCCGACGTCGTACCGGAGCTCCGGCAGCTCACCGCCGACCGGCCGTACGACGAGTCGCTGCACGCCCTGCTGATCCGCGCCCTGCGCGCCGCGGGGCGCGGCGCCGACGCCCTCGCCGCCTACGCCGATACGCGCCGCGCCCTGGCCGAGGGCCTCGGAACCGATCCGGGCCCCGAGCTGCGGGCCCTGCATGAGCGGCTGCTTCGTGAGGGCGCCGGGCCCTCGGGGTCGGCTGGGCCCACGGGATCGGCTGGGTCCCTGGGGTCGGCTGGGCCCTCGGGGTCGGTTGGGCTCACGGGATCGGCTGGGCCCCTGGGATCGGTTGGGCCTAGGAGATCGGCTGGTCCCATGGAAACGGCTGGGTCTGGCGAGTTGGCTGGGGGTGCCGGAAGGGCTGGGTCTGGCGAGTTGGCTGGGGGTGCCGGAAGGGCTGGGTCTGGCGAGTTGGCTGGGGGTGCCGGAAGGGCTGGGTCTGGCGAGTTGGCTGG
>NZ_JBFAHX010000071.1:15030-27106 GCF_040654435.1 Streptomyces sp. NPDC050703
GGGGGTGCCGGAAGGGCTGGGTCCGCCGAGTTGGCTGGGGGTGCCGGAAGGGCTGGGTCCGCCGAGTCGGCCGGGGGCGCTGGAAGGGCCGGGCCCGGCGAGTCAGCCAGGGGCGCCGAAACAGCCAGGCCGTCCGCAACAGCCCGGCCTCCCGAGGCGTCCGGCTCCGCCGAATCGACCGGGATCACCGAATCGGTCGGGTCCACCGAATCGGCCGGGATCACCGAATCGGCCGGCTCCGCCGAATCGGTCGGGTCCGCCGAATCGGTCGGGATCACCGAATCGGCCGGCTCCGCCGAATCGGCCGGCTCCGCCGAATCGGCCGGGGCCACCGAATCGGCCGGGATCACCGAATCGGTCGGGCCGACCCAACCGGTGAGGCGGCCCGAAGCCGCAGTGCCTCCAAGAACCACCGCGCCCGCCGCGCCCGCCGGGCCCCCCGTGTCCGCCGCGCCCGCCGCGCCCGCCGGGCCTTCCGTGTCCGCCGAGCCCGCCGTGTCCGCCGAGCCCGCGCCCCCCGAGCCCACCGCGCCCCCCAAACCCACCGCGCCCGTCGAGCCCACCGAACCCTCGCCCCGCCACCCCACCGGCTCCGCGACGCCCGACCGTCTCGCGCGACCCGAGCGGAAGGGGAACATCCGTAACCGTTTGACCTCTTTCGTCGGGCGGGAACCCGAGCTGGAAGCCATCCGTTCGGACATACACAGAGCACGCCTCGTCACCCTCACCGGACCCGGCGGCTCCGGCAAGACCCGCCTCGCCGAGGAAGCCGCCGCCGGGCATCCGCAGGCATGGCTGGTCGAGTTGGCCCCGCTCGACCGGCCGGAGGCGGTGCCAGGCGCTGTCGTCAGCGCGCTCGGTCTGCGCGAGACCGTGCTGATGACCAGCGAGCTGTCCGCCCCGCAGGACGACCCCCTCGCCCTGCTCGTCGAGTACTGCGCGTCCCGCGCCCTGCTCCTGATCCTTGACAATTGTGAACATGTGATCGACGCCGCCGCCGAGCTGGCCGAGACCCTCCTCACGCACTGCCCCGACCTCACGGTCCTGGCCACCAGCCGGGAGCCGCTGGGCGTGCCGGGAGAGTCCGTGCGCCCGGTCGAGCCGCTCCCGCCCGACCCCGCGCACCGCCTCTTCGCCGAGCGGGCCACGGCGGTGCGGCCCGGTTTCGACGCGGCGGAGTCGGCCGCGGCCGTCGCGGAGATCTGCCGGCGCCTCGACGGCCTGCCCCTGGCCATCGAGCTGGCCGCCGCCCGGCTGCGGCTGCTCACCCCGCGGCAGATCGCCGACCGTCTCGACGACCGCTTCCGGCTCCTGACCAGCGGTGCCCGCACGGTCCTGCCCCGCCAGCAGACCCTGTGGGCGGTCGTCGACTGGTCGTGGGACCTGCTCGACGACGCCGAGCGCACGGTGCTGCGCGAGGTGTCCGTCTTCGCGGGGAGCTGGGACCTGTCCGCCGCCGAAGCGGTCTGCACGGGACCGGCCACCGATCTCATCGGAGCCCTCGTCGACAAGTCCCTGATCGTGACCGTCACGGACGGGGACGAGCAGAACGGCAGCATGCGCTACCGCCTCCTGGAGACCATCCACGAGTACGCGAGCGCGCGCGCCGCCGAGACCCCCGACCTGCTCGCGGGAGCGGGGAGGCGCCACAGCGCGTACTTCCGCGCGCTGGTCGAGCGGGCCGAGCCCCTGCTCCGCTCCGCCGAGCAACTGCCCTGGATCAGCCGCCTGGAGACCGAGCTCGACAACATCCGGGCGGCCATCCACCACTCCCTCCAGACCCGTGACCTGCCGACGGCCATCGCGCTCGCCCTGAACACGGGCTGGTTCTGGTGGCTGCGCAACTTCCGCAGGGAGGGCCTCCAATGGCTGGAGCGCGTCCTGGATCTGGCTCCGCGACCGCTGTCGGCCGGCGCAGCGGCCCTGCCGGACGAGGACGACCCGCTCTACTGGCCGTGGATGAAGCTCCGGCTGCTCCATCTCTTCCTGGTGGCCGAGTCCAGGTCCCCGGACGCGGGCCGGCCGGACGACGCCCGCACCGCGTACGTCGAGGGGGTGCGGGACGCCTTCAAGCGGTCGGGCCCCCAGGCGGCCACGTTCCCCGGCCTGATCTGGGCGTTCTCGATCCACTTCACCGGCGGCTCACTGGAGGACACGCGCCCCGCCGTCGACGCGACGGTCGAGAACTGCCGTCGGTTCGGGGGCGACTGGGAGCTCTGCCTCATCCTGATGTTCCGCGTGCACATGGCCATCGACATGAACGGCAACTTCTCCGGCGTCGACGAGGACCTCGCCGAGCTGGCGACGCTGAGCGGCCGGGTGGGCGACCGGTGGATGCACGCCCAGGTCAGCAGCGCCGTGGGCGAGGCCTCGATGGCCCGCAGCGACCACGCGCTGGCCCGCGCGGCCTACGGGGAAGCGCTGAGCCTGGCCCACGAGGTCGGGGCGTACGCGGAGACGTCCTTCCTCCTGGCCCGGCTCGGCGAGATCGCCTACCGCGAGGGTGACAGGGCCGGGGCCCTCAAGACGCTCGACGAGGCGAGCACCGAGGCCGAGCGGCACGGTGTGACGGAGACCCGGGCGTTCGTGTGGATGCTGCGCTCGCTGCTGGCGCTCGACGACGGTGACACGGCCACGGCACGCGAGATGTGCGCCAGGGTGCGGGACGAACTGCGGTACGGGACACCGCCCGCGCAGTTCAAGGCGGCTCTGCGCGGGGTGGAGGCGCGGCTCATCGCCGCCGAGTCGGGTCCCGCGGCGGGCCTCGTGGAACTGGCGGAGGCGCTGCGCGAGGCCGTGGAGGGGCAGTGCTCCGAGATGATCGTCGCCTCGCTGGTGGACCGGGGCGCCGTACTCGTGGGCGAACTGGGCGACCACACGGGGGCCGTCCGCCTGCTCGCGGTCGGCACTCGGCTGAGGGGCGGGCGCCCGCGACCGCTCCCCGACTCGGCCGCGGCCGAGAGCGTCGTCTCGGCCGCCACGGCCGCGCTCGGCACCGGGCGGTACGAGACGGCGAGCGCCGCGGGCGGCACCCTGACGATGGCCGACGTGTACGAGGAGCTACGGGCCGCGGCACACCCGGCCGGGGACTGAACCCCACCGAGGCCGGGCACGGCTCAGCCGTCGCAGCTCAGCCGTGACCGGGCCCAGTCGGCGAGGGCCACCGTGTCGAAGCGCGTGTGGGGTTCGACGACCAGGCGGATCGTCTCGCGGCCGGTGATGTCCACGTGCGCGGGCGCCGCCGGATCTCCGCCCCTCAGCAGCGGCGACCGCCACAGGCGCGTCCCGTCCGCGTACACGGAGAAGCGGAGTCGGCCGATGCCCAGCGTCATGTCGTCGACGCCGACCACCGCGTCGTACGTCGAGCAGCTTCGGTTCAGGTCGATCGTCACGGAGGACTCGCCGTGCACGGTGACGCCGTGCGGGTACCGCGTGCCCGCGACCGAGAGGCCCTGGCGCTGCCACACCCAGCTGCTGTCGGCGAGGCGCATCTCGGGGCCGGTGCCGTCGCCGGCGACGTCGTACCGCAGAGTGCTCCACTGGTAGACCCGCGGGGCCGAGGGAGGGGACGGAGTCGGCTTCGGCTTCGGTTTCGGCTTGGAGGGCGTGGGCTCGGGCTCGACCTCCGGCTCGGACTCGGACTCGGACGGCTTCGGCTCGGGCGTCTCCTTGACCGGCGGCTTCGGCTCGGGTGCCGGAGCGGGCGGCGCGGGCGCGCGGGACGGTTTCGGCGGGGCCGAGGGCGGGGCGGACTCCGGCCGGGGCGCCGAGGACGGCGGCTTCTGCGGCACGATCGACTCGGAGACCGCGGGCCCGTCGGCCTTGGGCGGCGGGGCGTCCTTCGGCTTGCCGTCCCCACCGGAGAGGGCGATCGCCGCGGCGACCGCGGCGGCCACCACGACGCCGACCGCGATGCCGGCCTTCACCGGGGCGCCGAGCCCCTCGGCGGCTGCCCCGCCCGCGGCTGCCCCGCCGGAGGAGCCGCCCACGGCGGCGCTCGCCGCACCGGCGCCCGCGCTCGCCGCGGCACCGCCGCCGACGAGTGCGGCCACCTTCGCGTAACCGGCGGCGCCGAACCAGCCGATGACCGCGATCGGCACGACCGCGGGGATGCCGCCGGCGATGTCCTTGATCTGGCCCGCGGCCAGGCGGCACTCCGCGCACTCCGCCAGGTGCTCGCGCAGGCCGCGCTCGGCGCGGGAGCGCAGGCCGCCGCGGGCGTAGGCGCCGAGCCGGTCGGCGTAGCGGGCGCACTCCTCGCTCCTGGTGAGCGTGGCGCTGACGTGTGCCTGCAGATAAGCCTGTTTCAGTCCCTCGCGGGCGCGGCTCGCGAGCACGCGCGTGCCGTTCGCGTCGAGGCCGAAGAGCGTGGCGACCTCACTCGGCGACTCGTCCTCGACCTCCGTGTGCCAGAGCACGGCCTGCCAGCGCTCGGGCAGGCTCAGGAAGGCCCGCATCGCCATGGACTGCTCGGCCTCGTGCAGCGCGCGGACGTCGGCGCCCAGTTCCAGGGTGTCGTCGTCGGAGATCTCCTGGCTCCGCGCGGCCTGTGCGGCGAAGACAGCGAAGTCCTCGACGAGCTGCTCACGCCGGGCCGACTTCGTCCAGCCGGCGGCGACACGCCTGACGGTGGTCAGGAGATAGGCGCGCACGGCGTGCTCGGGCCCGCTGCCGCCGCGTACGGCCTGGAGCATGCGGGCGAAGACCTCCGCGGTGAGGTCGTCCGCGGTGTGGGCGTCGCGGCAGCAGGTGCGGGCGTAGCGCCGGACCGCCTCGGCGTGCCTGCGGTACAGCTCCTCGTACGCGAGGTCGTCGCCCGCCCGCATCCGCGTGACGAGGTCGGCGTCTGCCGAGGCCCCGCCGGTGCCGCCGGTGCCGGGCAAGCGGGTGTCCGCGCCGCTCGCGCGCTGCGCGGGCACGCTGGGGCCGGGCGGTACTTCCTCCGCGGGCCTGGGGGGCCCGGAAGGCCCGCCGGCGGCGGCCGTGCCGCCGGAGCCGCTCGAAGGCGGCACCCGCCGTGGCGGTGGGCCGTCGCAATCCGTGCCACCGCTCGCGGATATCGCCTCCGCGACGGATTCGGCGGACCCGTCGGACGGCTCGTCCCGACCGTCAGTTCCGTCAGTACTCATCGCGGAACGCCCCCGTCCGCACACTCTGTCCCGACCACCGGGAAACAGTGGCACACGGCCGCGCTCATGTCGGTGGCGCCGACAGGCAACCACTCGTCCGAGGTGAGTTACCGCAACCGAGCACTACTCGTCACTCGTTCGGGGAAGGTTCAACCGCTGGAGGTTTCTCCAGCGGTTGAACCCTCCGCCGAACCGAGCGCGTCGCGGCCGTGCGTCACACGGGCCGCGACCGGAGTCCTTCGAGCAGGATGTCGAGCAGCCGAGACGAGGCGGCGGCCTGCTGGGCGGCGTCCGGCAGCGAGGGCGCCGCGGTCGCTATCACCAGCAGGACGTCCGAGACGGTGACGTCCGCACGCAGCTCACCCGCTTCGCGGGCCCGCTCGACGAGACGGCCGACGACGTCGAGGAGCGTCGCCGCCCCGGCATCGTCACCCGCACCCAGGGAGGCGGACTCCTCCGCGGGCGCCTGGCGCTGTTCCACGAGGCGCAGCTCGGGCGAGCCGGGGGACGCCTGCCGCTGCTGCGGCACCCGTGCCCCGTCCTCGGGCGCGGCGTCCTCGACGCCCACCCGCAGCACCTGGGGCGGCAGCAGCCGCCCCGCTCCCGAGGCCACGGACGTCCGCAGGAAGCGCGACAGCGCCGACCACGGCTCGTCCTCCTGCCCGAGCGCCGCACGCGCCTGGTCCGTCAGCCGGGAGGTCTCCTCCTCGGCTATGCGCCGGACCAGGACGTCCTTGCTCGGGAAGCGCCGGTAGACGGTGCCGACACCGACCCGCGCGCGGCGCGCCACGTCTTCCATCGGCGCGCCGTAGCCCAGCTCGCCGAAGACCTCGCGCGCCGCACGAAGTACATGTTCGAGATTGCGCTGTGCGTCGACACGCAGCGGTGTCGTGCGCGCTCCTTCCCCCATGTCGCGTCCGTTTCCGCCCGGGCCGACGGCTGAGGTCGACGCGGCAGCGGAAGTCCAGTGAGTCTCCTGAATGTGCATACACGTTCCCCCGGTAATGACGTCTCCCCCCGGAGACACTCCCCGCCATTGACAACCGGCGTGTGAGAAGTGAACCCTTCCGCGGGCCCGAAACTCGGCCCGACGAGCGCATCCCCCCGACACCCCGACGTCCCACGAACATAGTTGAGCCGGAGTCAATTCAGAAGAGGTGGGTTCCGCACGGTGCGCCCCCCGATCGGAGTACGCACCGTTTCAGGCCTTATTGCACCCCGGGCCTCTCCCCCCTCCACCCCGGATGACCTGCGTGTCTTCCGCCCGTCCCGGCAGCACCCCGAACACCCGCCGCGCGCCGCCTCCGGTCACACAATTCGCCGGGCCTGTGGACAAACTCCGGACCCGGGTGCGTCATGGGATGGTGAAGGCTGCGATCTCCCGGGGGACGACCCCCGGCACCCCGGACCGTGTGCGCGTTCTCGTCGTCGGCGGTGGTTACGTCGGCATGTACACCGCACTCCGCCTCCAGCAGAAGCTGAAGGCGGAGCTCAAGCGGGGTGAGGCCGAGATCGTGGTGATCACCCCCGATCCGTACATGACCTATCAGCCGTTCCTGCCCGAGGCGGCGGCCGGCTCCATCTCACCGAGACACGTCGTCGTCCCGCTCCGCCGCGTCCTCGACAAGTGCCGCGTCGTCATCGGCGAGGTCGTGTCCGTGAACCACGCCAAGCGCACCGCGACCTTCTCCACGCTCGCCACCGAGGAGGAGGGCGCGGGGCCCGTCGACATCGCGTACGACGAACTGGTCATGGCGCCCGGCTCCATCGCGCGCACCCTGCCGATCCCCGGACTGGCCGATCACGCCATCGGCTTCAAGACCGTCGAAGAGGCCATCGGGCTGCGCAACCACGTCATCGAGCAGATGGACATCGCCTCCTCCACCCGCGACCCCGCCCTCCGCGACGCGGCCCTGACCTTCGTGTTCGTGGGCGGCGGCTACGCGGGCGTCGAAGCGCTCGCCGAGCTGGAGGACATGGCGCGCTACGCCTCGCGGTACTACCACAACATCAAGCCCCACGACATGAAGTGGATTCTCGTCGAGGCCATGGGGCGCATCCTGCCCGAGGTGGGCGCTCAGATGGGCAAGTACACCGTCGGCGAGCTGCGGCGACGCAATATCGACGTACGCCTGGAGACACGGCTCGAATCGTGCGAGGACCGTGTCGCCGTTCTGAGTGACGGCTCGCGCTTCCCCACCCGCACCGTCGTGTGGACCGCGGGCGTCAAGCCGCATCCGGTGCTCGCCGCCTCCGACCTGCCGCTGAACGAACGCGGTCGGCTGAAGTGCACCCCGGAGCTGACCGTCGAGGGGACCACGCACGCGTGGGGCGCGGGAGACGCGGCCGCGGTCCCCGACGTCACCGCCGAGGAAGCCGGCAAGGAGTGCGCCCCCAACGCACAGCACGCCGTACGCCAGGCCAGGGTCCTCGGCGACAACATCGTGGCGTCCCTGCACGAGCGGCCGCTCAAGAGGTACACGCACGCGTACGTCGGCTCGGTGGCCTCCCTGGGACTGCACAAAGGTGTCGCGCACGTCTACGGACGCAAGCTGAAGGGCTACCCTGCCTGGTTCATGCACCGCGTCTACCACCTGAGCAGAGTGCCGACCTTCAACCGCAAGTCCCGTGTGCTCGCAGAATGGACCCTGTCCGGGCTGTTCAAGCGCGAGATCGTCTCCCTGGGCTCGCTCGAACACCCCCGTGCGGAATTCGAACTCGCGGCCGGTCACAAGCCCCCGAAGGAGTCCTCCTGACCGGAGTCAGGAACTCCCCGCACGCACCCGGCGTCTGACGGATACCGGCCGGGCCCGGCGGATGCCGGACCGGACGGTCAGACTGTCCGTGTGACCATGGTCCGGCCGCGAGGCCGGCCCTTGGCCACTCGCCCTCGCACGCTGTGTTTTCGATCCCGAAGCCGATCCAGAAGCGACACCACGAGGCCTAACGCAGTGAACTTCACGCGCTGGAGCGCCCGGCTCCCCGGAACGCAGCGCCGCGCGGCGGCGCGGACCGAGCAGACGGTCCCCGCGGCACCGCGCGGGGACGGCTCCGTCCCCGCAGCCCGCGCCGAGCGGCTCTCCGACAACGCCCGCGCCACCACCCCCGTCGACGGCGTCGACGCCCTGCCGGTCCGCGAGGTGCTCGACCGCGTCCCGGCCCTCGTCGCCCTCGTGCACGGCGCGGACCACCGCGTCGCCTACGTCAACGACTCCTACGCGACCGCCTTCGGGCCCCGCCCGCTCGGCGAGCCCGCGCGCGAGGCACTGCCGGAACTGGCGGAGCTGGGGCTCTTCCCCCTGCTCGACCAGGTCCTGCGCAGCGCGAAGCCACGGACCGTCAAGTCCCGCAAGGCGCCGAGCGGCCGTTCGTACACGTTCACGTGCACCCCGGTGACGCTGCCCGTCGGCGGGCCCGCCGACGGGGCGGGGCAGGGCGGCGGCGTCCTGGTCTTCGCCGCCGACGTCACCGACCACGCCGAGGCCGCCGAGCGCCTGCGTGCCAGCGAGCGCGCCCAGCGCGAGACGGCCGTCACCCTCCAGAAGTCACTCCTGCCCCAGGAACTGGAGCAGCCCGACGACCTGCGCATCGCGGCCACGTACCAGCCGGGCGGCACCGAGGCAGCGGTCGGCGGCGACTGGTACGACGTGATCACCCTCGGCGGCGGACGCACCGCCCTCGTCATCGGCGACGTCATGGGCCGCGGAGTGCGCGCGGCGGCCGTCATGGGCCAGCTCCGCACCGCCGTGCGGGCATACGCTCGCCTCGACCTGCCCCCGCACGAGGTCCTGCAGCTCCTCGACGGCCTCGCCTCCGAGATCGATGCCATGCAGATCGCCACGTGTGTCTACGCGGTGCACGACCCGAACGAAGGAAGCCTCTCCTACGCGTCCGCGGGGCACCTCCCCATCCTCGTCCGCGACGAGAACGGCGTGATCCACCGCGCCGAGGAGCCCACGGGCCCGCCGCTCGGCACCGGCGGCTGGCAGCACACATCGGGGTCCGTGCCGCTCGGGCCCGGTTCGACCGCCGTCCTCTACACCGACGGCCTGGTGGAGCGGCGCGGCGAGGACATCGACGAGGGAGTGGCGTCCCTGGAGCGCGCCCTCGCCGGCGCCACCGGCACGCCCCAGGTGGTGTGCGACCGGCTGATCCGCGCCCTCGGCGTGGCGGCCGACCACGACGACGACGTGGCCGTCCTCGTCCTCCAGCACCCCGCCCGCGCCGGCTCCGACGCAGAGCTGTTCCGCAACGCCACCCTGGAGCTCCTCGGCGGGATCGAAGCGGCGCCACGCGCGCGTGCCTTCGCCACGGGTGTCCTCGCGAGCTGGCGCTTCGCCCCGGACCTGCACGACCTCGGGGTCCTCGCGGCCAGCGAACTGGTCGCGAACTCACTCCAGCACGGCACCCCGCCGATGCGGCTGCGGCTGCGCCGCACCGACCGCCGCCTGATCATCGAGGTGACCGACGGCGACGAGCACCTGCCGCGCCGCCGCCGCGCCGAACCGGCCGACGAGGCGGGACGCGGCATCGCCATCGTCGCCACGATCGCGTCGAACTGGGGCTCGCGCCGCACCCCTGGCGGCGGCAAGGCCGTCTGGTGCGAGTTCGCGCTGCCCAAGTAGCGCGCTCCGGTGCGGTCTCCTAAGCGTTGGCCGCCGCGGCGGGCTCGGTGGCCGGACCGCCCTGCGCCACCACCGGGCTCTTGGCCAGCGAGGGCTGGTTCTGCACCGGGGTGAGCTGCCGCCCCAGACGCACCGCGAGCACCGTGATGCCCAGCGAGAACAGCACGAACGTCACGATGTACGGGACGTGCAGCGCGGCGCCCATCGGGCCGCCCACGGCCGGGCCGACCGCGAGGGCCAGCTGCTTCACCAGGGCGAACGCCGAGTTGTACTGCCCGACCATGCCGCCCGGCGCCAGATCGGCGACCAGCGGCGCGACGGTCGGCGACAGCATCGCCTCACCGAGCCCGAACAGCGCGTACGTCGAGATGAACGCGGCCGTGGCCATCGCCTGGCTGCCGTGGCCGACGCCCGCGTACCCCGCGAGGAGCCAGGCGAAGGCCCAGATCAGACCCACGGCGGCGATCACCCGGGACCGCTTGCGCCGCTCGACGAACTTCAGGACGGCGAACTGCGCGACGACGATCATCGCCGTGTTGGCGGCCAGCGCGATGCCCAGCGTCGAGGCCGAGATGCCCGCGGCCTCCACGCCGTACGCCGAGAGGCCCGACTCGAACTGCCCGTAGCAGGCGAAGAAGATCACGAAGCCGAGCACACAGAGCTGCACCATGGCCTTGTGCCGCAGGAGCGCGCGCATGCCGCCGCGCGGCGCGGACGCGTCCTTGGGCATGGCGTCCTGGATGGCCGGCGCGTGCGGAAGGCGCACGGTCAGGGCGATCGCCGCCAGCACCAGGAACATCACGGACTCGATGGAGAAAAGCAGCAGGAAGCTGCCGGGGCGGCTCTCGTCGACGATCTGGCCGCCGATGAGGCCACCGATGCCGAGGCCGAGGTTCTGCAGGAAGAACTGCATCGCGAAGGAGCGCGTACGCGTGGCGGGCGTCGACGACCAGACGATCATCGTCGCCAGCGCCGGCTGCATCACCGCGGTGCCCGCGCCGAGCAGGGCCGCGGCGAGGATCGCCGTCGGCTCGCTGTTCGCGAGGCCCAGCGCGACCGCGCCCACGGACGCCACGACCGCCGCGCCCACGAGCACCGGGAGGGGGCCGCGACGGTCGATGACGCGGCCGGTGACGGGCAGGACGATCAGAGCGGCCATGGCGAACGCGGCGAGCACGATGCCCGCCGTACTGGCTCCCAGATCCCGCACCTGCGCCACGTAGACGTAGAGGAACGGGACCGTGAAACCGATGCCGAACGCGCTCAGCGCGCTGCCTGCCTGGATTCGACGCATCGCTGCGCCCATCGCCCTGGTCACTTTCACCTGCCTTGGGAGTCCGTGGTGAAGCCTTAGAGATGAAGACTTCGAAGCTAAAGTTCAGACCTAAACTGTACACACTGAAGCACTTCAACGCCAAGTGAGCCCGTGCCATACTCGGCCCATGGGTGACACCCCCGGCCCAAGTGAGCCGACACTTGAAGAACAGATCGCCGCGTACCAGCGGGAGTTCCAGGACCTGGATCCCCAGGTCGAGGAGATCGTCTCGGCCCTCGGCCGCCTGAACCGCCGCATGAACGTCGCCTACGGCCGCCAGACCGCGACTCTCGGGATCAGCAACGCCGAGTGGGAGGTGCTCAAGGCCCTCGTCCTCTCCGGTGCTCCGTACCAAATGGGTCCGGGCGAGCTGGCCAAGCGGCTCGGCCTCACGCCGGCCGCCATGACGCACCGGATCGACCGCATGGTGGCGGAGGGCTTGGTCACCCGGGACCGCGACGAGAGCAACCGCGTCCGCGTGATCGTGGAGCTGACCGCGGAGGGCCGCGAGAAGTGGCTGGAGGCGATGCGTCTCGCCACGGTCTTCGAGGAGGACCTGCTCCAGGACCTCTCCCAGGAGGAGCGCGGCGCCCTGGGCGAGGTGCTGACCCGGCTCCTGCGCCGCGTGGAGGACGCCCAGCCGGACGCCGGCGGCCGCCTCAACGACCTGGACTGAGCACCCGTTTGACGCTCCGACCGGAGGGCAGTTGGGTGGGTTGACAGCCACCCGCTCGATCCGTAGAGTTCTTCGGGTTGCCACGGAGCCGTAACGGTTCTGCGACAGCGACACCCCGCCGCGGGTAGCGGCAAAACAAACTCTGCACGACCTCCCAACGGAACGCATTCGGCATGCCCGAATTCAATTCCACGGCTCGATTATGAGTCGCCGGGAAAACCCGCTAGAGTTTGAGACGTCGGAACGGCCCAACAGCCGCGAAGACAACTCCCGCTGACTGGGAATCAGGCCCGAAAGGATCTGATAGAGTCGGAACCGCCGGAAAGGGAAA